>QKCP01000164.1 GCA_003246855.1 Ilyobacter polytropus
TAGCGTTCTGAAAAATACTTCAAAATTCCGACTGATTAATATACCAGTTCTCCACTTTGATAATTCAGCTGTATATCTAAATTCCCGTTTTCATAGTACCAGGTACTTAACCCATCCAGCCTACCATCTTTATAGTTTTGCTCAGTTTTCAAGTTTCCGTTGCTATAATACCAGGCGCTTAAACCGTCTAATTTGCCATCTTTATAGTTTGATCTAGTCTCTAAATTACCATTATAGTAGTACCAAGTGCTAAGCCCGTCCATCTTGCCGTCTTTGTAGTTTACCACAGTGTCTAAATTACCATTATTATAGTACCAGGTACTCACACCTTCTAATCTTCCATCTATATAATTGGCTTTAGATTTCACATAACCGTTATCATAGTACCAGGTACTCAGTCCGTCCATCCTTCCGTCTATATAGTTCTGTTCGGTTTCTAACTTTCCGCTATCATAATACCATCTACTAACACCTTGTAGCTTGCCATCTTCGTAATTCATTATCGATTTCACATATCCGTTATCATGATAAGTTATCTCTTCCTTCGAGTACACACTTAAACTTAAAATAATAAAAAATAGCCCTAATATTTTTTTCATAATTTTCCCTCCCAAAATTAATCTAGTATAAAACCCGAGATTAAAGAGATTATACTATACAAGTGTTATCAAATCAAATATAAACTCTTTTAACGAGTATATCCATAAATTAAAGAATTACATCCAAATAATATTCTGTTGTAAGACTATGTCAATAGATTACAATTAACAAAAATAGCTTATTTCTATCTTTATGCTAAATCTGGATACTTTTCCAGTATTGCAGAAATTTTTTGAATATTTTTTAATTTGGCATCTTTAAAATTATGGATAGGGGATGACTGTATAAACTCTTTTAAAATTTTTATATCATTTTTCAAACTATGATTCTCTCTCATTATCTTCAATAATACCCTTCTTTCTCTTTTTTTATTTTTATTTCTCATCTCATGCTCCTTTCAAAATAGCTTGGATAATATTTTAATTAAAAATAGTTTTTTCCTTTAATTTTTTTCTGACCATTATCTGTTGCCATTAATATTTTTTCATCTTCAGAATTAAGCTTTGAGAAAATCCTTATATAAACTCAGCCTACATATTATAGCAAAAATTTATAAAAACAGGAAATCCTATTAAATATTATAAATATCAGTTAATGCATGTGATTACTGTAAAAAATATCCACTATAAAAAGCGGGGCGAAATTTTATGATAACCGGGATCGAATACCTTTTTCTGAGCAACCTTGCCTACTGCAACTTCGATAAAAAGGATGTCGGCAATACGCTAAAAAAAATACTTTATGGGACTCAGAATGAAGAAAACAGGAAAAGAATTCTAACTAATAAAAACAACATAATAAACCGTGATAACTTCAAAGTGGCCTACGAATTTTTCAAGGATTGCATCCAACAGTGGAGTGTTCTGGATATAGAGGATCAAACTGCTGGAAACAGTAGTGGTTTCAAGCGGGTTTCCGGTTTTTTCGCCATGGCGTTTATCAAAGGAGAGGAGGTAGTAATATCTTATAGGGGCAGCGAAACCGGGTCTCTAGAGGACGCCTACAGGGATTTTATAGAAAACGACCTGCTGCTTAGCTTCGGAAAGAGACCCCCTCAGTTCGACGAGGGATACAAATTTTATATAAAACTTGTAAAAAATGGATTCAACCCAATAAATATAAGGCTCACTGGGCATTCTTTAGGAGGGGGAATAGCACAATATGTTGCTGTGATGTCGCAAAAAGACGGATCTATAGTCCCAAATACCTGTACCTGGAACTCGGTGGGAATACAAAGAGACGGACTAATAGGCATAGAAGAGTTTATAGATTTCGAAAGTATTCTGCACGAAAAACTAGGATTAAAAATAACTCACACCAAACATCTCTCAAAAATTAAATCTGTATATTTCAGTTTCCTGACTAAGAGTTTAAAAAAAAGAAAATACCTTTCGGATAAAAATATCCTTCCAAGCACTGATTCCGGTTTTAAGTTACAGTTGAGCGACTCTGAAAAATTGGAGTTTGAAAAGTTAACTAAGATAGACGGCTCCTCGCAGATTTTAAAAAACCTTAAAATAGATACTGACACCTTCGTCAAAGATCTCCTAAGGATACTTTTCGACGAAGAAATGATTTACAGTGCCCTGCTAAGTCTAAGCAAAATTCTTAGTAGCTTCAAAGAAAACAAGATATATGAAGATATCGTCTTAAACTTCGTGCACTCAAAAGACCTCACTACAGCGCTTTTTAAGCACATCGGTACAGTTTATGTGGTGGACCAGGATTTTTCCAAAACTGATAAAACGAGTAACAAATTTTTTAAAAGTTTTTCTCTTTTCTCAAAATCTTTTAAAAACTACCACTTAAGCGATATATTCCTGCCATTTATAGTGACAGAGGGACCTGAAACCGGGAAACTGTCAAAGAAGATAAATGACGACTACGTTGTAAGTTCAATTAGAAAACTTTTGAGGCTGGAACAACTCTGTACCAAAGAGCTGCTTTTAACTTACTATCGCCTGGACAGATTAAGCCTTGATAATTTTGAGCCTGTCAAACTGCTCCTTTTGAACAGCTTTCAACGCATGAATGACGAGATAAAGTTCAAGGAACAGGTAGTTAGTGAAATAGCGAGTGCGGACTTTTACTCTTTGCAAAAACTTTGGCTAAAAGCACTCCTAAAATTGCCTAGTCCCTATGAATCCAAAGACATCTATGATTACCTCTTGTTTGAAATATAAAAGCAATTGATTTTTATTAAGAATCATAGTATAATTTCTTGGTATTTTGTTAAGTATTGTTAGTGTTAGTATAGGAGGAGAATATACAAATGAAACAAGCTGTTGAGTTAAGAGCCGGTAGCACTTTTCAAATGGATGGTATCCCTTATATTATATTAAAAGCCGAAAGATACCAGAGCACATCTGGCAAAAAAGCCAAAGCTCCCGAGATGAAGTTTAAAATAAAAGACCTTATCTCTGGAAAAACTCAGGATATGACAATAGCCGCCAATGATATGATGGATGATATCATTCTCGAAAGGGGGTCTATGCAATTCCTATATGAGTTGGACGGCCAATACCACTTTATGGATCAGGAAACTTTTGAGCAAATCGCACTTACAAAAGAAGATTTAGAAGATGCAATTAATTACCTCAAAGATGAGATGGTAATAGACATCCTTTTCTTCGAAGGGAGACCTGTTGGAGTAGAGCTCCCGAACACAGTTGTACTCCAAGTAACTTATACAGAACCTGGATTAAAGGGTGATACCACTGGTAAGGCTACTAAACCTGCTACTCTTGAAACTGGGTACACACTTCAAGTCCCTCTTTTTATACAGATGGACGAGCTTATAAAGGTGGATACCAGAACAGGTAAATATGTCGAGAGAGCTAAGTAGGCCGAATTTTCAAACGTCGCTGCATGCGGTCTTTTTTAGACCCTATATTTTTTTCATTTTTTTATTTTTACACATTTTTTACATTATATAAAATTGTTTTTTACAATGATTTTATATAATTTTTACACTTTTTAAATATGTTAGTATGGAGGGAAATATGATATTTGATGTTTTATTTAAAGTTATCGGTGGGTTGGGAATTTTCCTGTTTGGTATGGAAAACATGTCTGGAGGGTTGCAGAAAATAGCTGGCGACAGGCTTAGAAAAATAATAGCTGCCCTTACAAGCAACAGGTTTATAGCCACTTTCATCGGTGTATTACTAACTGCTATCGTGCAATCGTCGTCTGTAACAACTGTTATGGTTGTAGGTTTTGTTAATGCATCTCTTATGACTCTGTCTCAAGCTCTAGGAGTTATACTAGGGGCTAACATTGGTACAACTGTTACCGGTTGGATACTTGTACTTAAAATAGGTAAGTATGGCCTTCCTTTAGTAGGTATTGGCGCTATCATCTATATGTTTGTTAAAAGCGACAGAAAAAAAACAAAAGCCCTTACTCTTATGGGATTTGGTATGATCTTCCTTGGATTAGAACTTATGAAAGATGGTCTTCATCCTTTAAGATCTATGCCTCAATTCGTAGAAATGTTCCATAAATTTAACGCTGATACAGTTTCAGGAATGCTGCTTGCTGCTTGCGTAGGGGCGCTTATGACATCCATAGTTCAATCATCATCAGCTACCCTAGGGATCACAATTGCCCTAGCTACGCAAGGTCTTTTAGACGGGCACACAGCTGTAGCCCTTGTGCTGGGTGAAAACGTAGGTACAACAATCACTGCCGTACTTGCATCTATTGGTGCCAATGCAAACGCAAAAAGAGCTGCGTATGCTCATACTATAGTAAATGTTGTCGGGGTTACATGGGTGCTGTCTATATTCCCATTTTACCTGAAGTTTTTAGGTACTCTTGCTGATCCTACTGCAAATATAGCAAGGTATATAGCTACTGCGCACACAATGTTCAACGTTACAAACGTTATAATTTTTCTTCCTCTGATAACCTTTTTGGCTAAGTTATTGGAAAAATTCGTAAGTGAAAAAGAGGTTAAGGTAGTTAGAGTCACTCATCTAGACAAAAGAATGTTAGAGACTCCAAGCCTTGCAATAGAGCAAGTAAAAAAAGAGATCTTCAGTACAGGACATGATATCTTAGATATGATGAATAAATTTAAAGAGACACTTCAAAATAATTATTCAAAAAATCACGAGTACGTAACAGATGTCTTTAGTAAAGAGGAAAAGATTGATCTGGTGCAAAAGGAGATCTCCGAGATAAATTCAGATTTATTGGCTTTGGATATGGAGCATGCTCTTATAGACGATACCGGTAAAAACCACAGCATCTGTGACGAATATGAATCTGTAAGCGACTATATAGAAAGACTTATGAAAAGTCATTTAAAGCTAAATGAGCTGGAACTTGAATTAAACAGTGGCCAAAAAAATGATCTTGCAGTTCTTCATGAAAAAATATTTGATTTCTTCAAATATGTTAATGAGGCGTATAATGGTAGTAAAAAGGATGTCCTTTTAGAAGCTATGAAAAAAAGTGGCGAAATAGTAAGAGAGTTCAAAAATGCAAGAAACGAGCATTTGAATAGAATGGCACAGTCAAAAACTGATGTAAGAATCATCACAAATTACCTAGACATGATAAACAGCTATAGAAAAATAAACGAGCATACAATGCATGCTGTAGAAGCCATGGTAGGCGAAAAATAATTTTTAGGCTCCCTGAAATTTTAAGTTCAGGGAGCTTTTTTATTCTTTGTATTTTATACACAGTGATGATATAATCTAATATCTCTCTACAAGGAGTTGTCGCTATGAGAATTTTATGTACTTTTTCTATCTTTATCCTGCTATGTTCCCAGGTATTCTCGGACTCAGGGGTAATAGCAAGCTTTAATGCAAAGCACCTCGGCTGGGGCAAAAAAGACTACTCTAGACTAGCCGAAATTCTATCTTTATTTGACATAGTTGGGCTAGAAGAGGTTATGAACAGGGGTGGCGTAGAAGCTCTAGAAAGAGAACTGGAATCCCTTACTGGAGAGGAATGGGATTACCGCATCTCCTACACAAAAGTTGGGGACTATAAATATAGCGAATATTTTGCATATATTTGGAAAAAAGACAAAGTAAAATTCTTAAACAACAGAGGATTTTATCCTGATAATGATGGGGCTTTCTTTAGACCACCTTACGCCTGTGATTTCAAAATAGGCGAGTTCGATTTTACCTTTATCCTGGCGCACATTATTTTTGGTGATAAAAAAAGTCAAAGGCAGGCCGAGGCCCTGTCGCTACCTCTAGTCTACGACTACTTCCAAAAACTAAATGGAAATGAACAAGATATTCTAATCGCCGGTGACTTTAATCTGCCGGCATACGATGACAGCTTTAAAAACCTTTTTTCTCACCAAGACAGTATCTTCTATGCGGTAAATCCTGCAAACAAAACTACCATTGGAAAAAGTGGGCTGGCATCTAGCTACGACAATATCTTCTACTCTTTTAAGTACACTTCTGAATATACCGGTAGGAGTGGCGTTCTGGATTTTACAAATTCCGATTATAAGCTTTCTCGGGAAAAAATCTCAGACCACCTTCCAGTATTTATAGAGGTAGACACAAGTTATGACGACGACTAGTTTTATATAATCGGAGGTTTTTATGTTAAAGGAATTGAGCATTAAGAATGCTCTTGGGGATAAGGCGTTCCAAAAGAAGATTTGGTCTATAGCCTTGCCCATAGCCCTTCAAAATCTAGTGATCTCCTCAATAAATATGGCAGATGTATTTATGGTGGGGAAATTAGGCATTAGCGAAATTGCCAGCCTTGGCATAGCTAATCAGATTAGCTTTTTGCTGATTCTCTATCTTTTTGGTGTAAATAGCGGAACTGGCATCTTTACTGCACAGTTTTATGGTAAAAATGACTTTAAGAATATACATAAAGTTTTAGGTATCTCCCTGGTAATGAGTATTTTGGGTGCTCTATTATTTTTGGCTGCTAGTTTTTTCATGCCTGAGCAGCTAATAAGAATCTTCTCAAAAGATAAGGATGTCATCCACTTTGGGGCAAATTATTTAAAAATAATAGGGCTTTCATTTCCAGTAACAGCTATTTCCTTCGTTTACGCCATACAGCTACGGAACATCGGAAAGAGTAGAATACCACTTTTAGCAAGTTTTTTTTGCCTGTTCTTAAATATCGGTATGAACTATCTGCTGATATTCGGAAAATTTGGTTTTCCAAAACTCGGAATAGAAGGTGCAGCCATTGGTACCCTCATATCACGTTTTTTAGAATGTGTGGTGCTTTTAATTATGTCACGAAAAACTGAACTTTCATGCAGGCCAATGGAGATGCTGGTCTCGGATACAATATTTTTGAAAAAAATTGTGGGCACTGCCATGCCCGTAATATTCAACGAGATGCTATGGTCTCTTGGAATAACGGCTCATAGCGTTGTATACGCAAGGCTTGGAACAGAAGAGATAGCGTCTGTAAACATCGGAATGAGTATAGACAGGATCGCATTTGTTGCTTTTATAGGCCTAGCAAGTGCATCTGGTGTTATGATAGGGCACAAGCTTGGCGAGGAGGATGAAGAGGCTGCGTATGACTACTCTATAAAACTTTCCATAGTGACTGTTGCCTGTGCTTCTGTAGTAGGTGCAATGCTCATAGTTTTTTCAACTCCAATATTATCTATGTACAGCATAAATAATACGGTTTTTAGGTTCTCTAAGAACATAATATTGGTAATGGCTATAGTTCTGCCTTTCAGGTCTTTCAACGCTACAAATATAGTCGGCATCTTAAGGTCTGGCGGGGATACAAGGTACTGCCTGTTGTTGGAGGTGCTGTGTCTCTGGCTAATAGGTGTTCCATGCTCTATTATAGGGGGCCTTTATTTGAAACTCCCGGTGTACTTTGTGTTCCTGTTGGCAGCTTCTGAGGAACTCTTAAAATTCTTCATTGGAGGAAAAAGAATGTTTTCTAAAAAATGGATAAAAACCCTGGTAAACTACTAAGATGCTTACGGAGGTATTTATGAAAAAATGTATTATTCTTTTAAGCGGGTCTATAGACACAGAAAATCCATTCTACTCTGAAATTATAAAGGGGGCAGATATATTCTGCGCAGATGGCGGGGCAAACCACTTATTCAAGCTAGGCGGTATACCTAAGCTAATCTTGGGAGATTTGGACTCTATTACCCCTAGTGTCCTCGAATTCTACACAGATAAAGGCGTAAATTTTATTAAGTTTCCATGCCATAAAAATGAAACCGATGGTGAACTTATAATTAGAGAGGTGGAAAAACTCAATTATGATGAAGTGCTTGTCCTAGGAGCTCTAGGTGGAAGGACAGACCACTTTCTTACCAATATAAACCTGCTCTCTAAATTTAAAAATATAAAATTGGTAAGTGAACATGAAGAAATATTTTTTATACATAAAAATCATTTCCTACATAACAAAAGTGGCCTGGAGATATCCTTTATCCCTTTAAGCGACGTAGTAATTTCCCTTTCCCTGAAAGGCTTTGAATATACTCTGGAAAACTTCCACTTGGAAAGAGGGTCTTCTAGATGCACTAGCAACAGGGTGGCCTCTGAAAAAGCACTTATATCATATGATGAAGGCATACTCATAGGTATAATAAATAAATATTAGAAATCTTATTAAATTTTAAATTTTTTTAACAGGATTTTATACTATTAGTTGTATAATAGATTTATAAGGGTGCATTAAAAAATTTTATTCCTGCTAAAGCGAGGTGATTCATATGAGTCTTTTAATTTTAGGAATAGTTGCAGCGGTTATATTTGTCTTATATGTCGGAGCTATTTTAGTATTTACCCCTGATGAAAAGGATGATAAATACGTATTGAACATCCTGAGGTTTGCATTCAGGATGCACGATAAATCCATAGGTAGGAAAGGTCTTCGAAAAAATTTCTTCGATTTTTTCTCTATTGCATTTTTGATTTTTGACTATAGCATCTTAAGAAATAGAGACAAAATGACATCGGGACATAATAAATTCAAGGAGGTTTAACCCTCCTTTTTTTACGCACATTTTTAAAAACCTAGATAGGAGGATCCACATGTTGACACTACTTAAAAACTGTAAAGTTTATACTCCAGATTATATCGGAACAAAAGACATCTTAATCTCTGGAAAAAAGATAGCGCAAATTTCAGACAGCATAGTGCCTGGAAAAGGCTTGACGTTTGAATTCATAGACATTAACGGGAAGTATCTGGTGCCAGGTTTTATTGACCAGCACGTCCACTTGGCAGGCGGAGGAGGTGAGGCTGGATTTGGTAGCAGGATACCGGAGCTTAATTTTATGGAACTATTAAAATCAGGCATAACTACGGCCGTAGGCCTTCTCGGGAGTGACTCTATCGGGAGAAACTTGGAGAACTTACTGTTCAAAGCAAGAGAATTAGAAGAAAAGGGTATTACGACCTTTATACATACAGGGGCATATGAATTCCCAAGTCCAAGCATCACCGGAAGTATAAAGAAAGATATTTGCCTGATAGATAAGGTCATCGGAGTCAAAGTCGCGCTCTCTGACCACAGGGCTTCGCACATTTCAAGCAGCGAACTAACGAGGCTAGCCAGTGAACTTAGGCAGGGGGGGCTACTTTCAGGTAAAGGTGGAAGGATGGCTGTGCACGTTGGAAACGGCAAGGAAGGGCTCTCCAAAATTTTTGAAGTGATAAAGGGTTCGGATATACCTGTTAGGCACTTTTTACCAACCCACCTCAATAGAAATATGGAAGCCTTCTCTCACGGCATACAGTTCGCTAAATTGGGAGGGTATATCGACTTTACCACAAAAATAGAGGAGTTTCCTGCAAGCAGAGCTCTCGTAGAAGCTGTCGATTTAGGTGTCCCGCTGGAACAGATAACCTTCAGCTCTGACGGAAACGGCAGCAAGCCATTTTATGATGAGCAGGGCTTTCTGATTCATATGGCAATCTCGAAATTCGACGACAACCTAAGTCAGTTTAAAAAACTTTTTTTTGATGAAAAACTGAGTTTAGATCAGGCTTTAAAGCCTCTTACATCTAATCCCGCAAAGGCACTGAATATATATCCAAAAAAAGGCGGAATTATAGAATGGGAGGACGCTGATATGCTGGTTTTGGACGAAAAGTTGGACATAGAAGCTGTAATTCTCAAAGGTAATTTTATAAAGTTGGATTCTTTAGACCAAATCCAGTAATTAGCTTGATTTACCTTGACATTCAAGGGTATATATAGTAAAATCTTTTGGATTGTTAAAATTCCAAAGGAGGTAGGCTATGCTTAAAGAAGGAATAAATTTTAATCTGACAAAAATCGTGAATGAAGACGAAACAGCGGCAAAAGTAGCATCTGGAGCTTTAGAAGTTTTTTCTACTCCGTCACTAATCGCGTTTATGGAGAATACGGCGTTTCAGTGTGTTCAAAGATTTCTAGACGAGGGTGACACAACTGTCGGCATATCTGTTAACATGAAGCACCTGAAGGCAAGTTTAGTAGGGGATACTGTGGAGTGCGAGGCAAAACTTGTTAAAATAGAGGGGAAAAAATTATTTTTCGATATAACTTCTACTTCAAATGGTGAGATCATAGGTACAGCAGAGCATATAAGATACATCGTTAATCAGGAAAAATTCTTAAGCAAACTTAACGGTTAAGTACCTCCGGGTATTTGACCTTTTTTTTTGATGTTAAATATATTTAAATAATTTTTTTAAGGAGGAATATGGTAATGACCAAGGATTTAAATATTAAAACAAAATATTTGCTTGGGCTACAGCATGTGCTTGCTATGTTTGGTGCTACAGTTCTAGTGCCTTTTTTAACAGGCCTAAACCCTTCCATAGCACTGCTTTCAGCCGGAATAGGTACCCTTCTTTTTCATTACTGCACAAAAAAGATTGTGCCGGTATTTTTGGGATCTAGTTTTGCATTTATTGGTGCTCTTACACTTGTCCTAAAGGATGAGGGCATAGCTTCGGTAAAGGCAGGGGTTATCTGTGCTGGACTAGTCTATATTTTAATGTCTCTTCTAATCAAAATATTCGGGGTAGACAAGATAAAATCATTTTTCCCGCCTATAGTTACTGGGCCAATCATCATGGTTATCGGGTTAAGACTTAGCCCTGTAGCCCTCAGCATGATAGGGTATAGCAACAACAAGTTTGATTTAAAGAGCCTATCTATAGCTCTGGTGGTTATAATTTCCATGATACTTATATCTATTTTGGAAAAATCATTCTTTAAGCTTGTTCCGATATTAATATCCGTGACACTTGGCTACCTTGTTTCCATCCCATTCGGTATGGTAAATTTTACAGCCATAAAATCGGCAAATTGGATAGGTTTGTCTGCCGATGCACTGCATGACCTTACTGCCATTCCTGATTTTACATTCACTGGGATTCTTGCTATTGCACCGATAGCGCTTGTCGTTTTCATTGAGCATATTGGGGATATAACAACTAATGGGGCTGTTGTTGGAAAAGATTTCTTCAAAGAGCCTGGAATCCACAGAACCATGCTAGGAGACGGCATAGCCACCATGACCGCTGGTATTTTGGGAGGTCCTGCTAACACTACTTATGGAGAAAATACCGGTGTACTTGCCGTTACCAAGGTATATGACCCTAGTATTTTAAGAATTGCTGCTGGTTATGCTATCGCCCTAAGCCTTATAGGAAAATTCGGTGCCATACTTCAAACTATACCTGTACCTGTTATGGGCGGAGTGTCTATTCTGCTTTTCGGTATGATTGCAAGTGTTGGGGTTAGGACACTCATTGAAGCTGACTTGGACTTTGGGCACTCTAGAAACCTTATAATAGCTTCCCTTATATTCGTTTTGGGAATAGCCATCGACAACATTGCCATCTGGAAGACAGTTTCTATATCAGGTCTTGCTATAGCAGCCCTTGTAGGAGTTGTACTCAACAAAGTCCTGCCACAAAATATATAAAAATACAAAAAACCCTTCTGGGTTTTTTATTTTACAAAAGTAACAAAATATCTTATAATTTTAGTAACTATAAGGGGGGGTGTCGCTATGAAGTATTATATTATTACAGGGGCTTCCAAAGGGCTTGGAAAAAGTTTTTTGGAACTATTAAACCATAAAAACGAAAAAATAGTCGCCATATCTAGGTCTTTCGACAATGCACTTTTAAATGACAACGTAAGATGGGTCCCGATAGATTTAAGTAATATAGATGAACTTCTTGGTAAATTAGACATCATCTTCTCGGACATAAAAACAGATGAAATTGAAAGCATAACCCTTATTAATAATGCTGCTGGTGTTGGAAAACCAGGGGATATAAGCATTTCTAGCCCACAGGATATACAAAAAGTGATAAACCTAAACTTTACATCTGCCAGCATCCTAATAGGCGAATTTTTAAAAAGGTACAATGATTTTCCGTTCAAAAAAAACATAATCAATATAAGCTCCGGTGCTGCTTCAAGAATCATTTCAGGCCTTTCACTTTACTGTTCAACAAAGGCAAGTCTAAATATGCTTACAAAGGTCGTGGCTGAAGAGCAGAGAACTAAAAAATATCCTGCCAAGATTTTCGCTATCTCTCCTGGCATGATAGAAACCGATATGCAAAAAAAACTTAGAGACACAAACGAGGCTTCATTCAGAAATAAAAAAATTTTTTTAGAGGCTAAAAAAGACGGCATAGTTAGATCACCTATAGAGGCCGCAAAGTTGATACTTAGTTGTTTGGATAACGCAATAGAGATTGGTGAAATTGTGCATATTAATGATTTGCTATAAGGAGGATTTATGATAAATTTAAATGAAGTTTTAAGCGAGGTTAAAAGCTGGGTTTTAGAAGTAGGTAAGCTTCAGAAAGATAATTTTAGGAGAATTGATTTAGCTATAGATACCAAATCAACGATAACAGATCTGGTAACAGAGATTGATAAAAAATCGGAAGAATTTATTATTGAAAAAATAAAGGCTTTATACCCTGACCACGCTATCTTGGCTGAGGAAACCGGGAAGCAGGACAAAGACTCTGATTATCTTTGGGTAATAGATCCTCTTGACGGTACCAACAACTATGCTCAGGGGATACCCATATTTGTAATCTCAATCGCCCTCCAATATAAAGGGGACTCTGTCCTAGGAGTGATATATGCTCCTTATTTGAACGAACTTTTTTATGCCGTAAAAGGTCAAGGGGCCTACTTCAATAACAAAAAACTCAAAATAAGCGATAAAACAGATTTAAACCAGTGTATTCTAGCTACTGGATTTCCATATGATAAAAACATTTCTGAGTTCAACAATACCAAATATGTTTCGAATATACTTCCAGAGCTTAGGGGGCTTAGGAGAATGGGAGCAGCAGCCTTTGATCTAGCTTATGTTGCAGCATCTCTGCTCGATGGTTATTGGGAGATGAATTTGAACCTTTGGGACGTTGCTGCTGGCATGCTTTTAGTGGAGGAAGCTGGTGGAAAAATAATTCATTTCAGGAACGACAGAAAAATATCCATCATTGCAGCAAATAACATAATATCTGATAAAATTCAAAATATCATTATAACTTGTGATAAATAATTAGGACTGGCAGTTGCCAGTCCTAATCTTATTTCATATTTAAAACCCTCATTGAATTTAATACAGCTAAAAACGCCACCCCTACATCTGCAAATATAGCCTCCCACATATTTGCAAAACCGGCTGCCCCCAAAGAAAGCACCAAAAGTTTTATCCCCAGTGCAAATACTATATTTTGAATAACTATCTTTCTGGTCTTTTCAGCTATTCTAAACGCACTCTCAAGTTTGGAGAGTTCATCCGTCATAAATACTATGTCGGCAGCTTCTATGGCAGCATCAGAGCCGAGAGCTCCCATGGCTACCCCTATGTCAGCCCTTGCAAGTACAGGGGCATCATTTATGCCATCACCTACAAATATTATCCCCTCTCTGCGCTCACCCTTTATCTTCTCAAAGTAGCTCACCTTTTCGTGCGGCAAGAGGCTTGAGTATATCTTGTCTATTCCCAGATATCCCCCTATGCTGCTGGCAACCTTTTCATTGTCGCCCGTAAGCATATAAGACTTTATACCACGTTTTTTCAAAGCTTCTATAGTTGATTTAGAATCCTCTTTTACCTCGTCTGATATGACGATATAGCCTATGAAAGTTTTGTCGCTAGCTATATATACCACTGTACCGAGCTCATCAAGAACCTCATAAGGGACAGCATGACTTTCCATCAGCTTATGGCTGCCAGCCAGAATTTCCTTACCCTCAAAACTAGCCCTGATTCCATACCCCTCTATTTCCTCATAATTTTCCACTTTCGACATATCTACCGTGCTATCATAGTAGTCTACAATAGATTTAGCAACGGGATGATTAGAAAGTTTTTCTACATGAACCCCTATACGCAATACTTCAGCTTCAGAATATCCATTTTTTGCCACAACCTTGGCTACTTTAAAAATACCCTTTGTAAGCGTGCCGGTTTTATCAAAAACCACCCTTTTCACACCGTTTAACGCTTCTAGATAATTGCTGCCTTTTATGAGTATACCGTGATGCGAAGCACTCCCTATACCACCGAAAAAAGCCAGTGGTATAGAGATTACCAAGGCACACGGACAAGAAATTACCAAGAATATTAACGCTCTATAAAACCATTCGGAAAAGCTGGCCCCGCTTATTAAAACAGGCGGTAAAACAGCAAGCATTATAGCCAAAGCTACTACTACAGGAGTGTAGTACTTTGCAAATTTACTTATGAATTTTTCGGTCTTGGCCTTTTTTGTCCCTGCATTCTCCACAAGATCCAGTATCTTTGCTATAGTAGAATCGTAAAAGGGTTTTGTGACCTTTATTTCTAACAGGCCACTTTTATTTATAGATCCACTAAGTACCTCACTTCCGGCCTCCACGTCAACCAGCATCGATTCACCGGTCAAGGCTGAAGTGTCAAGCGAACTGTAACCGCTTAGGATAAACCCATCAAGAGGTACCTTCTCACCAGGTTTTACATAGATACTCTGTCCAACAGAAATCTCTTCAGGGTAAACCTTTATAAGTTCCCCTTCGACTTTTATATTTGCCGAATCAGGCTTTATGTCCATGAGCTTTTCTATAGATCTTCTAGAAGATGAAAGTGCCCTTTCCTGGAAATACTCCCCTACCTTGTAAAAAAGCATTACAGCAACCGCTTCAGGATACTCACCTATAATAAAGGCCCCAAACGTAGCTATAGTCATAAGGAAGTTTTCGTCGAATAAATTGCTACCCTTTCTAAATGCCTTTGCTACTATATCCCCGCCTATCAGCAGGTAAGCTATTAAAAACATTGGCGTACTAAGGTAAGTTTTATCTTTTAAAATAAGTGCAGATACAAATATTATCACACCTGAAATTGCCATAGTCAGCTCTTTTTTAGAAAACTCCTCAGCATATGTCAGTTCTTTTTCAATCTTGTGCCCGTCCTTTATGCTGGCTATAACCCCAGGCTCCATCTGGTCAACTATACCCTGTATTTTTTTAATGAACTCTTCTTGATCTACCCATTTTTCTATCTCCAGGCTGAATAAACCGTTTGAAAAATTATACGCCCCCTTGTAGACCTCATTTAAATTTTTCACCTTTTCCTCTATTTTAGCAGCACAGTTTGCACAGTTCAAACCCTCCAACTTCACGTTAAGCTTTTTATATCTAAGGCTCAACTCCTCAACCTCTACCTCAGGCTCAACTGATTTTACTATAGCTTTTATCTCGTCCAACACTTCTTTTTTCCTACTCTTCTGGACTTTAAAGTTAAGTTTTTTGCTTATGAAACTAAACCTGAAATCTTTAACCAGATCTCTTTCTAAAATTTTTTCCTCAATCTTATTTGCACAGTGGGCACACCCTAAATTTTCTAGGTATAGCTCAACCTCCATCCAGCTGTCCTCATCCAAATCCTCTATTTCAACAACGGATTCTATATTCTTTATAAGCTTTTTTACTCTTTGGACTGTCTCTTCATTTCCTTTAGATGACAGCTTTAAACTAAGCTTTTTGCTTATAAAATTAAGCTTGTGTTCTTCTACATCATGTAGATGCCCAATGGCCTCATCTATCTTATTTGAGCAGTGGGCGCAATTTAAATTTTTAAGATAAAAATTCTTTTCCATAAAATCCTCCTTTTCATATGAAGAGTTGTTCATATATTCATATATAACATTTTTTATTCTTAAAGTCAAGATTTCTAGGCAAATACTTTTTAAAATAATAATAGAGGGCTGACCCTCTATTATTTAACCGCCATGCTTATGATGTTCTATACCCTGAGCCAAAATATTTTTTACATGCTCATCATCTAGGCTATAGTAGACGACCTTCCCTTCCTTTCTGTTCTTTACCACCCTATACTGTCTAAGCACCCTAAGCTGGTGGGATATCGACGAATGAGACATATTAAGCACATGTGCTATGTCACATACGCACATTTCCTCCTGAAGGAGCATAGAAACTATCCTAAGTCTGGTTTTATCTGAAAATATTTTGAAAAATCTAGATACATCCTCCAAAAGTTCCTCGTCATACATACTTTCTTTTACACGCTCAACTATGTCTTCATGTATAATATTACAGCTACATATATCCTCTGTTTTACCGTCTTTCCCCACTAATATCACCTCTCATATAGTTTATATAGCATTTTTTAATTCTTTTTTCAAGTTTTCCAATACCAATAATAAAAATAAGAGAGCGCTTTTTCCATCACGTAGGTGAAAAGGATTACACAAACTGCACCCCGTTCAAAATGGTATGGGCTTTTCTTGGGTCGACAAATCATGAAAAATCGAAATTAAGTTTTTAAATTAAAGCCTGATCACAAGCTTACAACTATTGAATGAAAACTAGGTGTCTAACTAAAGATAAACGACTTGATGGATTTTCACGAGAATATATACATAAAAAAATCACACACACAACTTCTCCTCAATTAAGAAGGGCGTTAAAGATATTTATGCCCCAAGCTGCATTCTATATGCCGAAGGAAAAAGTGCTTTTTTCCTACAATGGTGCCTGTTGTTCTTTGATTAACGTATTTTATAACTATAGTCACTGTTTAGACTACCACGCCATAGGCAGCAAAGAAAAGCTTGGACTGGAAGAAGTATAAAAGGACGCTGAAGACGGTGTGTTATGCTGTAACGCTACCATATAAAGGTTTGTCGAACTCTGGAATAGGATCAAGCCTAAACCTTGCTGAGAATTCTTCTCAGCCCGTTTACTACTGGATAGCCGCTAAAAAAATTACGAGGAGGCATTCAAGCTGAACCACATCATAATATATGAAGCTCGTAATAAACTACTGAAAGCTCTAAAGTAATAAAATGACAATATACCGCCAAAGAGATTAAAAAAGCTATGAAGAAATACATATACACTAAAAAGCGTTTTCCGATAACCGTGACTTTTTACAAGAATTGCGATGTAGTTACAGAACAGGTAAATCCTTTTGCTAATGAATCGGTTTCAGTTTTTCCACTAACCTGGAGTTACGCTGCTTTTATAAACGTAATTCACGTTTATCTGAAAAAGTATGCCGAATTTAAAAAACTGCAATGAAATGTCATAAATTTTTAAAAATTGAATTGACAACAAAATATGCTTATGCTAGTATTAATTTAACTTGTTTTATCAAGAGTGGGCTGAATAATTTATTTAAACCAGCTTAAATTATTTAGCTGAACTGCATTAGTATTTTACCTGAAACTAGGTTTGTTACGGGGCTTTTTTAGCAAGAAAAAAGCCCTTTTTTAATATAAAAAATTAAAATATTAAACTTTTATTAATTTTTTTTTATATTTAAGTATCAATAATTTAATAATATTGTGCTAAAAAATAGAGATATTTTAAAAGATTAAGAATAGGGGTGAACAGTTTGAAAATTGGAATTATTGGACTTGGTACTGTAGGTGAAGGTACTCTAAAAATACTGCTAAATGAAGCCGAAAAGATTTCTCACAAAGCAAACGCTAATATAGAGGTTAAGTACGCCTGTGACTTAAACCTAGATAAAGAGTTCTCTTTTGATTTTGATAAAAACATTCTGATAAATGACTATAAAAAAATTATTGAAGATGATGAAATAGAAGTTGTGGTAGAACTTATAGGTGGGGAAACCATCGCAAAGAAAATACTTTTAGAAGCTCTTGAAAGCGGAAAAAGTGTAGTTACTGCCAACAAGGCACTTATTGCAAAACACGCTAAAGAGCTTTTTAAAAAAGCTAAAGAAACCAACACTGCCATATACTACGAAGCAAGTGTTGGAGGGGGTATACCTATTATCATACCTCTTCAAGAAAGCCTTATTGCAAACAATATCCAGAGCATAAAAGGTATCATAAACGGTACTGCAAACTATATTCTGACAGAGATGACTCAAAAAGGCCTAAGCTTTGATGCAGTTTTAAAGGTTGCTATGGAAAAAGGATATGCAGAGGCAGACCCTACCTACGACATAGAGGGAATCGATACAGCACACAAAATTACAATACTTGCCTCTATAGCTTACGGTGGCTGTGTTGATTTTGATAATGTTTCAATTAGCGGGATCACAAAAATAAAACCTGAAGATATACAGGCTGCTGATGAGCTTGGCTACGTTATAAAGCTTGTCGCATCTGCTAGAACTATCGGGGACAGAGTCGAAGTATGCGTAAAACCTACCCTTCTAGAAAAAAGTGAGCAACTTGCAAATGTAAACGGGGTTTTTAATGCTATTGAAGTAGAAGGTGATTATGTAGGTAAGACTCTTTTCTACGGTAAGGGTGCTGGAATGGACGCAACGGCATCTGCAGTTGTTGCTGACATAGTTAAAGGTTGCATAAGAAGCAAGTACGAAGGGGATTTTTACTACAACATCGAAAAACCTATAGATGTAGTGCCTTCGGACGAAATCGTATCTAAATTCTACTTGAGGGTAGAAAACGCTGACATCCATCTTTGTGAAGATATAAAAGATGCAGGTATCGAAGTAGAGCACTTCATTAAAAAAGACGGTTACATAATAATACTAACAGAAGCTGTTAAAGAAAAGGACATTAAGGCTCACTTAAAAAGTTTTGACTACCTTGCTCTTAACATCAACTAGTCAAATTAAAGGGTAAACTGGCTATGCCCCTATAAAAGGGGCATATTCATCTATATACAGCTTGAATTCAAACATATGTATTTTCGCTAGACAATAAAATGCCAAATAAAGCTTGTATGCTTTACATAAAAATTTAATCTATTTAAGACAGGGAGAGGATTGTATGAAAAAATATAACGTGGCGGTAGTTGGTGCTACCGGTGCTGTCGGAGTAGAAGTCCTGAAGGTATTAGAAGACAGGGATTTCCCTCTAAAAGAACTTCATCTTTTTGCGTCTGCTAGATCAGCAGGCAAGACACTTAAATTTAAAGGTGAGGATGTAGTTATAGAAGAATTAACGGAAGAGTTCCATAAAGGCATAGACATCGCTATTTTCTCTGCTGGGGCAGATATAACTAAAAAGTTTGCTCCTATAGCTGCAAAAAATGGTGTAGTGGTAATAGACAACAGTAGTGCCTTCAGAATGGACCCTGAGGTGCCTCTTGTGGTACCTGAAGTTAATCCGGAGGATGCATTTAAACACAAGGGAATTATTGCAAATCCAAACTGCTCTACAATCCAAATGTGTGTTGCACTTTATCCAATCCATAAAAAATATGGAATTAAAAAAATAATTGTTTCTACTTACCAAGCTGCTTCAGGCGCAGGTGCTAAAGGTATGGATGAGCTACTTTCTCAAGCAAAACAATTTGTTGATGGAAAAGAGCTTGATGTATCTGCATTTGCTCACCAGCTTCTTTTCAATGTGATCCCTCACATAGATGTATTTTTAGATAATGATTACTCTAAAGAAGAGATGAAAATGATAAATGAAACTCATAAAATTTTCCACGATGATTCGATCAGAATTACAGCTACAGCTGTCAGAGTTCCTGTCCTTAGGGCTCATTCTGAGTCTATTACTCTTGAGCTTGAAAAAGAGTTTGACGTAAAAGAAGTTAAAGAACTTCTTGCAAATTCTGAAGGTATAATTGTTAAAGACAACCTTGAAAACAAAGAGTACCCTATGCCTAAAGATGTGGCAGGCAAGTACGAGACATATGTCGGAAGAATAAGAAAAGACCTAGCTTTCGACAACGGTTTATCTCTATGGGTTGTTGCTGATCAAGTTTTAAAAGGTGCTGCTTTAAACGCAGTTCAAATAGCTGAGCTTCTAGCTAAAAAAGAGGCTTAATAAACATAAAAAATGCAGCTTTCAGGCTGCATTTTTTATTTCTCTCTGGTCATATTAATCATAATTATTCTATCTTTCCAAACTTTATCCGGACAAGTTTAAACACTCCCGCATCTATCAAGCCTTTAAATTCAAAAAATTAAAGTTGCTTACATCAAAAATTCCCTTGTCAGTCAACCTTATTTCCGGTATAACAGGCAGGGAGATAAATGACAGGGTTAAAAAAGGGTTGAAATTTCCACTTTCCATGATTTTCACTGTATTTTCATGTAACTTTTTCAGACTTTTTACCACTTCACTTGGACTTTTTTCGGTAATGAGTCCTCCTATTTCGAGTTTTAATTCTGCTTCTACTCTCCCTTCTACGCACAGGACTATCCCCCCACCTATTCTCCTCAGCTCGTTCAAGGCCATTACTAGATCTACGTCATCTACCCCAACTGCTATTACATTATGTGAGTCATGGGATACGCTTACTGCTATAGCACCCTTTTTCAATTTGAAACCTTTAACTATTCCCTTTCCTATATTGCCACTATTTTTATGCCTTTCCACCACCAGCAT
Source organism: Ilyobacter polytropus (assembly GCA_003246855.1). GTDB lineage: Bacteria > Fusobacteriota > Fusobacteriia > Fusobacteriales > Fusobacteriaceae > Ilyobacter_A > Ilyobacter_A polytropus_A. The sequence continues at coordinate 20,434 of QKCP01000164.1, forward strand.
CTTCAATTGGTCCCTTTCCACTGATGTTTGAAACTTCCCTCTTTTTGTGCACACCTCTTCTACAACATGCCTGGTCTCTAACTTGTTCGGAATTATCTCGATTATATTTGCTTTATCTCCCACATCAATGCTAATACTTATATTCGATTTTGAAATTTCACCAAAGTTCAATGACGAGATAAGTTTTTTCGGAACAGAACAATAGTTCCCGGATCTTTTTATGCATTCTCCGTTTTCCGCCACCAGCTCCCCGTTTTTGAATACTTTTTCGATTTTCACCCTCTCCAAGTCTGAAACTATTATAAAGTCGGCCTTGTATCCTGGCGCCACAGCCCCCCTGTCTTTTAAACCGTAGCACTCTGCACTATTTAAGGTGGCCATTTGGTAAGCAGTGACAGCCGGAATCCCTGCTTCTATAGCTACCCTCACAGCACAGTCTACGCTACCCTCTTCTATAAGATGGTCCAAGTGCTTATCATCGGTGCAGATACACAGCCTCCTGCTATTCAAAGGGGTAAGCACCTTGGATAGTTCGCGAATGTTTTTGGCTGCTGTCCCCTCCCTCATCATGACATACATCCCTCTCCTAAGTCTCTCTTTTGCCTCCTGAGCGCTTTGACACTCATGGTCCGTCTTAATACCCGCGGAAGCATAGGCGTTCATCTCGTTTACCCTTAGGCCCGCACCGTGCCCATCCACTAGCTTCCCTCTGTTTATGGATCCTGCTATTTTTCTTAGCATGTCCGGTTCGCAGTTTAGTACCGCAGGATAGTTCATTACTTCCCCTAACCCCAGTACTCTTTCATGAAGATAAAACTCCTCCAAATCATCTGCTGTGAGAGTTGCTCCCGAGCTCTCAAACTGTGTAGCCGGAACGCAGGATGGCAGCATCATAAAAATATCTAATACTGTTTTTTCTGAGGAATCCAATATATATTTTATACCCTCTTTCCCAGCTACATTGGCTATCTCATGTGGGTCGGCTATAACTGTCGTCACTCCGTGCGGAAGAACTGCATCTGAATATGCTGCCGGCGTTACCAGGGAGGACTCTAGGTGCATGTGGGAATCTATAAATGATGGTGCTATATATTTCCCGCTACAATCTAACTCTTTTTCCCCACTGTACTCGCCAACCCCAACTATACGGCCATCCTGTATGGCTACGTCGCCTCTGAAGATTTCCTGCGTAAACACGTCAACTATGTCGGCATTTTTTAGCACCAGCTGAGCTCTGGTTTTCCCACTTGCTGCTTCTATAAACTTTTTCATATTTTTCCTCCAGTTTTATATCGCATCATTTTATAAAATTATCTATTTCAAAAAACAAAAAATGGTCTCATTTGAGGCGTACCCTCAAATGAGACCATAAACGGAAAAGAGCACACCAACAGTGCTCCATAATCAACAGATTTTTGCTCTGTTGGTAGAAACTCTTTTCGCGTATTAAAAAGATTATATGGATCTAATATTTTATTCTATTTGTGGTAATTAGGAGCTTCTTTTGTGATACTTATATCATGAGGATGGCTCTCTTGAAGCCCTGCTCCGGTTATTTTAACAAATTTACCGTTGTCTCTCAAATCCGCAATTGTAGCTGTACCGCAGTATCCCATACCGGCTCTAAGCCCTCCGCAAAGCTGGAATATCACATCGGACAGTTTACCTTTGTAAGGCACTTTCCCTTCTATTCCTTCAGGAACTAGTTTTTTAGCTTCAGCTTCACTTTGGAAATATCTATCTTTACTTCCTCTTTGCATAGCTGCAAGTGATCCCATACCAACGTATACTTTGAATCTTCTACCATCATAAAGGATCTCTTCCCCAGGCGCTTCCTCAGTTCCTGCTAAAAGTCCGCCTGCCATTACACAGTTAGCACCGGCAGCTATAGCCTTTACAACGTCTCCAGAAAGTTTTATTCCTCCATCAGCTATAACGGGTATTCCGTACTGTTTCGCCAATGTGTAAACATCATTTACAGCTGATATTTGAGGTACTCCTACTCCGGCTACTACCCTTGTAGTACATATAGATCCAGGTCCTACCCCTACTTTTACTGCGTCTGCACCAGCTTCTATAAGCTCTCTTGCAGCTTCGGCAGTTACAATGTTCCCGCCTATAACGTCTAGATTAGGGAAGGCATTTTTTATCTGTCTAACTGTTTCAATTACACCGTTTGAATGTCCATGTGCAGAATCGACAGTTATAACGTCTGCACCAGCTTTTACAAGTGCTGCTACTCTTTCAATTGTGTCGTTTCCTACGCTGACAGCAGCCCCAACTCTAAGCCTGCCTTGTGAGTCCTTACAAGCATTAGGAAACTCCTCTATGTTATCTATATCTTTTATAGTTATTAACCCTTTTAACTTCCCGTCCTTACCTACAATAGGAAGTTTTTCAATTCTATTTTCAAGAAGTACTTCTTTTGCTTGCTCTAGTGTAGTCCCCTCAGGAGCAGTTATAAGGTTTTCTTTCGTCATTATCGATTCCACGCTTTTTGAAAGATCTTTCCTGTATTTGAGGTCTCTATTAGTTATTATCCCAACTAGAGTTCCGTCCTCTTCTACAACAGGCAGACCGGATATTCTGTAAGTCCCCATTATCTTGTCAGCATCTTCTAAAGTAGAGTTTCTGCTAAGTATTACAGGGTCTGTTATCATTCCGCTTTCGTTTCTTTTTACCTTGTCTACTTCAGCAGCCTGCTGTTCTATAGACATATTTTTATGGATAAAACCTATCCCACCTTCTCTAGCCAAAGCTATTGCAAGCTTAGCTTCTGTTACAGTATCCATAGCCGAGCTTATGAACGGTATGTTCATCTCGATATTTTTAGTAAGTTTTGTTTTTAGGCTAACTTCACTTGGAAGTACATTTGACTTTTGAGGAACTAAAAGTACGTCGTCAAAAGTAATTGCTTCTTTTATTATCTTCCCGTTTAGCATCTACAACCTCCTGATAGATTTCAAATTTTATATTTAATTTACATTAATTTATCCAAGTTTTATTTAAAAGGCAGACTCACAGTCTGCCGATTATTCCCATTCAATAGTTGCTGGTGGTTTTGAAGAGATATCATAGGTAAGCCTGTTGATACCGTCAACTTCGTTTATAATCCTGTTGGACACTTTTTCCAAGAATTCGTAAGGAAGATGTGACCAAGTTGCAGTCATAAAGTCAGTTGTGTCGGCACTCCTAAGAACAGCCGTGTACTCGTATGTTCTTTCGTCCCCCATAACACCTACAGATTTGACAGGCAGCAACACCACGAAAGCCTGGCTTACTTTGTCATAAAGGTCTTCATTTCTAAGCTCCTCTATGAATATGTCGTCTGCTTCTCTTAGAATATCTGCTTTTTCCTTTGTGACTTCTCCTAGTATCCTGATACCAAGACCTGGCCCAGGGAATGGATGTCTGTCTATCATGTGGTCTGCGATTCCAAGCTCCCTACCTACTCTTCTAACCTCGTCCTTGAACAGCTCTCTAAGAGGTTCTAGCAGTTCGAATTCCATATTTTCAGGAAGTCCGCCTACATTGTGGTGAGATTTTATAGTTGCAGAAGGTCCTTTAACCGACTGGGACTCTATTACGTCAGGGTAGATTGTTCCCTGTGCTAGGAAATCCGCATCCTTAAACCTTTTCTTTTGCTCTTCAAATATCTCTACAAACTCACGTCCGATTATCTTTCTTTTTTCCTCTGGGTCGCTTACCCCTTTTAGTTTTGAAAGGAATCTCTCTTCGGCGTTTATGCACTCTATATTCATATGGAAGTGTTCTCCGTAGGCTTCCATTACCTTCTCAGCTTCATTTTTTCTCATAAGTCCTGTATCTATGAAGAAACAGCTAAGCTGGTCTCCTATGGCTTTATGTATAAGTACGGCGGCGACAGATGAATCCACCCCACCTGAAAGGGCAAGTATAACTTTTTTGTTCCCTACTTTTTCTCTTATATTCTTCACTGTATCTTCTATGTAGTTTGTCATTCTCCAGTTTTTCTCACATTTTGCTATGTTGAACACAAAGTTGCTTAAAAGCTGTTTACCATAAACAGAGTGAGTTACCTCTGGATGAAACTGAACTGCATATATTTTTCTAGCTTCGTCTGCCACAACAGCAACAGATGAGTCTGTGTGTGCTATTTTTTCAAACCCTGGTGCAAGTTTTGTAACGTGGTCGGCATGACTCATCCAAACTTGTGTTTTTTCAGGTATACTGTCAAAAATCAATGAATCTTTTTTATCTATAATAAGCTCTGCTTTTCCGAACTCTTGTTTGTCTGCTCTGGCTACCTCTCCACCCAATAAGTGTGTAGTAAGCTGCATTCCGTAGCATATGCCGAGTACCGGGATCCCAAGTTCATATACCTTTGGGTCAACTGTAGGTGCATCTTCTAAATAAACAGAAGCAGGCCCCCCTGACAAGATTATCCCATTCGGCTCCATAGCTTTTACCTCTTCTAGGTCTGTAAAGTAAGGCACTATCTCTGCATATACTCCCATTTCCCTTATCCTTCTAGCTATCAGCTGGTTGTACTGAGAACCGAAGTCAAGTATTATGATGCTTCCTTTTTTCATTCTTTCTCTTTCCCTCCAAATCGAATAATAAAAAAACTGAATACTCCATTCACCTTCCGCTATGAACGTGAAAGTATGTACCCAGGTTTTTCGTACTACATACCCCCACCCATAGAGACTAATTTAACGGTTAGTCGTAGATACGCCAATCCTTATTATTGGCTTATATGAGTGTATGCTAAGCTATATAATTTTAAAAAACTCCCTTTATTTTGCCCAAAATTATTGTAAAAGATGATACCACAATTCGTGCTCCATGTCAACTATTTTTAACTAAAACGGGGTATAGTACCATTTTTTTAGTACTGTGTTGCTAATAAAATATAAACGCTAATATTTTATCTTGAAATCACTATGCATCCTTGTTTCTATACTGGACTCGTCTATCCTTGTAACCTTTGAAAATCCATTCCCTTTTATGACTGCACTTTTTAAGTTTTTCACATCTCCAGGGTTCCCCTGAGCCAATATCTCTACGGTTCCGTCATCTAGGTTTTTTACGTATCCGCTTACCCCAAACTCCTTTGCTGTATACTGTATGAAGTACCTGAACCCAACCCCCTGCACTCTTCCATGTAATATCATTATTTTTGAAACTTTCATAGTAATGCCCCCCTTATTAGCCCCTCTTTTAACAAAAGTTCTAACTCTATTTTTACCCAGTTCGAACTCTTATCCTTTAAAATATTTAAAATTCCTTATAAAAGAATTTTGACTATATTGCCCCCATCTCTTTTGATACCTCTATGAATACCTTAAGTCCCTCTTTCAACACCACTTCGTCGAAATTAAACCTGCTGTTGTGCAGAGGATAGCAAAACTCATCAGTCCTAGTCCCGAGCATAAAAAATATTCCCGGAACAGCCTCCTGATAGTATGAAAAGTCCTCAGCAAGCATAAGCGGTTCCATCTCGATAAAATTACTTTTCCCTTCAATGGCAGCCTTGAAATGCTCATACAGTTTGCCATCGTTCACCACAGGCGGGTAAAGTGGTCTTATATCCTCTTTTATCTCCACGCCGTAGGCTAACTCCATCCCCCTGTTTATATCTTTTATCCTCTTAATAATAGTATTATAGACTTCGTTGGAAAAAGTTCTAACCGTCCCTTCCAATATAACGTCCTGGGCTATTATATTTCTGACGTCTCCACCTCTTATTTTACCTATTGTTATAACCGAACCCTCCACCGGGGATAGGCTCCTACCTATTATACCCTGGTAGGCTTCCACCAACTTTGAGGCTACGTATATGGCGTCTATACCTGTGTGCGGCATAGCCCCGTGGGCGCTCTTACCTATTACCTTAAAATCTAGTTCGGCTGTCTTTGCCATTAGTGGTCCTCTCTTGCACCCTATTGTCCCCTGATCAAGGTTCGGAAACAAGTGCAGGCCGAAGATAGCCTTTATGTTGTATTTTTCAAAGATTCCAGTTTCTACTATATCCTTGGCTCCACCCGGACCTTCTTCAGCCGGCTGGAAAACCAGCAGTATTCCCTTTTTTGGTTTTCCAAAAGTAGAAAGGTATTTTGCAAAGCCCAACAGTATGGACATATGCCCATCATGTCCGCAGGCGTGCATCCTCCCTTTGTGCTCGGAACTGTAACTTACATCATTTTTTTCCTCTATCTCAAGGGCGTCCATATCAGCACGAAATGCAACCCCGTCCTCTTGCTCTCCATCTATATAGACATAAAGCCCGGTTTCTGCTATTTTTACAGGCTCATAACCGTACTCTTTTAATTTTGATTCTAAAAAGCTGAGGGTTTTAAATTCCTTAAATCCAGTTTCCGGTATTTTATGGAGCTCCCTCCTGCAGTAGGTCATCTCTATTTGTAAATTGTTTAAATCCAGGTTCATAAAACTTCCCCCTATTATGAAAATTCTTAATTAAATTATTATATTCTTAATACAGAGCTTATTTAAAATATAAATTATATATAGGTGTTATTCAAATAATATATTTTTATTAAAGTTGATTTATTGATACAATACTTGAAAAATGAATACACTTTCAGATAGAGGTGCAGAGGGTCAATAGTAAAACTGCAGAGAATGGCAATTCTTTGAAGCAGTATGAAAGGGGCATCTGCCGAAAGGGAAACTCCAGCCAGGGTTTTTCTTGGGGACCGGGATAATATCCCTGTCACTGTCATTATGTCCATGCCAGAACATAATGGGGGGCTATCAGCTTTTGTGGGCAATTATTTTTACATTTGTATACAACGGTTGATGGCTTTTATGCCGTCAGCCTTTTTTATTTCCCAATATTTTTATTTTAAATTTTGCCAAATAAGCGGGAATGGAATAATATAGTTATATGGACTTGGTCATGCTAAAAAAAATCAACAAAAACAAGAAATATGTAACTGCAGATTGCTTGTTTGCGGTAACGAGGAGGACAGATGTTAAAGTTTGAAAAATATCACGGCTTAGGTAATGATTTTATAATATTTATGGAAGAGGATGTAGAGAATTTAGACTATTCCGAACTAGCAAAAAAAGTCTGCCATAGAAACCTAGGTATAGGAGCCGATGGTATGATGATAGTTTCAAAGGATGAAGATAACGGGATGCCAAAAATGCTATTTTTCAACCAGGACGGTAGCCAGGCTCCTATGTGTGGCAATGGTATACGTTGCTTCTCTCACTACCTTTACGATAAAAAACTCGTCCAAGATAAAAACTTCAAGGTGGCCACCTTGGGTGGGGTAATGGATATATCCATCTTCCCTGAAGAATTTTTCAATGCAAAAGTTAACATAGGGAAGGCTTTTTTAGAAACTGAAAAGATTCCTATGACTACAAAAAAAGCCAGCTTTATTAACCAAAAAATAGAGGTATTAGGCCAGGAATTAGAGCTTTCATCACTTTTTCTTGGTACCACCCACACGGTTGTGTTTGTAGACAATCTAGAAAATACCCAGGTTGAAAAGATAGGCCCTGCAGTGGAAAATCACCCGCTATACCCGGTGAAAACAAACGTAAACTTCTGTGAAATAGTAGACAAAAACAAGGTCCTTTTAAAGACTTGGGAAAGAGGAGTAGGAGTCACTTACGCCTGCGGTACCGGTGCCAGCTCAACTGTTTTTGTAGGTAACCTTTTAGGCAAACTTTCGGATAAGGCTACAGTCGTGTTGCCTTACGGTGAGCTTTTCATAGAAATTGCCGGAAACGATGTCTATATGACCGGTCCAAGTGAAAAAATAGCAGAAGGTTTTTATAATTATTAGATTTTTATCTTTTTTTATTTATAATAATACACTTAGATGATAAAATGACAAGGAGGATTTATAATATGAGTATTTTTGTAGGTTCAGGAGTAGCTCTTGTAACACCATTTGATGAAAATAACAGGGTTAATTATGAAAAGTTGAAAGAATTAGTGGAGTACCACATTGAAAATGATACTGATGCACTGGTTGTCGTTGGGACAACAGGAGAGGCTTCTACTCTTCCTGACGAAGAACATATATCTGTTATAAAATACTGCGCAGATATGGCTGCTGGAAGGCTCCCTATCGTTGCAGGTACAGGAAGTAACGACACAGAGCATGCTGTAAAACTCAGCGTAATGGCGGAAAAAGCTGGGGCAGACGCGCTTTTAGTGGTTACACCTTACTACAACAAAACAAACAAAAGCGGGCTTATAAAACACTACGAGGCCATAGCAAACAGTGTAAATATACCTATCATACTTTACAACGTACCTGGTAGAACTGGTCTTAGCATTCCACTAGATGTTATGGTTGAGCTAAGTAAAAATGAAAAAATAGTTGGTATAAAAGAGGCCAGCGGGGACATCAGCTATGTTGGCGAGATAGCTAGGCTTTGCGGAGAGGATTTTGCAATATACTCAGGAAATGATGACATAATAGTACCAGTTATGTCTCTTGGAGGAAAAGGAGTTATCTCGGTTCTTGCAAACTTTATGCCAAAAGAAACTCACGACATGGTCATCAGCTACCTTGACGGCGACGTTAAAAAATCTAGAGAGATGCAGCTAAAGTACAACGATCTTATCCACACTCTTTTCATTGAAACAAACCCAATCCCTGTAAAAAAAGCTATGAATCTACTTGGGATGAATGTAGGAGGGCTAAGACTGCCGCTTGACGAACTTAGTGAGGCAAGTACTAAAATACTCGCTGAAAAATTAAAAAATTTAGGTTTTGAGGTGAAATTATGAAAATAGCTGTATATGGCTATGGTGCCATGGGTAGGCTCCTTGCCAATGAAATAATAGAGAGACAGGGCATGGAGCTTGTTGCCTGTATCGAAGCAGTAGGAGATATCACTGAAAAGTATGTTTTTAAAAGCTTAGAAGAAGTAGGGAAAAAAATTGACCTGATAATCGACTTTTCACACTATTCAAATATCGATAAGGTTATCGACTACGCTGCTAAGAACAACACTGCGGTTGTTATAGCCACCACTGGACACAGTGATGAGCAGATCGAAAAAATAAAAGAAGCTTCCAATGTTATTCCCGTGCTTTTTGCTTCTAATACCTCGCTGGGGATAAATCTTCTAAACGAAATAATGAAAAAAATAGTGCCTATACTTGCAGAAGGGTTCGACATCGAACTTATAGAAAAACACCACAACAAAAAGCTGGATTCGCCTAGCGGTACAGCAAAAACTCTTCTTGAGACGATAAATAGCGTACTTGAGGAAGAAAGAACTCTATCACACGGTAGATTTGGCCTCAAGAAAAGAGAGAAAAACGAAATTGGCGTACACGCTGTAAGGGGTGGAACCATCGTTGGAGAGCACAGCGTAATCTTCGCTGGAACAGATGAGATCATCGAGATAAAACATGAGGCGCACTCTAAAAAAGTCTTTGTAGCGGGGGCACTAAAAGCTGCCGAATTCCTATTTGGGAAAGAACCAGGACTTTACGAAATGAAAGACGTACTAAACTTAGATTAAGGGAGGAACACATTAAAATGTCAAATTTAAACAATGCACAAGAAATTATCAAGTTCATCAAGGAGGCTAAAAAAGCAACTCCTGTAAAAGCTTATATTAAAGGCGATTTAGACGGAATAGACTTTTCAGAATGTAAAGTTTTCGGAAACGGAAACAGTAGGGTAGTAATAGGGGACTGGAAAGCTGTCTCTAATATCCTCGAAGAGAACAAAGGAAAAATCGAAGACTACTACATTGAAAACGACAGAAGAAATTCTGCTGTACCTATGCTGGACCTAAAAAATATAAACGCAAGAATAGAGCCTGGAGCTATAATAAGAGATAAAGTAAAAATAGGAAACAACGCTGTTATCATGATGGGAGCTTCTATCAATATAGGTGCAGAAATCGGTGACGGAACTATGATAGACATGAACGTTGTGCTTGGAGGAAGAGCAACTGTAGGTAAGAACTGCCATATCGGTGCAGGTGCTGTCCTTGCAGGTGTTATCGAGCCGCCTTCAGCAGACCCTGTTGTTGTAGAAGATGACGTAGTTGTCGGAGCAAATGCTGTTGTTCTTGAAGGGGTAAGAATAGGTAAAGGTTCTGTCGTTGCAGCAGGGGCTATTGTTACTGCAGACGTGCCTGAAGGTGTGGTTGTTGCTGGTAGTCCTGCTAGGATAATCAAAAACAAGGATGAGAAAACTGCCGGTAAAACAGAGATCATAGAAGATTTAAGAAATTTAGATTAGTCTGGTGATTGGCTATGTATATTAATCCTAGAGTAAAAGAGTTAGAAGTATCTATAATAAGACAAATAGCTCAAAAAGCAGCAAAGATGGACGATGTCATAAACCTAACTATAGGGGAGCCCGACATACCTACTCCACGTGTTATAGTTGAAAAATCTATAGAATATATGAAAAACAACCAGTTAAAATACGCACCTACAGGCGGACTGGAAGAACTCAGGATTGAAATTGCAAAATTTTACGACGAAAAGTATGGTATCAAGTACGACAAAGACGAAGTGTTGATAACCTGCGGTTCTACAGAAGCTCTTTCTACCACCCTAAAGGGTATCCTTGCAAAAGATGACGAAGTTATAATAATAAACCCGGCTTTTTCCCTTTATGACGCCCTAGTGCATATGTACGATGCAAAAGCTGTACATATAGATGTATCTAAAAATGACTTTATCCTTACAAGCAGCATGATAGAGGAAGTTATAAATGAAAAAACAAAAGCTATAATATTAAATTACCCTTCAAATCCAAGCGGGACAATACTTCCAAAAGAAAATATAGTAGAAATAGCTAATTTTTTAGCCAATAAAGATATCTACATTATTTCAGATGAGATCTATAGTGAAGTGATATTTGGAAAAGAGGAGTACTACTCCATAGCAAAATGCGATAACGTCAAAGACAAGGTCATAGTAATAAATGGTTTTTCAAAATCACATTCCATGACTGGGTGGAGGATAGGGTACCTTCTGGCACCATTAAACATTAGAAAAGAACTTATAAAAGTAAATCAATATACCATCACCTCTCCTTCAACTCTTTCTGAATATGGGGCTATCGTGGCTCTGCAGGAAGTAAGCGACGTCAGCTCTATGGCGGAAGAATATGGTAGAAGGGCAAACTTAGTCACAAACAGACTTAGAGAACTTGGGTTTGAGGTTGCAGATGCACAGGGGGCTTTTTATATATTTGCAAATTACAAAAAATTTAGTGACAAAGACTCCCTAACTTTTGTTTTAGATATATTAGAAAAGGCAAAAGTTGCACTTGTACCAGGCAGCGCATTCGGTGTGGATGGCTACATAAGAGTTGCCTGCACACTCTCTCTAGATAATCTTAAAACTGCTATGGATAGACTTGAAAAATATTTGAATTCTTAAAATTTAAGAAGAGAACTCGTTTCTCTTCTTTTTTATAATTTTTAAAAAGCAAAATCCAAGAACAATATCTTGGATTTTTTTAATCTTCACTCTTTATTATTTTAAACTTCTCTTTAAAATATTCCTTTAAAACTGCAGCAAACTCAACCCTATTTTTCATTATCAGCGGTATTATTATCTGTTTTTTATCTTTTGTTACTATAGATATGCAGGCTTCTAATTTTTTTGAGCCAGGAGGTACTATCCTACTAAGTTCCACCTCTTCTACCTCTTCCAAGTTGATATCTATGTTCTTATTTTTAAGATGCCCCTTTTCAAAATTCACCTTTAGATTGTAATCATAAGCCATCTTTATATTATAAAATCCTAAAAACGTTACGAATGCCGCTAGCAATAAAAGTCCTGTGCTGCCACCCTCCTCAAGGTTAAAGTATAGGTATATCTCAAACATCCCCATCAACAGAAGAGGTATCCCGGTAAGGAGCCATATCGCCTTTCTCCTAAAATTTAATCCGTAGCTATAGCTGTTCTTTAATTTTATTTTTTTGTTCTCAATCTTCTTTACCAAATCGTCATAAAAAAACATAAGCCCTCCCCTGTTAAAAAAGCAGACCTAAGTCTGCCTTATATTTTTATTTTATTAGTTCTTTAAGCTCTTCACTTTTATAGTCTAGATTGTGTACAGAGTTTATATACCTAATGGTTCTTGTTTTTCCTCTTATTAGAAGTGTCTGGGTAGAAGCTATGTTCCCCCTTATCTTAATTCCTTCTAAAAGGTCACCCTTCGTTATCCCTGTAGCTGAAAAGATAACCTCATCATCTTTTACAAGATCATCCATGGTTAGTTTTTTAGTTATATCTATCCCCATCTCCTGGCATCTTATCTTTTCATAGTTTGAAATCTTGTCATTTTCCAGTGTTATACCTTTTACCTCGCTTCTAAGTTTTAGCCTGGCATTCATTTCCCCACCAAGTGCTTTTAGAGCAGCAGCTGATATTACTCCCTCTGGGGCTCCTCCTATACCGTATAGCATATCGATATCAGAATCAAATATAGCCGCAAGTACTGATCCAGCTACGTCTCCGTCTGGAAGTGCATACACCTTAACCCCTAATTTCTGAAGGTCCTTTATTATTTTTTCATGTCTAGGTTTATCAAGTATAACTATAGACAGCTCGTCTAAAGTTTTTCCAAGCTTTTCCGCCACTCTGTTCACATTATCTATTATAGGGTCATCTAGGTTAATTGCACCCACAGCCCCTGGTCCTACTATAAGCTTTTCCATGTACATATCAGGCGCTTTCAAGAAAGATCCCTTGTTCCCAACCGCAAGAACCGCTATTGCATTGGGCTGCCCCTGTGCTGTCATCCTGGTCCCCTCTATAGGGTCTACAGCTATATCTACTTTATGTTCGGATTCTTTATCCCCAAGTCTTTCACCTATATAAAGCATAGGAGCTTCATCTATCTCCCCTTCTCCTATTACTATCTCCCCATCCATATCGATACTGTTAAGCATACTTCTCATAGCATCTACCGCCGCTTGGTCTGCAAGGTCCTTGTTCCCTCTTCCCACCCATTTATAGGCGGCTAGGGCTGCTGCTTCGGTTACCCTGGCAAATTCAAGTGCTAATTCTCTCTTCATTACTTCCTCCTAATTAATTGACTAATCTATATATTTTTTCATCCTCTTTGACCATATTAAGCCTCTCACGAGAGAGCGTCTCCACGTAAAACTCGTCGTTTAATCTTTCGATCTCTTCCTTTATATCGAAAAGTTTCTTCTCCATATTTCTATTTTTAAGCAAGAGTTCCTCTTTTTCCTGTTGTAAAACCTCTATCTTCTTGTGGTTGTCGTATATGTTTGGCAGCACATTGTACAAAAAAATACCAAGGACTGCAAAAAGGAATATATTCAGCTTATTCTTATACAACCTTCCTACCCCTTTTTTCAATTTTGAACATTAAAATAACCAGAGTAGCCCCCAGACAAAAACTTAAAGCATTAACGCCCAAATCAAAGGCAGCTAAACTGAGTCCAGGCCATATCTCTACAGCAGAAGCAGCTATAAGACCAACTATAAAGTAAATTGTAAGCGCCCTGTGGCTTTTTAAAAGGTAGTCCACCACCCTTGAAAATATTAGTATTCCTAACACTGATCCAACGCCAACTATACCTATCCCAAATACATTTCTGCTGTTTATAAATCCAAGTACATTATAATACTCTCCTAAAATCATAAGGAGCATAGACCCCGATATACCTGGGATTATCATGGCTGCTGATGCCAATGCCCCGCAAAATAAAAGTTTCATGGAGTAAGCTGGTGTAAGTTTGGCTGCCACTGTTCCCATACCAGATGCATCCTCGCCGTGGAGTAGGGAGATAGATACTATCAGTAAAAATCCAAAAAGAAAAAATATCAAGTTCCATTTTTTAGCATTTATTCTTTCTTCGCCTTTTAATATGCCAGGGATTGAGGCCAGTATAAGCCCCATAAAAAAGAAATTTGTCGCCTGAAAATAATTAGTGTATAGATACTCTATTGTTTTCGCAAACAATAGTATACCCACAACTACACCTATAAAAATTTTTGACAGAAAAAAAGCATATTTAAGTTTCTGCCTGTTGTCCACCACAAAAAACCTACCTATGGCTTCCATCAAATTTTCATATATCCCCATAATAAGTGCCAATGTCCCACCAGAAACCCCCGGTATTACATTGGCAACCCCTATAACTAAACCTTGTATTATATTTAGCATAACTTTCCCCTTTTTTACTAGCTTTTTTGCATCTCTTCTATCTCTTTTATGAAAGATTTCACGTCGTCAAACTCCTTGTACACAGATGCAAACCTGACATATGCGACTTCATCTAAGTCTTTTAACTTTTTCATTATTAATTCTCCAAGCTCCCCTGTACTTATCTCATTTCTCAGGGAATTTTGGATATTTTTTTCAATATCAAGAACTAGGGTTTCAAGCTCTTCCATGCTTATATTTCTCTTTACTGTAGCCCTTGCTAGTCCCCTCAATATTTTTTCTTTATTGAACTTTTCTCTACTGTTGTCTTTTTTTACAACGTAAAATGGAATCGGCTCTATCTTTTCATATGTGGTAAACCTTTTACCACATTCAGGACACTCTCGCCTTCTTTTTATAGAGTGCCCTTCCGAATATGCCCTGCTATCCACTACCCTCGTATTCTGACAATTGCAAAATGGACAATTCATCTTACCACCTGATTACTGCTCTTCTTCATTAATTATCTGAACTACCTCTACCTTATCCTTTGCAGTTAATAGCTTGTTTCTAAAGTTTTCATTTCTGATAAGTCTAGAAATTCTAGCTAAAATCTTCAAATAAGTTTTGCTGTCTTTTAAAGGAGATGCAAATATGAAGAAAATATTTACGTCCTCGTCATCTAGGGCGTCAAAAGCCACCCCGTCCCTGCTGATACCAAATGCAATAGTCAAATTTTCCGCATACTCTGTTTTTGCATGCGGTATGGCAACTCCCTTTCCAATACCTGTACTGCCCAGCTTCTCTCTCTCAACCAAAGCATCATAACATTTTTTCTCGTCATTTATGTTCTCTGATCTACCTAGAATTTCCGAAAGCTCCCTCAATGCCTCATCCTTACTGTTAGCTTTTAAATCTAAACATATTAAGTCGTCGGACATAAAATCTGTAATTTTAACGATGTTCATTAAAAGCCCTCCCTTACTATCCGCTTATAATTTATATGTATATTTAAATGGTAATTTAAATAGCCCTGTAATAACAATACAACATCTTCTATTTCTTGTTTTTTAAACCCCAATCCCCGCAGTTCCTCTATTCTTCCGCGGCTCAGGTTTTCTAAAAATTTCTGCTGCCTGCTGTTTATGTGCACCCTTTCAGTTGTTTCACCAGATATCTTTGAGCAATCTATGCTAAAGTAGTCTCCTTCACCAATTCTAAACTCTATTCCCTCCTCTTTTATGAGTCGGAATAAAAAATAGGCTATCAATAGGGTCAGCTCCTGTTCGCTTTCTTCTTTTTCTATATATTCAAAACAGTTAAGCACAAGCTTATACAGTTTTTCACGTTTTTCATGCTCAACTAGTACGTTGTTTAGTATGCTAAGCATATAGATAGATATCCTCGTTTTAAATGAATCCCCCTTTATCCCTAAAAAAGGGTTTTGAAGCTCTAGGGAGCTCAACACAAGTATATCGGATTTTTTGTACATTGTGAACTTGGACATACTTATCAGTTCGGCCCCATTTCGGTCCCTACGCTTAGACTTGCGTATTCCCTTTACAGGCAGTACCACGAGTCCATACCTTTCAGTGAATATACTAAGCAATCTGTCCGCTTCATTATAGTCATTTTTCTTTATGACTATACCGTCTGAATTTAAAAACTTCATCTTTTGTCTAACCGGAACTGTTTTTCATCTAGTGAGATGTCGAGTTTTACATCGCTAAATTTCAGTTCAGATATGAGTATCCCATCATCATATATTTTTGCATATTTCGGAAAATTGTATTCCCCGACTTTGTAATGATTTTCGAAAATTATTTCAACGCCGGTTTCATATTTCAAACTGCGTATCTTGTTACCTTCCTTTAGTATAGTCAAATTTTTTGGTTTTTTCAAATCTTTTATAACCTTTATTATGAAATTTTCGTCTTCATCTATCTTTTGTGATATGGTCTGCTCCAGCAACGGGTAGTATATAAACTTTTCATTGCCGCTGTACACATATATCTCGCCCTTATTTATCTCAGGGCTTACAATCTCTTTATATATTCTGTCTGGCAAAATAGATTTTATTTGATACTCTTTCTCTGTTTTCCTGTTGTTATAATAACTAGTCTCGTCTACCAAACAACTTATTGTTTTTATCTCGTCTAAATTTTTAGCGTAGACAGAAGAAATCAATATAAAAAATATAAGCTGAACTAATTTCATTCTCATAATAACCACCCATCATCATTTAAGAATTATAACCTCATTTATATCAAAAATATTGTACGGGAGTTCCAGCACAACTTTTTTAAAAAGACGATTTTTATCTTCTACTACCTCTTTTATTTTACCAACATATATCCCTTTAGGGTATATATCGCTTAGACCTGAGGTATAAACCGAGTCCCCTTTTTTGGTATCAGAATCCACTGTTATATACTCTAGCTCCAACTGCTTTGAGTTTGCACCCTTCAATATAGAAAGGTTTTTATTGTTTTGGTCTAAAACGCTGGTATATATGTCGGTTTTGGTTATAAGCTCAACCAGTGCACTATCGCTATATACTTCTTTGACTCTCCCAAGAAGGTTTTCGTTATTTAAAACTACCATATTTTTCTTTATACCCTGCTCCGAGCCTTTATCTATGTACATCTCACTGTACACGCTGAACCCATCCCTGAAAGAAATATTGGCCACCATAAAGTCAAGCCCTTTCTCTTGTTTCATCTCCAGAAGTGCCCTGAGCCTGTCATTTTCAGTCTCGACATGCTTAAACCTAGCGAGAAGCTGTCTATTTTTGGCAAGCTGAAACTTCAGTTTCTTGTTTTCCTTCACCATATTGTTATAATTAGCTATACTTTGGAACGAACTCTTTATACTATTACTTGTCTGGTATATCCTAGTTTTTATAGGGAGCACAAGCATCCCAATACCTTCAATGAATTTATTGACCGGCATCCTCAACACCAATATAACCATGAATACAGCTAAAATGTAGTATATTATTTTAACCCTGTTTTTAGAACTACCTATTTTCCTAGAAAACATTACAACTCCCTAACAATTTCCAATAAAAGCCTCGTACAGTTTATGATATCTTCTATCTCCACATATTCCTCTTTTGTATGGACCTTACTCATCCCTATCCCCAAGTTTAAACATGGAAATCTTTTCCCGTATATGTTTGCATCACTGCCGCCCCCGCAGGATTCCGGCAGATAAATCAGACCTATGTTTTTACAAGCCTTGGTGAATACACTCATAATATTAGAATCCAAATCTATATTGAAGCCATCGTAAGACCTCTCCAGCTTTTTCGTAAACTTTGCCTCGAACTTTTGAGCAGTTTCTTCAAATATTCTTATAGTATCCGCCAAAAGAGATTCCAACTTTTCCTCTTTAAAGCTTCTGGCTTCGTAAGCCATAAAAACTGAAGGCATTACCATATTTACAACAGAGCCACCCTTTACAATACCTATATTGCAGGTGGTATCTTCGTCTACCCGTCCTATTTTCAACTGGCTTATGGCATGGGCAGCCACATACAGCGCATTAATACCATTTTCCGGCTCTATACCGGCATGCGCAGCCCTTCCTATGACTTCCAGCTTGCCCTTAGCTGCATACGGCGCTTTCACCACTACAGACCCAGGCTTGCCGTCGGCATCTAGAACCACTCCATAATCTATTTTCCCAAGCCTATCCAGATCGAGAGCCTTTGCCCCTAAGAGCCCTATTTCCTCAGCTATACTGAAAACCACGACTATCTCAGGATGCTCTATACGGTTTTCTATTATTACGCTTAACATCTCCAAAATAGCTGCTATCCCTATTTTATCATCTCCACCCAAAACTGTTCTGCCGTCGCTTTTCACGATTCCATTTTCAATAACCGGGTTTACACCCTTACATGGCATGACAGTGTCCATATGGGCACTAAAAAGAACCCTTTTCTTTCCTGGGGCTCTTAGTATTCCTATTATATTTCCAGAACTACCCTTGTACTTGTTTCCTGCATCGTCCTCATAAATTTCAAGTCCCATCCCTGTTAAAACAGCTTTGAGGTAGTCTGCCATATCCCTTTCATCTAAAGAAGGAGAAGGTATCCTTACCATATCCATAAACTTTTCAAGTAATCTATCCCTGTTTACCATATTTTCACCCTTCTAGAAAGTTTTAAACTATAGAGTATTATATAATATCCGTATTTATTTGTAAAGAAAAAATACAGAATTCAAAGATTTATAGCTAAAATGTTAATACTAGTTTAACTGAAAATAAAAGATTAATTTTTTTTTATCATTTTATGTATAAAGTACGTATTTTAAACTGGACATACTCTAGTTTAAAATAGTATAATCATAGCAATATATGTCGTTTTTTTAGCCGACATAGACTGTTGTTTTGAATTGTTTTTTTAAAGTTTACCTTTATCCTTATAATAGTAGTTTTGTTTGTCCTATTTTTTTATATTCAGTCTGAAAAGGAGTTGAATTTTATGAGTTTTATGAAAAAAGTGAAAACCGATGTTGCCCTTTTTTCTATATTTTTAACCATATTTTTGTTAACGAATACTCTAACACCATCTTCAAACGAAGTCAACATGGACTTCGACATAATAATCCCTATAGATCCACAGTATGACGAAAATACATTGAAAAAATTGGACGAAGAATTCTTAGACGATATTTTTACTGATACAACTCACACGACCCTAAAGGATCCAACTTCCGTCTTAGCCATCTTAGACGGGGGAAATCAAAAATACCCGGAATCTTCCAGAGAATACCAGGTATACGAAGAAATCTATGACACCTATAGCTCAGATAACGTTATGCTTGTCGACAGCGATGGATACTACTACCCAACCCTTACCCTGTTTATAGGTGGTGGGGATTCAGAGGATATAATAACACTCTCTTTGACACTTACAGAATACTACTTGATCGAGTCAAGCGGCACCGTGTCACAAACTGGAGAAGGGACCCCATATGCTAGGATATACAACGCCGTTGTTCCTGCAAATAACTTTAGCGGAAAAAACATAAAATATGAGATATCTTACCGTTCCTATGACACGGTTGTGGACGATAGCGGTGTGACGCACGATGTCTACCATGTAGTCACCTCTGCCGACGGTTATAATAACTGGCTGAGGTTTGAAGACGTTATTATAGCTGACCCAACTATACAGACATCCGATTATACAGCAATAGTAAACGCCTTATCACGGGTTTATCATACGCCTGAACCTATTTACAGCAGCTCCCTTGGAGAATATATATGGCCCTACTATCAGGAAATAGACAAATTGAGCCTCATACCGATTACACCTGAAGAAGATAATGATTACTTTACAGTAACTAAGAAAAGTACAGGTGCAGAAGTAACAAATTTTTCTCTGGTTAATGATACAGAAAATTTTAATGTGCTTATAGAAGGTGTTTTGCTGGAGCCAAATGCCGTATATTTTGACTTTGTAAATTCAACCATATCAATTGAACCCTATGAACTTGACAGTGTGCAGGCAGAAATATACATATCTGACGGTTCCAGTGATTCCTACTCCGGTACACCAATAATGTATGCTGCAAATTTATCACTTACAGGAATACTGCATCATTTCTCTTTTTATGTCGATTACGATACGATGTTGAACGAGATGAATGCAAAAAATGCAGACAGCTTCGACGTCGTCCTTACCGGAAAATCAAAGAGGCTGGGTGACGACGGAAACCAGATAAGCGTCACTGTGGTATTAGATGATATCAAGCTTCCGAGAGTTACGATAAACAGCATAAAAGTCACAAATGAAACCACAAAAAATTTGTGGACCTCTATGGGGCTGGATTCCACTGCATATTCCACAGCCGACTTTACCGCAAGTGACGGTGATGTATCGTTATTAAGAGACGATAACGGAAACGATGGAAACTACGCAAAACTGGGGGACAATATCTCAATTTACTTGGACTATGATGCGGTATATGATAGCAGCAAGCATACATTCAATAGTGGTATATGCCTGCTTTACGGAAGCAAGGTGGTAAATCTGACCCCTACCGGACAGACCTACACCACAACTCTAAGCAGCACATTTTCAGGAAACGGCATAGCCTATCTGGTATTGAAAAACGCAACAGACGTTTCATCCATACTGGGTTATGAAAAAAATAGAACAGAAATACTTTACATAGATAATACAGAGGCAACAGATGAGGTAATGTCACTTTCATCTACCAACACATACATAAAAGAGGACAGCAAGCTCCTATACTCGAGCAATGAAGATGCAGGGTTTGAACCGAACTCCGAAACGCGGAGTACAACAAAAATAAACAACGGCCTCAGCGGGACTAGAGCCTACTTAAACATATTCGACTATGACGGCACCAAGTCCGATGCCGAAAGGATAGGATTAACTGGACTAGAACCACACACATCACTTCAATACAACAGCCAGTTCTATAGAGTCATCGATCAAAGTAGTAAATTTTCAGAACTCATAACCTTAGACGGACACAACAATGATGGAGAATATATATCCAGAAAACTTATAGCCATAGACAAGGCAGGGAATATATCCACTATGAACAAAAGTAGCATATCTTCTATCCTAGGAGAACTCTGTTCGTCTCCTCTTACAGACAGCATCTATGACTACCATGTCGATACGATAGCCCCTACGATAAATTATGTAGCCATGATGAAGACCGCTGATGCAAACGGATTGCCTCTTAGCGGTGTATTGCCGTTTAAAGGCGGAGATACCTTGAGCTTATCAATAAGCTTCGAAGAATACAGCCCTTACAGTTACTCTGTATCACAATTAGCACCCTCTCTGAGTTCCGGCTTCCCAAAAATTGAAACCGGCATCACAGGAAGTCCTGTGACGATTGGCTTTACAGTTGAAAACTATAGTGCCAGTGACGACACAGGATCTGGTCATAGCTTCGGCGATATCACAGTTGCCGATAAAGCTGGAAATACCGCGACCTCGGACATCACCGGCGAGCTTTACAACACACCTCCTGACAGCGTCTATCCGGAAACTTACGAGTCTCTTGTAGGCTGGGGAAACAGCGGTATAAGTGGAATTGAAGACCTTAATATAGACGGTACCTACTGGTTCTCTAAAGGGTCTTCCATATCAGGGGAAAATAAACCAGTTTTCCTGCTTAAATTTACAGGGGATATCTCAAAAGTCGCCTATGCCGATATAACAGTTAACGGGACAAACAACTTCAAGGCATATAATCCAAGTACATCGATGGTGAATATCGCCGCAGTAGACACCAATATCTACCTGCAGCCAAACTCTGTAAATACCATTTCAATAACTCCTTACACTACATCGGGTAAAGAGGGTGCTACTTTGTCAAAAAATATAGTTGTAGACAACAGCATAAATTCGAGCAGCACCAACAAATTGAACAAAACGGCAACTTACAATGCTGCTACAGGGAAATACCAGTTCGAAATAGACCTAAGCAAAGTGTCGGAACTTGCCGGCCTCAAAGGCTACAAGGTAGTGGGTATAAAAAGTAAGGTAGGAAGCTACGCAGCTACTTCTACCCCTACCGTGGAATATCCTACAGGCGAAAGCGACCTGGGATCAAGTTATGCCAACCACATGGAGCTCTCTACGACTTCATCCACAACCTTGACCAGTGCAAGTATAATTAAAAATATAAAAATACCAAAAGACGACCTCTTCCCGGGATCAAAATCCACACTTGTGGTGAGTGTTATAGACAAATTGGGCTCCCAGGAAAACCTGGAGTTTAACTTCTTGATCCCTAACCCAGGGCTCAAACTAAAGGCGAAAACTGGAAATAGCAACAGGGTGATGGTAAGTAATGTCAAGATGGTGGGAGAAACAAACCAAGACAAAGGGTTTGAGATAGAGTCGTTAGAAGAAACAGTCGAATAAAAAAAGTCAGCCAGAGGGCTGACTTTTTTTATTCAATAACAATTTTATGACATAAATATTTTTGAAATAAAAAAAGGAATATTCTTGACTTTATTTAATAAAATTAGATATGATATTACTTTATGTGCATTAACTTTAAAGGGGGGAGATTTCCTTGGTTTTATTAAAACAATCAACTAAAAATTTTATACTAATATTCTTGATGCTTTTCTCTTTTTTTATGAGCA
>QKCP01000107.1 GCA_003246855.1 Ilyobacter polytropus
TCCCTCAGTTACTTAATATTAAGTAACTGAGGGAAGGTTAAAAATATAAAAATAATTACATTAACTTTTATAAAGCCAGTTTCACAGCACCGATAACTGTAACGGTCAACATAATTGCTCTATAAGGTTTCTCTGGAACGTACTTAACTAATCTAACTCCTACAAAAGCTCCTATTATTATAAGGGGCCAAAGCATTAAATTAAGTGTAAAGCTCTCCCAGTTTATATTCTGCCATACAAGGGCGTAGAGTGGAAATTTTATCAAGTTCATAATAAAGAAAAACCAAGCAAAAGTTCCTATAAATGAGTTTTTATTCAAATTTAATGATAAAAAGTATAATATCATCACCGGCCCGGCAGCATTTCCTATCATTGTTGAAAAGCCACCTAACAAACCGGTAATAGCCGAAAAATACCACTTATGAACTATATCATCTTTTCCGTTGCCTTTTTTTAACAAAAGTAAAACTACACATAGTCCGACTATACCGGCCATTATTTTCTTGAACTGAAAATCTGAAACGTTGTTACCAACAAAAAGGCCTATTAATATGCCGATAAGAGTCCACGGCATTGGTTTTAAAACATTTTTTAATTTTGTGTGGCGTTTGTAGTAGATAACTGCAAAGATATCCCCCATGATGAGAAGCGGCAGTATAAACCCTACGGAAAGTTTCCCGCCTAGAATTTGAGCCATTATGGGAACAAGTATCAACATAACCGGTATCCCGGCCTTTTCTATTCCAATTAAAAATCCAGATAAAATTATAATAACCCACTGCAGTGTAGTAAAATCATAATTTGATAAAAATTCTAACATACTGCCTCCTAAATATAAATAAAGTTTAATCTATAATGGTTTAATTTTTTTTAGCTCATTGCTTAATATAAGATTGGTTTCAGTATTTTTCAGTACCTCATCTATACTAACACCTTCTGCAAGCTCTGTGAGCACCAGTCCACTTTCTGTTACTTCAATAACGCAGAGTTCAGTTATTATTAGATCAACTACTCCTTTCCCTGTAAGTGGGAGAGTACATTCTTTAAGTATCTTAGGAGCCCCTTTTGCTGTGTGGGTCATTGCTATAATTACTTTTTTCGCCCCATTTACAAGATCCATAGCCCCGCCCATACCGGGCACCATTTTTCCTGGTATCATCCAATTTGCCAGGTTACCTTTTTCATCTACCTGAAGTGCTCCAAGAACAGTTATATCAAGATGCTTTCCTCTTATTATCTCGAAAGAGGTCACGCTGTCGAAAAAGGCTCCCCCCGGATTTAACATAACATGACACCCACCTGCATTTACCAGGTCATTGTCCTTTACTACATCTTCCGCTACATCTTTCCAGGTTCCTATGAATCCGTTTTCAGACTGCAGGGTTACATCCATATCTGACGGAATATAGTCTACAGCAATGGTAGGAAGGCCGATGCCTAAATTTACTAAGTACCCATCTTTAAACTCTTGAGCCACTCTCTTAGCTATCCTTTGCTTAATATTCATCAGACTCACCCCTCACTATATAATCCACAAATATATACGGAGTTGCTACATGGTCTGGATTTATTTCCCCTGACTCCACTATTTCCTGTGACTCCACTATAACTATATCTGCCGCAAGGCACATAACCGGATTAAAATTTCTAGCCGAAGCATGGTAAACTGCGTTACCTTTTTTGTCTACTTTATTGGCGGATACGAGCGCTATGTCTGCTCTAAGAGGTTTTTCTAGAAGGTATTCTTCTCCATCGATTACGATTTTTTCTTTGCCGTTTTCTACCAGAGTGCCTATCCCCGTGGCAGTAAGAATTCCACCGAGGCCTGCACCGGCAGCTCTGAGCCTTTCAGCTAGTGTGCCCTGAGGGACAAGCTCAACTTCTATTTCGCCGCTATTCATCTGCCTTCCGGTTTCAGGGTTTGTCCCTATGTGCGAAGCTATAACTTTTTTTACTCTTTTGTTTGCAATAAGCTTTCCTGAACCGTAGTCTATTTGACCTGTATCGGTGGTGATAATGGTCAGGTCCTTCACCCCTTTCTCCAGTATCTTATCTATAAGGGAATGGGGTGCCCCGCACCCCATAAAACCACCAATGGCAATAGTCATTCCATCCGATATTTTTTCTACTGCCTGATCCAAAGATATAATTTTTTCCATAAGGCTCCTCCTTAAAAAACTTTAAATATTAGTCTAAATTTTTAACAATTAAAGTTGTGGACATCCCTCCGCCTATACAAAGGGATGAGAGACCGTATCTTGCACCTCTTTTTTTCATCTCGTGTATAAGCGTCACAGAGATCCTATTCCCCGATGCTCCAATAGGATGCCCCAAAGCAATAGCTCCGCCGTTTACATTTGTTCTTTCTAAAAACCAATCTTTAGATACTCCATATTTTTCACTTAAAGCTTTTATAACCCCTAACGACTGCGCCGCAAATGCCTCGTTGAGCTCGATAAGATCTATATCTTTTAGGGTCATCCCTGCTTTTTCCAGAGTTTTCTCTATTGCAGGTGCAGGTGCTATACCCATAATAGAAGGATCAACCCCGGTTTGACCTATAGCCACCACTTCAGCAATTGGCTTTAGATTATATTTCATCACAGCTTCTTCAGAAGCGATAACCATTACGCTTGCGCCATCATTTATACCAGATGCATTCCCGGCAGTAACTGTCCCGTCTTTTTTAAAAACGGTTCTTAATTTTGAAAGTTTTTCTGCATTAGCTTTTCTGTTTGGATACTCATCTGTATCAAAGGTTATTTCTTCTCTCCCGAGTTTTACATTTACAGGAATTATCTCATCTTTAAATCTTCCACTGTCCACAGCCTTTATCGCCCTTATTTGACTTTCAAGTGCGAATTCGTCTTGTTCCTCTCTAGAGATACTGTATTTTTCAGCTACATTTTCAGCCGTTACCCCCATATGGTAGTCGTGAAATGCATCGGTTAAACCGTCTAAAACCATGTGGTCTTTCATTTCGAAATGCCCCATTTTTAGGCCGTGTCTCGCTTTGTAACTAACTAGATGCGGAGCACCTGACATGACCTCTACCCCTCCTGCAACAACAAGATCGGAGTCCCCAGATTTTATATTTGAATAAGCCTGCATAACCGACTTCATACCGCTACCGCACATTATATTTATACTGTATCCTGGAACTTCCACAGGAAGGCCTCCATTTATTGCGCACTGCCTTCCAACCCCTTGTGCCTGCCCTGCAGAAAGTACATTCCCCATTATTACCTCATCATATTCTGCAGGATTGACACCCACTTCACTCACTACTGCTTTTATAAGTTGACCTCCGAGCTCTCCAGGCGTTATATCTTTCAAAGATCCTAAATAAGATCCGATAGCAGTTCTCTTTGCAGCCACAATATATACTTTTTTCATTTTGTTACCTCCATAAATTATTTAGTTAAAACAAAGAGGTAGCAAAAGCGTACCTCTTTGTGAAATGTAGAACTATTTTACTTGTGCATCTCTTTGTAAAAATTCATTTAAAAGTTGTGCTCTTTTAAGTTGAATACTTTGAAGATTTTCATCATTCCATTTATAGAACCCTTCTCTGCTTTTTGTACCAAATTTTTCTTGTGCAACTAAATCTTCCAACATTTCAAAGCTTTCGTCATAGTTGCAAAGATCTTTAAACAGGTAGTTTGATATTTTACTAAATGTATCTAAACCACCCAGATCAGCACTTTTGATAGGTCCTGTTACTGGAAGTCTTCTGGCAAAGCTGTATTCAACAGTTTTGTCTACAGCTTCTATGTCAGCGTAACCTTGTTCAACTATGTATAGAGCTTCTCTTAAAAGTGCAAACTGAAGTCTGTTTCCTATGAATCCAAGACACTCTTTTTTCATCCTTACAGGAACCCTGTCTATCTTCTCCATCCATTGACAGGTTTTATCCACAACCTCTTCTGAGGTTTTTTCGCCTGGTACCACTTCTACAAGTGGTACCAGGTGTGGGGGATTCCAAAAATGAGCCACGACGATTCTTTCAGGGTGCTTAGTTGCAGTTTCTGCCATAGCTGTCGGGCTAAGACCGGAGGTACTAGAACTCAATATTATTTCTTTAGGACATAACTCATCGAGTTCTTTATAAAATTTTTGTTTTAGTTCCAGATTTTCCGGCAAACACTCTATTACAAAGTCAACACCATCTGCTACTTCTTTTGTTGTTGTTACGCCTGAAATCCTATCACGTATATCTCTTCTACCACTTTCGTCTGTCTTATTTTCTTTGACTAAACGATCAAGGTCTCCATCTATTCCTTTAAATCCTAATTCAAGTGCCTCAACATTAGGACCATACATTTTTACGTTAAATCCTTTCTCAGCACAAAGTAATGCTACAGAATGACCGATGACTCCAGTACCAAGTACCGCTATAGTTTCCCTCACTTAGAACTCCTCCTTCCAATACAACTTAGTATTGTCTTGCTTTTTTTCTTGTTTCTTTCAATGCTTTAGCAGTTTCTTCAACTTTTTTATTTTTAGCTACTTCTGCACATCCATAATTCCAGAAAGTCTCATAATGATGGGTCATTGTTTTTGGAAGAACCTTTATATCTATCAAAGTAGATGTTTCCTGTTTTTTAGAATCTTCTACTGCAGCCCTCAACTCATCCATATTTTTCACTGTGTACCCAACAGCCCCATACGACCTCGCGTTCATCGCAAAGTCCACAGGAACTAATTTGCCGTCTAGTTTCCCTGTCTTAGGGTTTCTACGTCTGAATTCAGTTCCGAAACTTCCCATTCCTGATCCCATTTGAAGGTTGTTTATACAACCAAAAGCCATGTTGTCAAACATAATCACGTTGATTTTCTTATCTTCTTGAATAGCTGTAGGAAGTTCAGAGTGAAGCATCATGTATGATCCGTCTCCCACCATTGCGTATACCTCTTGATCAGGCGCTGCAATTTTTGCACCAAGTGCCGCGGGTACTTCGTATCCCATACAAGAGTAACCGTACTCCATATTGTAAACGTTAGTAGTTTTACACTTCCACATTCTACCAAGGTCAGCCGGAAGGCTTCCTGCTGCTGCTACAACGATAGCATCATCGTCTAAAAGGTTGTTTAACTCTGCCAAAACCTCTGTAACAGTCAGGCTAGATCCCGTTTGTTCAGCAACCTCTTTTAAAACATGGTCCATATGCCCAGAAATTTCCGGAACAAAACCTTCTTCAGAGTATTTTACATTTGCAAGCCTTTGCCACTCGGCTTCCCATTTATCTTTAACTGTATCTATTTCATCAGCATATCCAGATTTGTAACCTATTTTTCCCAATTCAGAAGCTATGGCTTCTAATCCAGTTTTTGCGTCGGCTACAACTTGCACTGCATCAAGTTTGTAAGCATCATACCCGTTTATATTTATTTGAAGTACCTCTTTATCAGCAAAAAGCCATTTTGACCCCGTTACGAAATCATTGAACTTTGTACCTATCCCTATGATCAAGTCGCAACATTGCGCAATAAGGTTTGCAGATTCTGTTCCAGTTACCCCTATTGACCCAAGGTTGTATTTATCATCCCAGACGTTTCCGCTTTTTCCGGCTTGGGTTTCAGCATACGGGATATTAAATTTTTCAGAGAATTCTTTTACTGCAGCAGCAGCTTCAGAGTATCTTACTCCACCTCCAGCTATCACCAACGGTTTCTTCTTGCTCCTGATAAGCTCCACTGCATCTTTTATCATGTCTGCAGTTGCAAGAGTTCTCTCTATCCTGTGCACCCTTTTTTTGAAAAAACTTTCCGGATAATCATATGCCTCACCTTGTACATCTTGAGGAAGAGACAGCGTCACTGCTCCAGTATCAGAAGGATTTGTAAGTACCCTCATAGCATTTATTGCAGCACTCATAAGCTGTTCTGGTCTGCTTATTCTGTCCCAATATTTAGACACCGCCTTAAACGAATCATTTGTACTTATACTCAAATCATTCGACTGCTCTACTTGTTGAAGTACAGGGTCTGGCTGTCTAGTCGCAAAAGTATCTCCTGGAAGTAAAAGTACAGGTATCCTGTTTGCAGTAGCTGTTGCTGCTGCTGTTACCATATTCGCAGCTCCCGGACCTACCGATGAAGTACATGCGTATATCTGCTTTCTGTGAGTTTGTTTTGCAAAACCGATTGCAGACTGAGCCATCCCCTGCTCATTTCTTCCTTGGTGGACAATCATGTCACCTTCGTACTCCTCTAAAGCCTGACCTAGTCCCACTACATTTCCGTGTCCAAATATTGTAAAAAATCCTTTTATGAACTTTTGTTGCTTACCGTCAAACTCCACATATTGGTTATCTAAAAATTTTACTAAAGCCTGAGCCATTGTTAATCTAATTGTTTTCATCTTTCCTCCTTAATTAAAAATCACCTTAAAAGCGACGATCCGATTACCATCTTCTGCACTTCTGAAGTACCCTCGTATATTTCGGTAATTTTTGCATCTCTCATCATTCTCTCGACAGGGTAACTTCTCATATATCCATCCCCGCCGTATAACTGTACAGCATCTCTAGTAACCTCGGATGCCGTGTCAGCAGCAAAGAGTTTAGCCCTGGCAGCCTCAACTGTATACGCCTGTTTCTCACTTTTTTTCCAAGCCGCATTATATACCAAAAATCTAGTTGCTTGAATTTTTACATCCATTTCAGCCAACTTGAACTGTGTATTCTGAAACTTAGCAAGTGGCTGTCCGTGTTTTTTAGTTTCCTTGACATATTTAATGCTTTCGTCAAGCGCTCCCTGGGCTATCCCAAGAGCTTGAGCAGCAATTCCTATTCTGCCGCCGTCCAGGGTCATCATAGCTATTTTGAACCCCATTCCTTCTGAACCCAATAGGTTACCTTTAGATATCCTGCAGTTTTCAAAGATAAGTTCACAAGTTGCTGAACCTCTGATACCCATTTTCTTTTCTTTTTTACCTATTGTGAATCCAGGACTTCCACCCTCTACTATAAAGGCGGAAAGCCCCTTTACACCTTTATTTTTATCCGTCATAGCAAACACAATATATATTTCAGCTGGGCCAGCATTAGTTATAAAAATTTTAGAACCGTTTAACACCCACTCTTCACCGTCAAGCAGTGCAGTTGTCTGCATGCCTGCAACATCTGTTCCAGCATTTGCCTCTGTAAGCCCAAAGGCTCCCAGAGCCCTTCCTTTTGCTAGCTTGGGTAGGTACTTTAGCTTCTGTTCTTCAGTACCAAATTCATAGATGGGTGAAGTACAAAGCGATGTATGCGCAGAGACGATGACCCCCGTAGTGGCACATGCCTTGGATAACTCCTCTACCGCAATAGCATACATAACGTTATCTCCACCTAAGCCGCCGTATTTTGTAGGGATTGGGATTCCTAAAAGTCCAAGCGTTGCCATCTTGCCGACTGTTTCATATGGAAATCTTTCCTTTTCGTCAACCTCAGCCGCAATAGGCCTTACTTCTTTTTCAACAAATGCACTAAGCATCTCTCTAAACTCTGTATGCTGCTCTTCTATTTTAAAGTTCATAATCTCCCCCTATTGATAAAGCATGCTATCTTATTGAATTTAGTAGATTCTAGATTCCTGTTTTTTCTTTTATGAATTTTCTTGCTTTTATTGCATACTCTAATGGATCAGCTTTTGCAGGATCTTGCTCGGCTTCTACTACTATCCATCCTCTGTAATCGATTTCGTTTAATATATCAAATACTTTGTCCCAGTTTACCATGTCTCCGTCTCCCGGAACTGTGTAGATTCCGTTTTTAACAGCTGTTAAGAAGCTCCAGTTGTTTTCTTTTGTTTTTTTAAGAACTTCGCTACGAACATCTTTAACGTGAACATGGTTTACTCTGTTTTTGTATTTGTCTAAAACTGCTACTGCGTCTTCTCCAGCGAATGTAGCATGTCCTGTGTCAAATGTTATTCCAACTAGTTCAGGATCAGTTCTTTCCATTAATTTATCTAAGTCTTCTAAAGTTTCAATACCTGTACCCATGTGGTAGTGGTATGCCACTTTCATTCCTTTTTCTTTAGCCATAGCACCCATTTTATTAAGCCCTGCTGCTATTTTGTCGAACTGCTCGTCAGTTAATTTGGGACCTTCAAAGATTGGTAGAGATTCATCACCATGTATTGTAACTCCGCATTCAGCACAACCTACTACCCTTGCCCCAAGGTCAAATGTGAAGTCTAGATGTTTTTTGAAAGCTTCTAATGTTACTTCTTCAGGTTCTGTTGTGAATAATGTACTGAACCATTGGTTACAGATAACTAAACCTCTTAAGTCTAAAGCTTTTTTCAGTGTAGCCTTGTCTTTTGGATACTTGCAACCAACTTCACTTCCTTCGAATCCAGCAAGTGCCATTTCACTAACACACTGCTCAAATGTTAATTCTCCTCCTAGTTCTGGTAAGTCATCGTTTGTCCAGTTGATAGGTGCACACCCTAATCTTACAGTTCCTCTTGTCATTGCCATATTCTTCTACCTCCCGATTTTTTTATATAGTTTTGTTTTTTTGTTTCATAGCTAAACTGCTATTCTTCTACCACAATTATACAGAGTGTTCGTATTACCAGCAACGCTGAAAACTTTTTTTAATTTTAAAAAGCCTATAGGCACTGATTTATAAGGGTTTATAGCTGTTTTTTCAAAAAAAATGCATTTTACTATTGATTTTTTGAAAAAATGTTGTATACTGTTAAATTTTCTATTATTACATTGTGTGCAATCCGAACTGTTGTCAATACCTGAAATGTATATTTCTTCTCTGTTAGCTGTCCAAGCTAATATTTACAAAGGTTTTTAAGGTAATATTTTTATTTTTTTATTTTTTAACCTTGAACTTAATTTTTTAAAAAACTATACTCGTTAGTGAATACCGTGGTCATATTTTTCTCTGTCTAAGTGTATAATTTCATCAAAAATATATTTACACTGCAGTATATCAGCCAAATTTTTTTTAACTATCAAAATAATCCTCCTAAATTATTTTGATGGGGTGCCGCTGTCATGGCGGCACTATAACTATAAAAATAGTATGCATATATTGCCTAGGGCATTTATGAAATAAAATATAGAAAAAGAGGAGGAGTTTAGTTTATGAGTATTAAAAATTTAAGTCGTTCATTGGTGTTATTAACGGTTCTAGTAACAATGGTTTTTATGGTGGGGTGCGGAAAAGAGAAAAAAGATAAAATAAAAATAGGTGTAGCAATTTCAAGTTTTGATGACCAGTTCTTGATAAACATGGTGGATGCAATGAAGGCTTACGCTGCAGAAAGCTATGGCGAAGAGGTTGATGTCACTTTCGTTGACGCCAAAGATGACGCTGCAAAACAGCTTGCACAGGTTGAAAACTTTGTAACACAGGGTGTGGATGGTGTAGTGGTTGTTGCAGTTGATACCGATGCAACACAGCCTATGACTGACCTTTGTGTAAAAGAAGGAATTAAAATTGCATATATAAACAGAATGCCTCAAAACTTACCTGAAGGTGCTTACTACGCTGGTTCACAAGAAATAAACGCTGGTGAAATGCAAGGAGAATTCGTTTCAGAAGCATTAAATGGTGAAGGGAACGTTGTTGTATTAATGGGTATGCTTGGCCACAACGCTCAAAGAAAGAGAACTGAAGGGGCAAAAAATATATTCGCAAAATATCCTGGAATTAAAGTAATAAAAGAACAAACAGGGGAGTGGCAAAGAGCCAAAGCTATGCAAATAATGGAAAACTGGATTGCAAGCGGGGATAAAATAGACGCTGTTGTATCAAACAATGATGAAATGGCAATCGGTGCTTTAGCAGCAATCGAAGCAAGTGGACTTCTTGGGAAAATAACAGTTGTTGGCGTTGACGCTACACCTGACGCATTGAGTTCTATGGATAAAGGTAAACTTAATGCAACTGTATTCCAAGACGGAGCAGGTCAAGCAAAAGGTGGACTAGACGCTGTTGTGAAATCAATCAAAGGTGAAGCAGTTGAGCAGTACAATTGGATTCCATTTAAGCTCGTTACAAAAGAAAACTACAAAGATTTTATGTAGAATGATTCCCTAAAATAAAGAGCCCTAACATAGAGTTATCTTGATGTTAGGGCTCATATATAAAACAGCGGTTGCAAGCGCTTGCATAATTGGATAAAGGAGGTGTAATTTTGTCTATTACAATAAAGGAAATCGCCAGGATAGCAAATGTTAATCCATCCACAGTTTCCAGGAGCTTAAACGACAGCAATTTAGTATCTAGTGAAACAAAACAAAAAATAAAAAAAATAGCAGAAAATTTAGGATTCGAGTTTAATTCCAGCGCAAGAAGCTTGATGACTAAAAAAAGTAATACCATCGGAATAGTGTATCCGCCAGATTACGATTCGTTCGATGTTTTCCAGTACTATATGAAAGTGAATAACGAGCTAATAAAAAGATTGGGCGAACAAAATATGGATTTGCTGGTGAGTGTTTTGGAAAATAAAGAAACTGGTAAGAATAATGTTAAGCGACTTGTCAAACAACAAAAATTAGACGGACTAATGATAGCAGATTACAACATAAGCAAGGACACCTTAAGTTTTTTAAACAAATCTAGAGTACCCTTTGTTTTTTTTCATGAGATCATAAATAAAGAGACAAAAGATTTTGATGCTTTCTACACAAACCATATAGAGGGTGGATATATGGCAACCAAATATTTGCTCGAATCCGGCTGTAAGAAGATTATTTCCATTACCAGCCCGGGAGAACAGTTCTCTCTAAGAACAACTGGCTATAAAAAAGCCCTTATAGAAAGCGGGATTGATTTTAAAGAAAGTATGGTTTTCAATGGAGAACAGAGCTTTGCTAAGACAAGCGAACTAGTTAAAAATAATATAGAAATATTCAAAAAATCTGACGGGATCTTTGCTCAAAATGATTTGATGGCATTTGCAGTCATCGAAACTTTAAAAGCATTGAATATAAATATCCCAAAAGACATATCTGTTATAGGCTATGATGATATTGAGATATCAAACTATATCACCCCTAAATTAACAACAATAAGGCAGCCTATAAAAGAAATGTCAGAAGCTGCCTACAGTAGATTACTTGACTTGATTCAACACAAAGATATGGAATTAGGGGCCGATATAAATTTTGTATTTACTCCAAAGTTAATCATAAGAGATTCTTGCAGGAATAAATAAAACTTAATATATAAATTTTAAAGGTAACGTTATTTCGGCACAAGAATATTTATTAAATTAAGCATAAGCACCACTAATATGAATGGAGGATTTAAAATGAAAAAAGCACTACACACAAAATCTGTATTTGGTTGTAATCTTATTACCGCTTTGGAAATCGCCCAAAGAACTGGTTTCAACGGTGTAGAAATCGTTGCATCCAAATTGGATGAATATTTGGCTGAAGGCTTCACCGCCGAAGATCTTGCTAAAGAACTTAAAGACCGTGACCTTACAGCTGTATGTATCAATGATATTTGCCACATTGAGAGCCCAAGAACAGAAGCTCTTGAACAAATGCTTGAAGAAGCTGAAAGATATTCTGCTGTTGCAGAAACCATCGGTTGCCCATACATTCAATTAGTACCTCTGATAGAGATTAATGGTAGACCAATGGAAGAAATCCTTGAAATCACCGCTAATAACACTAGAAAAATCTGCGAAATTGGTGCAAAACACGGTGTTGGTTTCCAGTTAGAAGCTGTTGCGTGGTCTCCATTTAATTCTTTGAAAAATGGGATGGCCCTTATTGAAAAAGTGGGTATGCCAAATCTCGGTATGGTCGTTGATACATGGCATTTCTACGCAAGCGGTGAAACTACTTTTGAAGAAATCGCAA
This sequence comes from Ilyobacter polytropus, assembly GCA_003246855.1. GTDB lineage: Bacteria > Fusobacteriota > Fusobacteriia > Fusobacteriales > Fusobacteriaceae > Ilyobacter_A > Ilyobacter_A polytropus_A. The sequence continues at coordinate 11,837 of QKCP01000107.1, forward strand.
GCATGGATCCATCTCTTATCTGCAACGTTCACTTCTGTGATGGTAGAGCTTTAGGTGCTGACGGTGAAATGGATGAAAACTACTTAAGAGGCTACTACTTTGAAGATGGAGATATTCCATTAAAAGACTACGCTAAAGCCATTAGAGACTCAGGTTACAAAGGATGGTGGTCTGTAGAGCTTGTAAGCGCTAAGCATTGGCAAATGAATGCCCTTGAGGTAGCAGAAAGACTTAGCAAAGATCTAGACAAGTATATTTAAAAAGCTTAAGGTTTTATACAGTATTTCACTGAAAAACAGGATGCACTTTATGAGGGTAACTGTGAATTTATAAAATTTAAATAAGGAGTCCAAAATGAAAAAATTTAAAGTGGGTATCATAGGTTCTGGAAGAATAGGTAGAGTGCACGCACAAAGCATAACTTACCACGTAGCTAATGCTGAAGTAAAAGCTATGTCTGATGTTAGACTAGAAGGGGTAAAGGAGTTTGCTGAAAGCCTCGGAATCAAGGAAGTGTACAACGACTACAAACAGATACTGAATGATCCTGAAATAGATGCTGTTTTGGTTTGTTCTTCTACAAATACTCATTCGCAAATATCTATAGAGGCAATGAAAGCCGGGAAACATGTATTCTGTGAAAAACCGATAGATTTCGATTTAGATAGAATAGCTGAAGTGCTAGAAACTGAAAAAGAGACAGGGGTTAAACTTCAAATAGGTTTCAACAGAAGATTCGACCATAACTTCAAAGCCGTAAAAGAAGCTGTTGCTGCAGGTAAAATAGGGGATACACATATCATAAAAGTTACATCTAGAGATCCTCAAGCTCCGCCTGTAGAATATGTAAAAGTTTCTGGAGGGATGTTTGTTGACATGACCATACATGACTTTGATATGGTAAGATACCTTTCTGG
>QKCP01000008.1 GCA_003246855.1 Ilyobacter polytropus
ATATGAGAAATCGAGAGAGGTCACAGGCGTAGATTATGTGAACAAACTCGCAACGGAAGTCCAGGGGGAAAATAATGGAGGTTGGAATTACGACATGAATAACGGAGAGATACATGCCGACGTAGAGGATAATGCATTTAATTACAATATAGACTGGGACGGGGAGTAGAAAAATCTTGTATTAACCTGTCTTCTATGCTAAAATTCCTTTTGGTGGAAAAAAATAATTTGGAGGAAAACTATGAGTCGTTGGCACGTTTATCAGGAATCAAAACCAATATGCAGTTTTGTTGTAACCTTATACCATGGAATACACTGCGAGCAGATGAAAAGACAAGATAGAATAGATGAAATTATAAAGATCTAAGTATATACTTTGGAGAGGGTGTATGCTTGGGTCTTTTTAATTTGTTTTGAAAAGATTTGGAGAGAGAATGAAAGAGAATGGAGGAAAAATTTATGTTAAGGCATGATATCATCATTGTTGGGGCGGGGCCAACAGGCATATTTACAGCTTACGAACTGGTGAAGAGTTCTAGCGACCTGAACATACTTATATTAGAAAAGGGGAGGGACATATATTCGAGAAACTGCCCCAAGCCTGAAAACAGCGGTGAATGCATATACTGCAAGCCGTGCGGGATAACTACCGGCTGGGCCGGAGCCGGTGCATTTTCAGACGGTAAGCTTTCCCTGTCACATGAAGTTGGGGGGCAGTTACCTGAGTACATAGGAATCGAAAATACCAGGGAAATGATAGGATATGTAGACAAGGTGTACCTTGAATTTGGGGCTGATCTAAAGGTGCACGGTGAGACGGAAAGCTCGGAGATGAAAAACGTTAGGAAGAGGTCTATAGAGGCCAATCTGAAACTGATACACTGTCCGGTGAGACACTTGGGGACGGAGAAGGCACAGGAGCTCTACAGAGAACTGTACGAGTACGTGGTTGACAAAGGGGTAAAGGTAAAGTTTAATGAGGCTGTAGAAGATTTTATAATTGAAAACAGGGAGATAAAAGGTGTAAGGACAAAAAATGGGGAGTACCTTGCCGAAAAAGTGGTTGTTGGTGTTGGAAGAGAGGGAGCTGACTGGTTGATGGGTAAATGCCAGGAGAACAAAATAGCCACCGAAAGCGGTATAGTTGATATAGGCGTAAGGGTAGAGTGCAGAAATGAGATAATGAAAGAGATAAACGAAAATTTCTACGAAGCCAAGATGATACACTATACAAAAACCTTTGACGATAAAGTAAGGACGTTCTGCTCCAACCCTGGGGGGTTCGTAGCATCAGAATACTATGATAACAAGTTGGCGGTGGTTAACGGGCACAGTTATAAGGATCTGAAAAGTGACAATACTAACTTTGCGCTTCTGGTATCTAAAAAGCTGACAGAACCGTTTAAGTCCCCTATACAGTACGGAAAACATATAGCCAAGCTAGGGAATATGCTTACGGAAAACAAGGTCATGGTACAAAGGTTTGGAGACCTTAAAAGGGGTAGAAGAACTACCAAGGAAAGGTTATATAGGAACAATATAATTCCGACTTTAAAAGATGCAGTGCCTGGGGATCTGAGCTTAGTACTACCACACAGGCTAATGGTGGACATAATAGAGATGGTTGAAGCTTTAGATGTTGTTAGCCCGGGCTTGGCAAGTGACGAGACGCTTTTATACGGTGTAGAGGTAAAGTTTTATTCTAGTATAGTGGATGTAAACGATAAGTTTGAGAGCAGTTCTGTTAAAAACCTTTACTTTGGTGGCGATGGTGCCGGTATAACCAGGGGTCTTATGCAGGCTTCAGTTAACGGTGTTTTGATCGCCAGAGCTATACTGGATTCCTACCTACTTTAAATAAATTAAGTTACTACTCGTAATTAAATTTAAATAGAGTAGTGTATTTTTCAAAATCAATGATGAAAAATCTTTGTTCTAGCTATGACTCGTACGGATAGATACGAATAAAAAGTCAAATAATAACTATATTTTTTACGCAGAGCTATACTGAGTAAAATAAAGAATTTTATAGATAAATTCAGTAATCCGTTTATAATTTTAAAATGTAACAAAAGAAAAGATGCACATAAAAATCCCCCGGCTAAAAAGCCGGGGGATTAATTTAAAATTCTAAGATATCTTCGATGTACGCTAAATTTTCCATAAGATGCTTTTTCTTCGTCATGCTCACAAGTACAGAGCTTACACCCTCTTTTTTCAAAACATATTCAAGGGCTGTTTTGGCTAGAGGTAACTGGAGTTTTTCCACCTTGTCAAAGACATGTTCATCCCTGAAAAGCGGGTTGAACCTTCTGACATCATTTTTTCCAATTTTGTAGTTTCTTGTCACTTTCCCAGAAAGCAAGCCCTGGGCTAGTGGACTGTAGGCTATGAAGCCTATATTTTCATCTTTGCAAAAAGGTAGGATTTCCTTTTCTGCCAATTTTTGCAAAAGGTTGTACTGCTCCTGAACCGAGGCGATGCTGGAAATATCTGAAGACTCTTTTAAAAGTTCCAGATTAAAGTTAGATACGCCGATATTTTTTATCACACCTTCTCTTTTTAACTTCTCAAGGGTAGAGAAGACATCTAAAAGTGGGGTCGAGCCGTCCGGCCAGTGTACCTGGTAGAGGTCTATATAGCTGGTTTTCAGTCTTTTTAAGCTTTCTTCGACTTCGTACAGGATAGAATCCCTGGATAGGTCGTGGGATACTTTTCCGAATTCAGTCCACCTTAATCCGCACTTTGTGGCTATAAAAACATTTTTCCTGTATCCTCTGACTACGTCCCCGAGGATCTCTTCAGACCTGCCAAAACCATATACTGGAGCCGTGTCGAAAAAATTTATCCCTAACTCCAAAGAGCTTTCTAGGGTTTCTATGGCCTCTTTTTGGTTTACATCCTTCCAACCGTGTTTTGCAAGCGCCCAGCACCCAAATCCTATTGCAGAAATATTTAAATCTGAATTGCCTAGTTTTCTATATATCATGTTTTATCAGTCCAAAATTATTTTTTCTGTTTTTCCCTGTTTAGCGTTTTTTAATATGATCTCAGCAAGGGCTCTGAAATCTTGGAATGAATGAGTCGCTCCAGCTACGCCGTCTAGCTTTTCTATGCTTTGCTTGTCAAGTAATTCTTTTTCAAATAGTGGCGTAAACTCTTTAGGAGATGTACCTGATTTATCTTTCATTCTCTTGTTGTAAGATAAATCTTGGCTTTTTAAGTTTCCGTCCCTGTTAATATAGTCGAAATTAGCAGATGCTATGGTGCCATTTTTTATCTCTAAGTCTAAAAACTGTCTCCACCCGTATTTGTCAAATTTTTTATATTCCGCCCTGTATATTCCATCTTTTAGATCAGAAGATAGAGAGAAGGTAGATAAGCCAGCTAGGATTAAACCTATGGCGATGAGTTTTAAAATCTTTTTCAAAATAACTCCTCCTTTAATTATTGATTAGTTTATGATACATTATATATGTTATCATTCATGGAAAATAAAATCAATCCATAAATTTACCTGTTAAAGTTGTTTTTAGAAATTAAATATAGATAATAAAAACTAATGATTTTTACGCAACAATAATTTTGACATTAGACATGAGATTATGAATTTTGAATACTATATAAAGAACGATTTTCTTGACAAAAAAGCATAAATGTGTTAAAGTGAAAGTCGATGCCGCATAAAATGGGTCTTCAGCAACCCTTTTTAGCGAGATTTTATAGGAGGTGTTTCGATGTACGCAGTAATTAAAACTGGAGGTAAACAGTACAAAGTAACAGAAGGAGACAAAGTAAGAGTAGAGAAACTAAATGCTGAAGTTGACACAGAAGTAACATTAGAAGATGTGCTATTAGTAGCTAAAGACGGAGAGGTTAAAGTAGGAAAACCGTTAGTAGAGGGTGCTAAAGTTGTAGCAACCGTAGTAGCGCAAGGAAAAGCTAAAAAAGTGATTAACTTCAAATACAAGCCAAAAACTGGATTCCACAAGAAAAAAGGACACAGACAACTTTTTACTGAATTACAAATCAAATCTATCGAAGCGTAATGACTACGTTTACGATAATCAGGGAATCTGGAAAGATTGTCAAATTTTATGGGCACGGACATTCTGAGTATGCAAATCATGGTGAAGATATCGTCTGTGCTGCAATTTCAGCAGCAAGTCAGCAAGCTGCTCTCGGAGTTTTGGAATATCTGAAGGTTCCTGCTCACGTTTCTGTAAATGAAGAGGACGGCTTCTTGATGCTAGATCTTTGTCAAGTTGGCAAGGGTGTGAGTGTCACAAAGCAGGAGTTAAAGGAATTGGTGTATTCAAAGAGGGATGAGTTGGATACCCTGCTTGAAAGCATGGTGCTAATGCTAAGGCAGATAAAAAGCGAGTATCCAAAATATTTAGAAGTCATTGAAAAGGAGGACTAGCCAAATGTTTAAAATAAATTTACAATTATTCGCAAAGAAAAAAGGTCAAAGTGCTACTAAGAATGGAAGGGATTCAAATCCTAACTACCTTGGAGTAAAAAAATACGATGGTGAAGTTGTAAAAGCTGGGAACATCATTGTAAGACAAAGAGGAAACAAATTCTACCCAGGTACAAACATGGGACAAGGTAAAGACCATACACTATTTGCTCTAACAGACGGATATGTAAAATTCGAAAGACTTGGAAGAGACAAAAAGCAAGTATCTGTATATCCTTCAAAATAATCAAATCCCAGCAGATGCTGGGATTTTTTTTTGAACAGAAGTGCAAGCGGGATGCTCTGAGCGAACAGTACTTGGCATTTGTGTTGGTTTTGAGGAGGCTGTTTGAGAAGGATTAATTATTTAGAAATAGGAGGAGAATAATTTGTTTATAGATGAGGCGATTATAACCGTCAAAGCAGGAGACGGTGGGGATGGAGCGGCTACATTTAGAAGAGAAAAACATGTACAGTTCGGTGGCCCTGACGGTGGAGATGGTGGAAAAGGCGGATCTATCATATTCATTGCAGACAACAATATAAACACTCTTGTGGACTTTAAGTACAAGAAGATGTTTAAGGCTGGAAACGGTGGCAACGGTGCCAAGAAAAGAATGCACGGGAAAAACGGGGAAGACCTGATATTGAAGGTCCCGGTAGGTACTCAGGTAAGGGATTCAGATACAAATAAATTGCTTATAGATCTGAACCATAATGGTGAAACTAGAATTTTATTAAATGGTGGAAGGGGAGGACATGGAAACATTCACTTCAAAAGCTCCACAAGGAGAACCCCTAAGATAGCCGGTAAAGGTAAGGATGGTAAGGAAATAAAGGTAAAGCTAGAGCTTAAACTTCTTGCCGATGTAGCCCTTGTAGGATACCCTAGCGTGGGGAAGTCGAGTTTTATAAATAAGGTTTCTTCGGCAAAATCTAAAGTAGCAAGCTATCACTTTACAACTCTCAACCCTAAATTGGGTGTAGTTAGAATAGGAGAAGGGCAATCATTTTTGATAGCAGACATACCTGGACTTATTGAGGGCGCCCATGAAGGGGTTGGTCTAGGAGATAGGTTCTTGAAACATATAGAGAGATGCAAGATGATATACCATATTGTGGATATATCTGGCATAGAGGGTAGAGAGCCTATAGATGACTATGAAAAAATAAACCAGGAGCTTGAAAAATTCAGTGAAAAACTTTCGGGTAAAAAGCAGATAGTCCTGGCAAATAAAATGGACCTATTGTATGATATGGAGAAATACGAGGAGTTTAAAGCCTACCTGGAGGAAAAAGGAATAGAGGTTTATCCTGTCTCAGTTATACTGGGGGAAGGGTTAAACGAGGTGCTCTACAAGACTTATGAAATGCTAGGTGCCATAGAAAGAGAGGACCTGGAAGAGGAAAGTGATATAAACGAGGTAATAAAACAAAGGGAAGGTGACAGAGAGAACTGGGAGATAACAGTGGATGAAGAAGGGGTCTACGATGTACAAGGTAAAATAGTAGACAACGTCTTAGATACTTATGTTTTTGCTGGCGATGATTCTCTGATAAACTTCCTGCATGTGCTTAAAAACCTAGGTCTTGAAGAGGAACTTAGAAAGGCCGGTGTAGAAGACGGGGATACTATTAGAATAGAGAATATAGAGTTTGAATTCGTTGAATAAAAAGGAGTGAAAACTCCTTTTTTTGAAATATAGTCTTAGTAATTGGGAGGAGAAATGTTTTTTATAGGAATATTTGGTATCAGCGACAGGAAAAAAAATCTTGGAGATATAGAGTTTAAGTGCACGGGATGCCTGAATAAAAAAGCTAAATTTATAGAAGTGGCCATGAGTTTTCAGCTTTTTTTCATACCGATATTCTCTTGGAACAAGAGGCATCTTGTGATATGTGATGTATGTGGCAGTACCTATCAGCTAAAAGAGAGTAGCGTGAAGGCGGTTATTTCTGAAAAAAAGGCCGAGTATGCTGACGTAATGACGGTCATATACGAAAACAAGGTGTGTCCGGAATGTGGCCAACCGCTTTATCACACCGATTACAAGTACTGTCCTAAATGCGGCAAGAAACTTTAGGAGGTGTCAGGTACTCATGAAAGGAATTGTAATAGCCGGACCTACAGGCGTAGGGAAAACATCTTTATCAATAAAAATTGCAAAAAAACTGGATGCTGTTATAATCTCAGCAGACTCCATGCAGGTGTATAAACACCTTGATATAGGCACAGCTAAGATAAAAGAAGCTGAGATGGACGGGGTGCCTCATTACCTTTTAGACGTTGTGGAGCCGGATCACAAATATAGTGTAGGAGAATACCAAAAGGAAGTGGATAAACTCCTGCAGCAGCTTGAAAAAGAAGGGAAAAATGTTTTACTTGTTGGCGGGACAGGTCTTTATATAGATTCGGTTGTAAGTGGGCTGGCAGATCTTCCTGAAGCAGACCCGAATGTAAGGGAGGAGCTGTCCAAGTTTTCCTTGGATGAACTTTATAAGAAGCTGCAGGAGGTAGACCCTGAAGCAGCCGAGAGCATACACCCAAACAATAGGATAAGAGTGGAGAGGGCTCTGGAAGTTTTTATGCTGAAAAATGAAAAATTTTCGACTTTAACAGCAAAAAACAATAAGAATAATAACTATCAGTTCTATAAGATAGGTTTGGAAAGGGATAGGGCACACCTTTATGAAAGGATAAACAAAAGGGTCGAACTGATGTTTGAAGAAGGGTTAATTGAAGAAGCCAAATGGGTGTATGAAAATTACAGGGAAGGCATAGAGAAGATACGTGCCATAGGGTATAAGGAACTTTTTGAATGTTTTGATGGAAAATTGACCATGGAAGAGGCCATAGAAATGATAAAAAGAGATTCTAGAAGATATGCGAAAAGGCAGTTCACTTGGTTCAAACGGGACGTAGAAATTAGATGGTTCAACCTCGATGAAACACCGGAAGACGAGATTGTTTCACAGGTGTTAAATGAAATAAAACTATAGCTTGATAATTTCTTTTTTGTGTGTTAAAATTAATCGTAGGGGGTCAAATGCTGAAAAATTTTTCAATATCAGTATTATTGTTAATTTTTTGTTTTTCATGTGTTAAGTTGCCAAAAACAACAGAAAAAGAGACAACAGAAATCAACAAAATTTTAGAATTATACGACAACTGGGAGCTAGAACAGGCGCAGGGTCTTCTTGAAAACATTTCAGCAAAATCAGGGGTAGACAAGGGTAGATTGTCTATTTTGATAGAAGAGAGAAAAAAAAATAAAAAAGAATTAGAACTCCTCTTGCTTGACCTAAAAGAGGCACTTTATAATAGAGACTATGAAAAGATTAAGGGATATGTATCTGAGAGTATGATAAATATGATAAAATTAGAAAAAGTAAAAGAAGTAGATCTTACTGGGACAGATATATATTTTTCTAAAATCAAATACTACAAAAATAGTGCCAATACAGTAATGCTAATTAACTTTTATGAAGATACCAGCTATATAGATTTGCAATTTCAGCTTAAAAACGGTCTATGGAAACTGGCATCATTCGGTGAAAGAAGGTGACAATTTTTGGAAAAGTATAAAATTAGTCTGATGGTGCCATCTTCTTTGGAAAATTTAGCTCTTTTAAGAGCCCTTGTAAAAACGTATCTTTTGTCTGAAAATGTATCTGAAAAGGAGATGTTTCAGTTGCTTTTGGTGGTAGACGAGCTAGCGACAAACGCGGTAGAACACGGGTACGAATATGACGAGAAAAACAGAATAAAAGTTTCTCTAGACATAAGAGAAGGGGCTGCTTATATAAGTGTTGAAGACTTCGGATTGGGGTTTAAAAAAGAAGGTCATAGTAAAGAGGAAGGTGGAATGGGCCTCGTTATAGTTCGCAACATAGTTGACAGTTTTGAGATTCTAGAAAAAGAAGTTGGAACAAAAATAAGAGTATCGAAAGTTTTTAAGGAGGCTGACTAAGGGTATGATGTCAAATTTCGAAATTTCTGAAAAAGAGGTAAACGGAATAGTAGTAGTTAAGGTAGTAGGAGAATTAGATGCTCTTGTGGCACCTAAACTTAAAGAGAGATTAAATAAGTTAATTGAAAATGAAAAAAATAACTTCATAATTGACTTTAGCGAATTGGTACATATAAACAGTTTGGCTATGGGTATTTTGAGGGGGAAATTAAGAGAAGCTAGAGAAATAGGTGGAGATATCAAGTTGATAAACCTAAATGACCACATCAAAACTATATTTGAAATGGTTGGACTTGATGAAATATTCGAAATCTATAGTTCTGAGCAAGAGGCGTTAGAAAAATTTTAATAGTGAGAACTTAGGTGGTTCCTCATGCTACTGGAGTTTTACTCACGGAAGAGGGGATAATGGCGATGAATATAGTTATACTAATCTCTTCTTTAATCGTTGCGGCCGGAGCAGTCATAGCAGTGGTATTAAAGAAGACAAGTTTAGAAAAGGCGATAGGTGAGCTAAATTCTTTAGAAGATAAAATAAAAAAGTCTGAAGAGGAAGCTCAAAAAATACTTGAGAACGTGGAAAAAGAAGCGTCTGCAAGGAAAAAAGAGATTGAAATCAAGGCAAAAGAAAATGCCTATAAGCTAAAAGAGGAAGCTGAAAAAGAGATAAAGGCATCTAAAGTGGAGATATATAATAAAGAGCAAAGACTTACTAAAAAAGAAGAAAGTCTTGACATCAAGTTAGAGAGAATAGAAGAACAAAAAAGAAAGCTTGAGAAAAAAGAGAAAAATCTTGAGGTACAGGAAAAATCTATAGACGACTTGAAACTTCAGCAGGAAGCTGAGCTTGAAAGGATTTCAGGGCTTAGCAAGACTGATGCAAAAGATATGTTGTTGACAAAATTAAATGATGAATTGACGCATGAAACAGCTATAAAAATAAGAGAATTTGAAAATAAAATGGACGAAGAGAAGGAGAGAATCTCTAAGAGAATACTTTCCACAGCTATAAATAAATCGGCTTCTGAATACGTGGTTGAGTCCACTATATCTGTCGTTCAGCTCCCTAACGATGAGATGAAGGGAAGAATCATAGGTAGAGAAGGTAGAAACATAAGGGCGATAGAATCTATGACAGGAGTAGACGTTATAATCGACGATACGCCTGAAGCTGTTGTTCTTTCTAGCTTTGATTCTGTTAGAAGAGAGGTGGCTAGAATTGCTATCGAAAAACTAGTAACAGATGGAAGGATACATCCTGCCAAGATAGAGGAGTCTGTAAATAAAGCTCAAAAAGAGGTAAATAAGGCCATAATAGAAGCTGGAGAGCATGCGCTATTAGAGCTTGGTGTGACAGGAATGCATCAAGAGATTGTAAAGACCTTAGGTAAACTTAGGTATAGAACAAGTTACGGTCAAAATGTGCTTACACATTCAATAGAAGTTGGTAAACTGGCTTCGACGCTTGCTGCCGAGATAGGCGGGGATGCTGTACTGGCAAAAAGAGCAGGACTGCTTCATGACGTAGGTAAGGCACTAGACCATGATATCGAAGGATCTCACGCCATAATAGGGGCGGAATTTTTGAGAAAATTCGGTGAGAAAGAAAATGTAATAAACGCCGTAGCGGCACACCACTGCGAGGCTGAATTTGGAAGTGTGGAAGCAGTATTGGTTCAAGCATCAGACGCCATATCAGCATCTAGACCTGGTGCTAGAAGAGAGACACTTTCCACTTACATAAAAAGATTAGAAAGCTTAGAAGGAATCGCAAACTCATTTGAAGGTGTAGAATCTTCTTACGCTATACAAGCTGGAAGAGAAGTAAGGATAATAGTAAATCCTGATGAAATGAATGATGATCAAGCTACTAAAATGTCTAGAGACATTGCAAACAAAGTAGAAGAAACAATGCAATATCCTGGGCAGATAAAGGTAACTGTTATCAGAGAAACCAGATCAGTTGAATATGCAAAATAATAACTATAGGACGGCTTGTTAGCCGTCCTTTTTGTCGTATAAAATGTTTTCAAAATGCTTAAATTATGTTAGAATATAAAGGATTAATTTGAAAATCAATACAGAAAAGAGGATATAGATGAAAGTTTTGATAATAGGAGACGTGGTTGGTAAACCCGGGAGAGTCATACTAAATGAATATTTAGATAGAAAATCTGCAGAATATGACTTTGTAATTGTCAACGGCGAAAATGCCGCAGGTGGATTTGGACTTACTGAAAAAATCGCTGAAGTATTTTTTGACATGGGTGTTGATATGATAACAACAGGTAACCACGTTTGGGATAAAAAAGAGATGTATGAATACTTACAAAAAACAGATAAGGTGATAAGACCCTTAAATTATCCTAAAGGGGTGCCTGGAATAGGGTATACAATACTTCAAGCTGGGAATGGTGAAAAAGTTGCTGTAGTGAATCTGCTTGGCAGGGTGTTTATGCCGCAGGTGGACTGTCCTTTTCAGAGGTTTGATGAAATACTGGAAGAAGTTAGCAAAGAAACAAGAAACATAATAGTGGATTTTCACGCAGAAGCAAGTTCGGAAAAAATGGCCATGGGATGGTATCTAGATGGGAAAGTCTCACTTGTATTTGGGACCCACACTCATATACAGACGTCTGACAGTAGAATATTGCATAAAGGGACAGGCTATATAACAGATATCGGAATGACAGGGGCGCATGATGGGATAATTGGGATGACAGTAGGATCTGTCCTGCCAAAATTTTTAACGGGTTTGCCTTCTAGATTTGAAGTTTGTGAGGACAACATAAGGCTTAATGGTCTTGAAATTGAGCTTGATACCGATGGTACTTGTATGAGCGTGGAGCGTATAGATGTTTCCATGGAAGAAATGGATTTTATGTAAAAATTATGGTTGAGGGTGAAAATTTATGAATATTTTAATTTCAAATGATGATGGAATATACGCAAAGGGCATCAAAGTTTTGGTGGATAACTTGAAGAAAAAAGGGCATTCTGTGTATGTTGTCGCTCCGTTAGAAGAGCAAAGCGGTACGGGGCACGGCGTAACTTTGCATACCCCTCTTAGAGTCTCTAAGGCTTATAGGGATGACGGGTTCTTCGGGTACTCTGTAAACGGCAAGCCAGCTGATTGTGTTAAGGTAGCGTGTAACTATATATATAAAGACGTGGAGTTCGACTTTCTAATTGCAGGGATAAACAGAGGAGCCAATCTAGGCACAGATTTATTTTATTCAGGGACGTTTTCGGCTGCTGCAGAGGGGGCTCTTTTGGGTTTAAGATCAATAGCTATATCATTAACCGATCCAAATGACGATCCTTATTACGAAACCGCTGCAAAATTTATGGTAGATTATCTAGAGAAAATAGAAGACGTAGAGTTTCCCAGAGATTCACTTATAAATATAAACGTACCAAATTTGGATTGGGAACATATAAAGGGGTATAAGTACAGTGTACAGGGGGATAGGAGATTTAAGGATAGCCTAGTTGAAAGGGTGGATACCCAAGGCAATAGTTACTATTGGCTTGGGGGAAAAGCCGATGACACTGATGAGCTCGAATATTCTGATTTAAATGTTATTAAAGAAAAGTATATATCCGTTACCCCGGTAAAATTAAGCTTTACCTGTGAGCAGTTTAAAAAGATATTGGAAGAAAACGATAATTAGGAGGAATATATGAAGCTAGTCGAGGCAAAAATCATATTTGATGCTGAAGACATAAAAAAAGCCCAGGATGAGATAGCCAACCAGTTTTACGAGTTTGGCGTTCAGGGATTAAAGATTGAAGAACCAACCGAGCAAAATGCATTGGATTATTATAAAGATGAAAAGCAATTTTTGACTAAAGACTACGCTATATCGGCGTACTTTCCAGATAATATCTACGCAAACAAGAAAAAAAAGCTTTTTAGAGACACGTTTCATGAAAAATTTAACAGTCGTGAAGATATAGTCTATACTCTGGATTTTTATGAACTAGATGATGAGGACTACCAAAATTCTTGGAAAAAATACCTGCATCCGGAAAAGGTTGGCGAAAGGTTTGTGGTAAAGCCGACTTGGAGAGATTACGAGGCGGAACAGGGAGAAATTGTGATAGAGTTAGACCCGGGCAGAGCTTTTGGTACTGGTTCACATCCAACGACCTCTTTGTGCATGAGGATGATGGAAAAATATGTTCAACAAAGTAAAAGTCTCATAGATGTAGGGACCGGATCAGGGATACTAATGGTAGCTGCTGAAAAACTTGGAGTCGAGGAAATATGGGGAGTCGACATAGATGAAATGGCAGTAGAAGTAGCTAT
>QKCP01000002.1 GCA_003246855.1 Ilyobacter polytropus
GTAGTTAAGAGAGTTAAAAACAGGCCAAGAAAAATATTAGGCTATTTCAAAGCTACAGAAATTTTCTGGGAAAAAATAAAGTGGTGCGCTTGACATGACACACCACAGATAATAAAAAAGTCCCAAACACTAGAATAAGTCCTTGGGAAATATTAATTTATCTATCTTACTATCATTATCTTAAAAAAATTTAGTTTGTCAGAACAAAAAAATAATTTTTCAAACTTCATTAATCATAGTCATTATATTTAACTAGACTTCTATACTCACCATATCTTTCAATACCCAAAATTCCCCTGAGTTCGATATTTGAGTACACTTCATTATTTTCCCTTTTCCAATCCTCTATCCTCTTTATCTCTAGTTTGGTAAATCCGTAATACCTCAAGGTTTTACTATCAGCTTTATTAATGTTAAAGGGCTTTCTTTTCCCACCCTCTCTGACTTCTATAAATTCACCTAATTTTTCCAGAGTTTTTTTACCTATTCCACTTACCCTTTCCAAGTCAGAAATATGCTCTATAAAACCGACTATATCTCTATATTCCAAAATTTTTTCTGATATACTAAGGCTTATTCCTTTCCTAAGTAACATCTCTTCAGTAGCTTCATTGACATCCAGAAGTTTTCCCTGGTTTTCCACTCTAAAATCTTCAAACTCAAGTTTAAGCGCGGATGTAACTCTGGTCCTCCTGTCTGCCTGAAGTTTTCGCTGATAAATATAGTAGCTAAAAAAAATCAAAACAAGTGCAGTAGAATAGACTAAAAATTTTTTATTTTGGTTCATATACACATCACTAATTCCAAAATTATAGACGACACCTATCTGCTTGCCTATTTTTTGCTAAAAAGTTCTAACTTTTTACTAAGCCTTTCCTCCAACTCTTCTACATACCTTATCGGGTCCTTTGGATTGACCACCCTTGTTATCTTGTCCCTTATCTCAGTTTCTTCCTCTATAAGTTTTGTTATTGCCCCACCGCCAAGACCTATGGTGCTCTGATTCTCTTCTATCATTTCGATGTTAAATATGGATTCTGTGCCTTCTTTAGCATAGCCTATGTTTTCTCCCCAATCTATACTGTTTTTTTGCCTGTACATGTAGTATGGATTTAGCCCTTTAGCTGTTGCTATTCTGGCTATCTTTTCCTCTATCAACCTTGCGTCCAACTCTTCCCTTTCAATATCGTCTTTATAAAGGTCAGATGCTTTTTTTAATGCCAGGACATGTACTGTTAAGTTATCCATGTCATAATTCTCTACATCATTCAGAGTTTTTAGTATATCTCCAGTTGTTTCCCCCGGAAGTCCGATGATGAGGTCCATATTTATAATAAATCCAAGTTTTTTTGCCTTTTGGAACATATAGTCAAATTTTTCTCTGTCAAATTTTCTATTAAGATTTTGCAGGGTATCCTCGTTAAAAGTCTGGGGATTCAAGCTTATTCTATCCACACCGTATTTTTTCATTATTTCCAATTTCTCATCACTCAAGGTATCCACCCTGCCAGCTTCTAAGGTAAACTCTTTTACACTGGAAAGGTCAACGTATTCTCCAATTGCAAAAAGAACTCTTTCCAAATCAATTTCCGAAAGTATGCTCGGGGTTCCTCCTCCAATATATAATGATTCCAGCCTGTAGACATTTTCTGCCATGGCTCTGCCTGTTATTTTTATCTCTTCTATCAACGCATCCACAAACCTATCGTAATATTCCCCCATCTTCCCTTTCAACTCATAGGAAGCGAAAGAACAGTATCTGCACTTCGTTGGGCAGTATGGTATGCCTATATACATATTTATGTAGTCCCTGTTAAGATACTCCATTTCCTTTTTTACTACGTTTACCAAAAGCTCCCTTTTTTCTGGTGAAACCATGTACAGCTTTTCCAAAATATACCCTATCTCAAAGTAGTCAAATCCAGATGCCAGTAGTTTCCTTACTAGCTTTGTTGGCCTTACACCTGTAAGCGCTCCCCAAGGGTAGTACTTTTCATAAAGTTTTAAGATCCCGGATTTTGTCATAACTATCTTTTGGTCGTCCATCCTATCTATGTGGTTTTCAAACGCCACTTTTACCGCTTTGCCTTCCATCTCCAGAAGCAATTCAATATTTTCATCTTCCTTCAGTGTCGTTATTTTGACATCTTTACCCCTGGCCTCTGGGGCTAATATCCTAGTAAATTCATCTATACTATTTTGTGTTATATAAAAATCAGCCTTGATTATTTTAACCGCCACCTTTTACAACAATTTTACCCTCTCATGACCTTTGCCATATCAAACATTGGCGTCATGACTGAAAGAACTATCCCACCGATAACAAGCCCCAACACCATTATCAAAATTGGCTCCACGGTGGATGTAACTGCTTTTATTTCAGATTCCAACTCTGAATCATAGAAATCAGAAATTTTAAAAAGCATCTTATCCAACGAACCTGTACTCTCCCCAACTGCAATCATACGCGATACCATAAGAGGAAAAAACTCGCTTCTTTCTACCTCTTCATGAACCTCTCCACCTCTTGTAACCGTTTCTTTTATCCCGTCCACAGTTTCAGCTATAATTTGGTTACCCACAGCACTCCTAAGTGTATCCAAGGCGTAAAGCATAGGAACGGAACTCCTCATTAATATCCCAAAAGTCCTGCAAAATCTAGATATTATAGTTTTCGTTATAATGGGCCCGAAAATTGGCATCCTCAATTTAAACAAGTCGAAATAGTAACCCCCGATTTTTGTCAAAATCATCGCTCTAAGACCAGCTGCTAAGCTTATCAATAAAAAAATCACAGCATACCATTTTTCCCTAATAAAAACAGAAGTTCCCAAAAGAATTCTTGTACCTATAGGGAGCATAGCTTGATTCCCATCAAAAATCTCTACAAATTTTGGAAGTATAAATGTTACTAAAAAAACAACCGTAAGCACCGAAAACCCAGCCATAATTCCTGGATATACAAGTGCTGACTTTAGCTTTGCTCTGTTATTTTCCGATACCTCGAGATATTTTCCAAGATTGACTAATACCTCCTCAAGTTCACCTGACGCTTCTCCACTTTTCACGAGTCCAACGTATAATCCAGAAAATACCTCAGGTTGCTCTTCTAAAGATTCAGACAGGCTTTTCCCTTCGTTCAAGGAGAGCTTTATCCTACTTATACACTTCCTAAGATTTCCAGTCCTAACCTGTGTTTCCAGTATCTCAATAGCTCCCAATATAGATATCCCAGAATTTATAAGTGTAGAAAGCTGCACTGAAAATTGAACCAATTCCTTTGAATTGATCTTTCTAAATAATGAAAATATATCATTATTTAGAAAGCCTCTTCTACTGTCTGCGGAAAGTAGTATATATTCCATTGCATCCAATTTGAACTCTAAATTTTTTTTATTCAAAGCCTCCAACTCGCCCTCTATTAAGTGCCCGTTGTAGTCCCTAGCCTTGTACCTATATATAGGCATTTTGCCTCCTCAACTAATATGTAAATTGACTGTTTCTAGCTCTTTTTTTATACTCATCCATGCTTATGTAACCACTGTCTAAAAGCTTTTTAAGTGAACTATCCATACTAGACATCCCGTATCTTGCCCCAGTTTCTATAACAGAGTAAATTTGATGCGTTTTTGCTTCCCTTATTAGATTGGACACTGCAGGGGTTCCTACCAAGACCTCACAAGCAAGTCTTCTACCTTTACCATCTTTTGTAGGTATTAGCTGCTGCGCTACAATCCCTCTTAGTGAAGTGGAAAGTTGAAGCCTTATTTGGGCCTGTTGATGTGTAGGGAACACGTCTATTATCCTGTCTATAGTCTGCGCAGCATCATTTGTATGTAGAGTTGCAAATACAAGATGGCCTGTCTCTGCTGCTGTTATAGCTGCTGTTATTGTTTCTAGATCCCTCATCTCACCAACCAGTATTACATCTGGATCCTGCCTCAAAATATACTTCAGCGCCGAAACAAAACTGATTGTATCACTAGCTATCTCCCTTTGTTCTACTACAGCCCTTTTGTGTGGATGAAGGTACTCAATAGGGTCTTCTATTGTTATTATATGGCAATCTTTTTCCCTGTTTATTTTATCTATTAGTGAAGCTAGGGTTGTCGATTTTCCACTCCCTGTTGGTCCGGTCACAAGCACCAATCCATTTTGGTGCTCAGCTAACCCTACTACACTCTTAGGTAATCCAAGCGCCTCTAACGGAGGGACATTGGCACTTAAAGCCCTCAACGCTACTCCTATGGTTCCCCTCTGTTTGTGTACATTTACCCTGAATCTTCCTATGTTAGCAATACCGAATGAAAAGTCTAGTTCATTTTCTTTCTCAAATTTTTTCTGTTGTTCCTCATTTAATATAGCGTATGTAAGCTGCCTTACTTTATCTGGACCAAGCGGTTCATAGTCGCCATCCTCTATAAGGCCTCCATTTATCCTGTAAACAGGCGGTTTTCCTACAACAAGGTGTATGTCTGAGGCATTCATTTCTACTGATTTTTCTAATATCTTCGATATACTCATTCTATTACCCCCTAAAATTAATGTAAATCAAAAAACTCCAGAAAAATGTTAGCTTAACATCATCAATACTGCAATTCCCAATACAATTCTATATACTCCAAAAAACTTAAAATCCTTCGATTTAATGTAGTTCATAAATACCTTTATAACAAAGAGCGCCACTGCAAATGCCACTATAAATCCCGTGGATATAATTTGCCACTCTAAATAAGAAAAATCAACTCCTAATTTAAGTATTTTTAAAAGACTGGCACCAAACATTGTTGGAATGGCCAGAAAAAATGAAAATTCAGCTGCTACCGCACGGCTAAACCCGAATATCATTCCTCCTATTATTGTAGATGCAGACCTGGAAGTCCCGGGCACCATAGCTAGGCACTGGAACAAACCAATTGCCAGCGCTTTGTGATAAGTCATTTTGCTTACACTGCTCAATCTGTCTTTATTTTTTGAAAAATTTTCTACAAATATGAGAACTACCCCGTAAAATATAAGCGCTATTGATACAGTTCTGTAGTTAAAAAGCTTTTCACTTATGTAGTCATCAAAAAGATACCCCAACACTGCAGCCGGTAGCACAGCCACAAAAATCTCAGAAATCAGCTTCCACTTTTTTTTAGAATCTTCCCTATCGCTTATAAACGGGTTCAGATCATTAAAAAACAATACCACTACCGAAAGAATTGCCCCAAGCTGTATTATTACCTGGAATGACTCGATAAAACCAGCAGTAAAATTATGTCCGCTGCCCATATTTAAAAAAGAATCCACTATTATCATATGTCCCGTACTGCTAACCGGTATAAACTCAGTAAGACCCTCTACTAACCCTATTATGAAAACCTTTATAAATAGTACTAAATTCATAATTTCCTCCTGTATCAGAACTTCCTTATAGGTAAGGGTCCTCCTGCATTAAATAATTCTCAACATAATCTTCAACGCCCTCTTCTAAAGAGTAAAACTTCTCATCATAACCAGCTTTTTTCAATTTTTCCATCTCAGCTTTTGTGAAATACTGATACCTGCCTCTTAGGTCTTCAGGCATAGGTGAGAATTTTATAACATCTTTTGCCTTCACTTCTTTTCCTTTTTCAGCTGACTTTATCGTACTAAAAGTTAGATCGTAAAAAGCCCTTTCTTTGCCTGTCCCCAGGTTGTATATTCCTGATTTTCCATCAGAATCCAAGAAGAACTTCATGACTTTTACTACATCCTTTACATATACAAAATCCCTAAGTTGCATCCCGTCTTCATATCCATCTTTATGGGATTTGAAAAGCTTTACGTATCCGTTTTCCTTGTATTGATTAAAAGAGTGGAACACCATAGAAGCCATTCTATCTTTATGATATTCTTGTGGTCCATAAACATTGAAAAATTTTATACCCACCCACTGCTTTGGAGTTTTCTCCTGTTTTAAAGCCCAGACATCGAATATCTTCTTTGAATATCCGTACTTGTTTAGCGGCCTCAAATCTTTATGTCCTTCAAGGTCTATCTCGTCATTATAACCTTGCTCTCCCATCCCGTAAGTTGCTGCCGAAGACGCGTAGATAAAGTTTATCTGTCTTTCAGTTGAAAACTCCCAGAGTTTTTTTGTGTACTCATAGTTGTTCTTCATAAGGAAATCCCCATCTTTTTCAGTCGTTGCAGAACAGGCCCCCATATGAACTATGGCTTTTATTTTACTAGCATTTTCCTCTACAGACAGCCACTGGAATAATTCCTCTCTGTCTACCCAGTCGTAGTAATCCCTCTTTGCTATATTTTTCCATTTTTCCTCTGTCTGCAGTTTATCAGAGATTATTATGTCATTTATCCCACTTTCATTCAAGTGCCATACAAAAGCACTTCCTATAAACCCTGCAGCTCCAGTTACTAATATCATTTATGCCCCCCCTGTATTTAATTTCAAATTATTTAAAATAGATATCAAAATTTTATGCGCCATTATACTCAATTTGAATTATTTCTACAATTTTTTATCGATAAACTACTGAATCTAAATAAAATTTAGTCGTAAATTAATCCTGATTTTCACGAATCTTTTTCTGATTAAAGAATTACTGTATTAAAGAAACTCTTAATTTAAAGGATAGCCTCAAATATTTTAACACTTTTTTTATAAACTTTCAATTGATGTTTTTCTTTGCAAAAATCTATCCTTCAAATCTTCATAAACCTCAAACGGGACATTCATGTCTCCTATCTCCACTCCTTCACGGTTAAGGCCGTGGTAATCTGATCCCCCGGTTGTTAAAAGTCCCTTTTCTTTGCAGACCCCTTCATAAAACTTTATATCTTCATTGCTGTACCCCGGATAATAGGTCTCCAAAGCATCCAAACCGTCTCCTATCAACTCGTCTATAAGACTCAACACCTTTTCCCTCCCCATTCCTATTAGTTTTGGGTGGGCAATAGCGGCTATACCTCCATTTTTCCTTATAAGTCTCACAGCTTCATTTGGACTTATTATGGTTTTGGCCACATAGGCGGATCCGCCTTCACCTATATACTGCCTAAAAGCCTCCGATCTAGTGTAGACATACCCTTTTTTCATCATAGCGTTGGCTACGTGGGTCCTACTGACTACAGGCCCGGTAACCTCCATGAGTACCTCCTCCATTGTAAGTGGAAGCCCCCTGTCAGAAAGTTTTTTCAGTATTTTTACAGTCCTATTCCCTCTTTCAATTTTTAACTCCTCAAGTTTTCCCAAAAAAAACTCATCGGTAAGGTCCAAAAAATAGCCCAGTATATGTACCTCTTTACCAAAATAACTTGTTGAAAATTCTATCCCGTTCACAAGTATTACCCCTTGTTTTTCTGCCTCTTTGCCTGCTCTTTCTAAGCCATCCACGCTGTCGTGGTCTGTGAGAGCGATTACCTGTACTCCTCTTTTCTTTGCTAACTGCACCAACTCTTCTGGTTCAAGGGTCCCGTCAGAACATTTTGAATGCATGTGTAGGTCTACCATCTCAACCTCCAATAATTTTATTATCTAAAAAGAAAAGCCCACAAGTAGTGGACTATTTCCATTTTTCTAAATTTGAAAAATAATCACTGTAAGCCTCGTAAAGAGCCCTAGCGTTCAAATTTTTAAGTTCTTTTCTGCTGAGTTTTTCCTTCTTTGAAATTTCTGCAAGTTCAATCACACTTTGAGAAACCTTCCTGTTATACCAAGCATTTTCATTGAAAAATGCCCTTCTTCCCATAAGAGAATTAAGTAGCTTTCTAAGTCTCTTCACCTGCTTTTCATTAAGGTCTTCCATCTTACTGTAAGAGATCATCAGATCTCTCTCTTTGTTGCTGAGCACCCTATTCATTATGTGGGAAGAAGGTGTCTCTATCCTTAAGTAAGACTCTTTTACCAGCTTGTCTACAAAACCTTTAGGATCTTTTATGTTTTCAACTCTAAGCTTATATTTTTCTAATACAACTTCCTGCTCACCCTTTTCTTTCAGGGCAAGTCTGCCCTCCCCAACTGTTATTCCAGAACAAGCAGTTAAGATAAATATGAAAAGTCCCATTAATATAATTTTATATGCTTTCATCATTTCAACTCCTTAATTATGCTCTCCCGCAACACTTTTTATATTTTTTCCCGCTTCCACAAGGACAAAGATCGTTTCTACCTATTTTATTAGAACTCCTCTGCTTGCTGCTTTCGTCTTCACTTTCATCACCATGGGAGTAAACCACCCTCTCGGTAGGTTTTCTTTTTACCTCAAGTTCCTCCTCAGATCTTTCCCTAATTTTTATCTTGAACAAATAGGATGATACTTCCTGTTTTATAGTGGCAAGCATTTTGTTGTACAGCTCTCCGCTCAGAACCTTATACTCAACTATAGGATCTTTTTGCCCGTAAGACCTTAGGTATATCCCCTCTTTTAAGGAATCCAGGGTTTTCAAGTTTTCTCTCCACCTTGCATCCACAACCTCAAGAAGTATATACTTTTCAAGTCTTCTCATTATGTCGCTTGTAACCTCTCCCTCTTTAACATTGTAAATATCAATGAGCCTTCCACAAAGCTTGTCTGCATAAGCTTCCCTATCCATTGATAAGTATTCCTTCTTATCGGCTATCTCGTGCCCATAAAGTTCTAGTATCTTTTCTGCAAATCCATCTATATCCCAGTCCTCTTTCATCTCACCAACGAGATTTTCATAGGCCACGTCATAGACAGTATCTCTTAGCATGGTTATAACCGTTTCTTTTAGGTTTTCTCTAGCAAGAGCCTCGTTTCTACTTGAATACACTACCTCTCTTTGCTTATTCATTACGTCGTCAAACTCAAGTAGAGATTTTCTTATTCCGAAGTTTCTAGACTCTACTTTTTTCTGAGCATTTTCTATGGCTCTTGTTATAACCTTGTGAGTAATAGGTTCCCCTTCAGGGAATCCAAGCCTGTCCATTACATTTGCTACCCTTTCAGAACCAAAAAGCCTCATGAGTTCATCCTCCAGGGATAGATAAAACTCACTTGCACCAGGGTCTCCCTGTCTTCCAGAACGTCCCCTTAGCTGATTGTCTATACGCCTACTCTCGTGTCTTTCAGTCCCTAATATAAAGAGACCTCCTAAATCCAGAACTTCACTTTTTTCAGCATCACATTGAAGTTTATATTTTTCAAGCATCTCTTTATAACCTTCGGCATCTCTGCTGCCAAGCTCACCAATAGCCATAAACTCAGGGTTACCACCGAGCATTATATCCGTTCCCCTACCTGCCATATTGGTAGCTATGGTTACAGCGCTCTTTCTTCCTGCCTGTGCTACTATTTCCGCCTCTTTAGCATGGTATTTTGCATTCAAGACATTATGCTTTACTCCTCTTCTTTTTAAATGTGTAGAAAGCATCTCCGAATTTGCAATAGATATAGTCCCTACAAGTACCGGCTGCCCTTTTTCATTTAACTCAGTAATCCTATCAAGTATAGCGTTTACCTTTTCTGAATGCGTCTTATACACAAGATCCGGAAGGTCCTCTCTTATCACAGGTTTATTTGTAGGTATTACTATTACTTCTAGTTTGTAGGTATGTGCAAACTCCGTAGCCTCTGTCTCTGCAGTTCCTGTCATCCCGGAAAGTTTTTCATACATTCTAAAGTAGTTTTGCAGGGTTATGCTTGCAAGCGTTTGGTTCTCACCGGCTATATTTACGTTTTCCTTAGCCTCTATCGCTTGGTGCAGACCGTCAGAATATCTTCTACCCTCCATGGCCCTTCCTGTAAACTCGTCTATTATTATTACTTCTCCCTCTCTGATGAGGTAATCTCTGTCTAGTTGGAAAAGTTCTTTTGCTTTTAATGCCTGGTTCAGATAGTGGGTAAGCTCTATATTTTCAGGTGCATAAAGGTTCTCGATTTGAAGTGCACTTTCTACTTTCTTTATCCCCTTCTCGGTTAAAACGATTGTGCTGGCTTTTTCATCTACCTCGTAATCTCCCCATTTTTCGTCGGGAATTTCCCCAGACCTTTTCAGTTTAGGATCTTTTATCTTTTCAGTTTCATAACTTCTCACAAGCTGGCTTGCTACCTGGTAGAATATCTTATACCATTTTGTAGTATCCTCTGCAGGTCCTGAGATTATAAGAGGAGTCCTGGCCTCATCTATCAAAATAGAATCCACCTCATCCACTATACAGTAGTGCAATGCTTTCTGTACTTTATCTTCTAACCTTGTTACCATATTGTCCCTTAGGTAGTCAAATCCAAACTCACTGTTTGTACCGTAAACTATATCACACTCATATGCTTGCTTTCTCTCATCCATTGGCATATTGTTGTATATTACCCCAACTGTTAGGCCTAAAAATCTATATACCCTGCCCATAAGATCGCTATCACGTTTTGCCAGGTAATCATTTACCGTCACCACGTGAACCCCTTTTCCTGTCAAGGCGTTTAAGTATACTGAACAGGTAGCCACAAGGGTTTTCCCCTCACCGGTTTTCATCTCAGCTATTTTCCCTTCGTGCAACACAAGACCACCTACAAGCTGCACGTCGAAGTGTCTCATGCCGAGGGTTCTTCTAGCCGCCTCTCTCACAACAGCGAAAGCTTCTATTAATACGTCGTCGAGGGTTTCTCCCTTTTCAATCCTTTGTCTAAACTCCACTGTTTTTTCCCTAAGCTGTTCATCCTTTAGCTTTTCAACATCGGGTTCAAGTTTGTTTATCTCATCTACAATTTTCATAATTCTTTTTATCTCTCTGTCGTTTCTAGTACCGAAAATTTTCTTCATAACTGTGTTGATCATTGATTAGTTCTCCTCCCACTTACTACTTTATTCAGACTATACTATTTTATCACATATAAACATGCCCAGTCAATTGATGCAACCAATCTTTTACTTTTAACACCCATGCTTTTTTTGACGCAAAAATTACAAAAAGGGACTTAAGTCCCTTTAAGAAATCATATTCATAAACTCTTCTTCAGTTAATATAGTAACACTGCCTAGCTCCTGCGCCTTTTTTAGCTTGGATCCTGCTTTTTCTCCAACTATGAGATAGTCCAGCTTTTTGTTTACTCCACTGAGGTTTTCACCCCCAAGTTTTTCTATCAGCTCTTTTATCCCACTCCTTGTATAATGATTTAGTTTGCCAGTAGCCAAAAAAGTTTTACCTTGAAATTTTAGGCTTTCTTTCCCTTCCTCTGCTTCCTTAACAGAAAAGTTTACACCATAATTTTTCAACCTTTCTATGGTAACCAGGTTTTCCTCATCTTTAAAAAACTGATAGACTGACAGGGCTACCTTTTGTCCTACACCGTCTATCTCTAACAGTTCCTCTTCATCCATCTCCATAAGCATTTCTATGTTTTTGCTCTCATTAGCCAAAACGTTTGCCAGATACTTACCTACAAAAGGGATTCCCAAGGCATAAAGCGTTTTGGAGTACTCTCTTTTCTTGCTCTCTTCTATGGACTTCACAAGATTATCCACACTCTTTTTCCCCATTTTATCCAAGTTTTCCAGCTCTTCCCTATACAAATGGAGGTCATATACGTCAGCGACATCTCTTAGTTTTCCTATCTCTATGAACCGCTCAACTATCTTGCTGCCTAACCCATCTATGTTCATGGCGTCCCTTGAAACAAAGTACTCTATCCTTCTCTGAAGCTTTGCCGGGCACCTTTCATTGAGGCATTTAAGGGCGACCTCTCCAGCCTTTCTCTCGAGTATGCTACCACAAACCGGGCAGTTTTCGGGCTGTATTATCTCCCTCTCCTCTCCGGTCCTAGCCTCTTTTACCACCTTTACAACCTGTGGTATTATCTCGGCAGCTTTTTCTATAAACACTCTGTCCCCTATTCTTATATCCTTCCTTTTTATTTCATCAAAATTATGAAGGCTCGCCCTTCTTACTACGCTCCCTGATACCTCCACAGGCTCAAGTTCAGCTACAGGCGTAACCGTGCCCATTCTGCCGACTTGATAACTCACATCGAGCAGTGTTGTGCTCACCTGCTTTGCCGGGAACTTATAGGCTATCGCCCACCTCGGGCTCTTAGTGGTGTACCCCAAATTTTCATACAACCCTATTTCGTTAACCTTTATAACCATCCCGTCGGTCTCATAGTCTAAATTTCCCCTGTGACTCTCCCAGTACCCTATTCTTTCTTCAAGGTCTTCTATGCTACCGCATACATCGTAGATGCCGGTGGTCTTAAACCCCAAGTTTTCTATATATTTTAAGCTCTGATTGTGCTTATGTATCCCGTGTTTTTCGCTTTCTGCCAGGTAGTAAAAATAGCAGTCCAAGTTTCTACCTTTCACGATTTCAGGATCTAGCTGCCTGAGGGTCCCACTGGCGGCATTTCTAGGATTCGCAAACGGCTCCTCGCCGTTTTCCTCCCTCTGCTTGTTTAATTTGGTGAATTCACTCAGTGGGAGTACTATCTCGCCCCTTACCTCTACATCCACTTCCTCCCTAATAAACTTAGGTATGCTATCTATTTGCATTATGTTTTCTGTTACATCTTCCCCAACCACTCCATCTCCACGGGTGAGCCCCTGTACAAGAGCGCCCCTCTCATAGTGAAGGCTGATGCTAAGTCCGTCTAGTTTCAACTCCAGAACATAGTCCACATTTTCATCTGACTTCAATATTTTCTTTACCCTGGAGTTAAAATCCTCCACATCCTTTA
>QKCP01000093.1 GCA_003246855.1 Ilyobacter polytropus
GTTACCTTCTTTGACAAAATCTCTAATAAGTTCTTTTGGTAAAACGGCCATAAAAAAATCCCTCCCTTAATTACTTTAATACAACAGTATCGTTCAGTAATCAAGAGAAGGATTAGAAAACACAAAAATATTTACATTACCAAAAAATAGTAATAAAATAAAGTCAGGGGATATCCCCTGACTTATCTTATTTGTCCGTTACCTCTTATTATGTATTTAAAAGTTGTAAGTTCTTTTAGACCCATTGGACCCCTCGCATGTAGTTTCTGCGTGCTTATTCCTATTTCTCCTCCAAATCCGAATTCTCCTCCATCTGTAAAACGTGTGGATGCATTTACATAGACTGCAGAAGCATCAACTTCCTTTAAAAAACGCTCGGAATTTTCATAAAGATCTGTTACGATGGCTTCAGAATGCATGGTGCTGTAGTTATTTATGTGGTCAATAGCTTCATCTATGCTGTTTACCACCCTTATTGAAAGGCATAAGTCAAGATACTCCGTCTCCCAATCTTTATCTGTTGCAAGGGTTGCATTTTTTATAAATTCTAAGGAACACTCGTCCCCCCTTATCTCCACATTTTTTTCTTTAAGTCTTTTTTCCAGCTGAGGTAGCAACTCAGGAGCCTTATCCTTATGCACTAATAGAGTCTCCATGGCATTACACACACCAGGACGCTGAGTTTTGGCATTTATGATTATGTCTACAGCCATATCGGTGTTCGAAACACTATCTATATATGTATGGCAGAGTCCTGCACCGGTTTCTATTACGGGAACGCTTGCATTTTCTATAATGGCTTTTTTAAGTCCTAGACCACCACGAGGGATGATTACGTCCACATGGGAATTTAGAGTAATAAGTTCATTCACATATTTTCTGTCTATTTTTTCTACAAGTTGTATGGCACCTTCAGGTAGGCCCATTTCTTTTCCTGCGTCTAGGATAACCTTCGCCAGCGCCATATTTGAGTTTATGGCATCAGATCCACCCCTTAATATAATAGAGTTTGAAGCCTTGAAGCAAAGGGCTGCGGCGTCAACGGTTACATTTGGACGGGATTCATAGATCATTGCAATGACCCCGAGAGGAGTACGAACCTTTGATATCTCCATTCCGTTTGGATGGGTAAAACCCTCTAATACTTCTCCTACAGGATCAGGAAGGGAGGCCACAGTTCTAACCCCTTCAGCCATACCGTCTATCCTGGCATCAGTTAAAGTCAGCCTGTCTATAAAAGCTGAGCTGAGCCCACGCTCTTTACCAGCTACCAGGTCTTTTTGGTTTTCGGATTTAATATACTCTCTTTTTTCTAGTATTGCATCCGCCATTTTGTTTAAAATCTCATTTTTCTTTTTGGTACCAATTTTTACCAGCTCCCTGCTGGCTTTTTTTGCTTTGATACCCATATCTAAAATATAAGACATACTAAAAACCTCCTAATATATGCATGTTATTTAGATGGACCACAACGTCATAATCCTTGTAGCCAAGTATGTTTGATATATCGGATGTCTGGCACCCTTTTATCTTGTCGACTTCATGAGAAGAATAATTTACAATTCCTCTAGCTATTTCTACAAACTCTTCGTCTAATATGGAGACTATGTCCCCTTTTTTAAAAGTGCCTACAATTTCTATTATGCCACTAGGCAGTAAGCTCTTATGCTGGCATATAGCTCGAGAAGCACCGGTATCTACTACGATCTTACCACTTTTTTTACTCCCGTATATTATCCAGTGTTTACGGGCGCTTAATTTTTTGTCGTTTTTTATAAAAAGGGTACCTATATTTTCACCCTTTACGATTTTCCTTATTATCTCGGGGTCCTCACCTTTGGCAATAACCATGTTTATTCCGGAGCTTGTGCAGATTTCAGCAGCTTTTATCTTTGTGGCCATACCTCCAGTTCCGAATTTAGAGCCGGATCCACTCGCTATTTTTTTTATGTTGGAGTCTATGTTTTCAACTATATCTATTAGAGTTGCATCTGGGACTTCTTTTGGATTAGCCGTATACAGTCCGTCTATATCTGAAAGTATAATAAGTAAATCGGCATCGATAAGACTGGACACAAGAGCCGAAAGAGTGTCGTTATCGCCAACTTTTATTTCGTCAATGGCCACCGCATCGTTTTCATTTACTATTGGGATTACCTTTTGGGAAAATATAGAAAAAAATGCGTTTCTGGCGTTTAAAAAACGGGTTCTGCTACTTATATCCTCTTTTGTAAGTAGGAGTTGGGCCACGGTCTTGCCGTATTCAGAAAATATCTTTTGGTACATGTGGATAAGTGCCACCTGACCAACTGCAGCTACAGCCTGCTTTTCAGGTATTGTGCGCGGACGTTCTGTCAAATTTAATTTTCCCATACCGGCACCTATGGCTCCGGAAGTAACAAGGACAATTTCGTACCCCTCGTTATGCAGGTCTGACATAAACCTGACCAGTTTTTCCATGCGGCTCAAATTTATAAGACCGGATTCGTGAGTCAGCGTAGTTGTTCCGACTTTGATGACTATACGTTTTAAATTTTTAACATATGCAGTTCTGCTAACCAAAATAGATTCCTCCCTAAAAACCAAATATCAGCATTATTATATCATAAATTTTTTGGAACCACCATATGTGATATAAAATTATTGATACTCCATGGTAAAACTCTAAGTTTTAAAAATGGTAAGAGCGATTGAAAAGATTTTCCATGAATTTGAAAGTTATTAAGAGGTGGTTGAATAAATTTGAGTTTTAGAGTATATAATCCTTGTAAATTTTATTTGAGCTGGTATAATTAATGTGGGGTGATAAATTTACAGAAGCCAGAGTTTTTAACGAAAATTAGGTTTACTTAAAAAGTAAAAATTTTAATTTAAAGGGAGAAATGCAAATGATAGAGTTTTTTATAGCGAAAAAACACATAATCGAGAGAAAAAGGCAGAGTTTTATAGCTATCCTGGGGATAATGATAGGTGTTACGGTATTAATCGTTTCCATAGGAATAGCAAACGGCCTCGACAAAAATATGATAGACAACATACTTTCCATGACTTCGCATATAAACGTCACCAACACTGATTACTCTTTGCAGAATTACAAGGAGTTGCAAAAGGAGATAGAAGGTATCAACGGGGTCAAAGGAGCTGTACCTAAGCTTTCAACACAGGGAATATTAAAGTATAACGGTGCCGGAGGCACCTACGTATCCGGGATTAAAATAGAGGGTATGGATTTTGAAGACGCCAAGAGGGTGATGGGACTAGATACTAAGATAGTACAAGGTAGCATGGATGTGAAGAAGCCAACTCAGTTTTTGATGGGGAAGGAACTTTTCGACCAGTTGGGGGCTAGTATAGGAGAAAGTATAAGCATAGTTTCAGCTGATAACCGAGAGCTCTACCTGGAGATAGCCGGGGTGTTTCAATCTGGATACTACGAATTTGATACTAGCCTGATAATAGTACCGCTAAAGGCAGTGCAGATAATGTCATACGTTGGGGACACTACGAGCTATATAGATGTTATGTTAAATAAGGTATATGATGCCCCTAAGATTGCTGATTTGATAACTTCTAAAACCGGTCTCATAGCAAGGACTTGGGGAGAGATGAACAGAAACCTTCTGGCTGCGCTCTCGTTGGAAAAGACCGTTATGATACTAGTGTTTTCCCTTATAGTCGTGATAGCTGGCTTTGTAGTCGGGGTGATACTAAACATGCTGGTCAGAGAAAAGACCAGGGATATAGGGATAATGCGATCTATGGGCTTTTCTAGTAAAAGTATAATGAATATATTTTTGATAGAGGGATTTACCCTTGGAATAATAGGAAATGTATTAGGGATATTTTTGTCCTTTATCATAATATGGTACATAAAGAATTTTTCAATAAGTCAGTTGACTAGCATATATTACTTAAGCAAGATACCGGTGGAAATCACTTATAAAGAGGTCGTTGTGATAGTGGCGGCAAACTTAATAGTCATATTCCTATCAAGCATATTCCCGGCTTATCGGGCTGCAAAATTAAAACCAGTGGAGGCATTAAAATATGAGTAGGGTAATACTAAAATTAGAAAAAGTAAACAAGCACTACAGGGACAAAAAAAGAGATCTTCATATAATAAACGACTTGGAGTTAGAGGTAGAAGAGGGGGAGTTCATAGCTATAATGGGAAAATCTGGATCCGGAAAATCTACACTTTTAAATCTTATAGGCGCTCTGGACAGGCCTGACAGTGGAAGTATATACTACGACGGGAAAGAGATAAACGGCTTTTCAGAGACCAGCTTAGACAGTTTGAGGAATGAATTCTTAGGGTTTGTTTTTCAATTCCACTACCTGCTGCCAGAATTCTCGGCTCTTGAAAATGTGATGCTGCCGGCTATGCTAGCTAAAAGGAATGACGTGGAGGCTATAAAAAAGAGGGCAAAGGAGCTCTTAGAAGATGTAGAGCTAGGAGACAGACTGCACCACAAACCAGCTGAATTGTCAGGTGGAGAAAAGCAGAGGGTGGCAGTGGCAAGGGCCATGATAAATTCACCTAAGCTCATATTGGCTGACGAGCCTACGGGGAACCTGGACGAGGAAACAAGTGAAAACATACACCGCCTCTTAAAAAAGATAAACAGCGAAAAAAAACAGACAATAGTAGTAGTGACTCATAGCTCTGAATTGGCAGGGATATGCGACAAAAGATTCTACCTAAAAAAAGGTAGATTAAGCACGGCAAAAGATTAGGATAATAAAGTAAAAAAATATAAATTTATTAATAGGATTTTCTATAAAATGGGGTATACTAATAACAGAAGCTCACACACTAAAAATCACAATATTCAGGTCGAAAGGAAGTGGTTACTTATGAGAATGATCATAAGTGGAAGACATTTAGAGATTACTGATCCTATTAGAGACTACGCTGAGAAGAAAATAGGTAGGATTAAAAAATATTTTGATAATATTTTGGAAATTGATATCACGTTATCAGCGGAACACAGCAAAATTCAAGGTGAAAAACACACAGCCGACATATTACTTTTTGTAAACGGTGCTAAAATAAAGGCTTCTGCAAGCGACGCTATACTGTATGCAGCAATAGATGAAGTTGTAGAGGTGCTTGAAAAACAGGTTAAAAAGCACAAAGAAAAGTTAAGAGATGACAAACACGCAGGCGGTAGAGGAATAAAAGAAGGTGTCCCTATTGTTGAAGGAGAAGTTAGCGTACAGGGTGAGGAAAAGAAGATAGTTTCGGCACGTATTTCTGCTGCTAAACCAATGAGTGTTGAGGAAGCTGTACTACAGATGGAGGCTCTTGGGCAAGAGTTTTATACGTTTATGAACTATGAAACAGAGGAGCTAAATATCGTATATAGAAGAAGAGACGGTGACTACGGACATATTGAGCCTGTATGGAAATAGCAGAGTTTGATTTTTCTTGGGTTTCAAATACATGACGATTTAGTATAAAAATTAACTGCCAGCGTGATTAGCTTAGCTGGTAGAACACACAACTCTTAATCGTGGGATCACAGGTTCAACCCCGATATGAAGCACCAAATACTAAATTTAATAAAGGAGCATAGGCTCCTTTTTTTATGTGCAGATTTTACTTATTCTGGCAAAGAATACGAAATTATATTTAAATTGAAATCAAAAAATAGATAGATTGGATGGTTATTTTGCTCGGTAGTTGTATGGTAAAAAGATTATTTTGTTCTTTTTTTAAAAATAGGGTTTATTTTCTGTGATTAAATCTGTATAATAATAGGTAAGGATTAAAACCAAGAGAAAGTGAGGACACACAGATGCTTAAAGGATTTGTTTTGCTTATAAAATTTATGACTAGGATACCTTTACCTTGGGGAGTAGAATATGATGAGAACGAGCTAGGGAAGGCTACAAAACTTTTCCCGTTGGTCGGGCTTGTAATAGGTGCTTTTCTTGCAGCGATGTATTTTATATTTTCACAATTTACTGATAACAGACTTATAATAGCAGTGCTCATTGTGCTCAGCGATATCATAATAACAGGCGGGCTGCATTTAGACGGTTTGGCGGATACCTTTGACGGTATCTTCAGTTATAGATCAAAGCACAGGATGCTTGAGATAATGAGGGATTCTAGACTTGGGACAAACGGGGTTTCTGCCATAGTAGTCTACCTTTTGCTTAAAACAAGTCTGCTTACAGAGCTTGATTGGAGGTATATAATAGTAATGCCGGTTGTGGCTAGAATGAACACAGTGATAAATGCAGGACTCGGGAAATATGCTAGAAAAGTAGGCATGGCAAAAGGTATAATTGAAAACACAGGGAAAAAAGATGTCATATTTTCAGTGCTCTTGACGCTTGTTGTTTCGTTTTTCTTCATAGGGTTGCAATCTATTCCTGTGGTATTATTATGCGGTATAGTAGGAGTATTTTTCGTAAAATTAATGGAGAGAAAAATAGAAGGCGTAACCGGGGATACCTTGGGAGCGATACTTGAGCTGACAAGTGTAGTAGTATTATTAATAGGAGTAATTTTAAAATGAGAACTGAGTTAATATTTGTAAGGCACGGAGAGACAGAGTATAATCGTAAAAAGCTATACTTTGGCCACCTAGACCCTGGTTTAAACGATTTGGGCAGAAAGCAGGTAACAGGATCTAAAAAACTCCTAAAGGATGTAGAGATAGAGGCGATATATTCCAGCGATCTTAAAAGATGCATGGAGACCTCACAAATTATTAATGAGGGTATGAATAAGGAAATAATAAGAACAGCAAATCTCAGGGAGTTAAATTTTGGTATTTTTGAAGGTAAGACCTACGGTGAACTTTTGAAAGATTTTCCGAAACATTCTACAGATTTTTTTAACAACTGGGAGAGCTTTAAGATACCAGAGGGGGAAAGTTTACTCGAGCTGCAAAATAGGTGCGTAAAAGAAATAGAGAAAATAAGGCTTGAGAATATTGGGAAGACTGTTCTTGTCTCAACACACTTTGGATGCGTGCAGGCGATACTTTCTTACTACCTTTGTGAAGGGCTTGCCGGCTACTGGAAATTTGCCGTAGACAATGGTTCTCTTACAAAACTCAGCTTTGTGGACGATTTTGTCTATATAAACTATTTAAATAAAGTTTAAATTTTGATTAGACGGGTGATCTTGTGGATGACTATAGAAGTGGGCACAGGCAGAGGATAAAGAAAAAATATCTTGAAATCGGCCCTCAGGCATTCAACGAGGAGTATGAGCTGTTGGAGCTTTTGCTTACATTTTCCATACCCAGGAGGGACTGTAAATCCATAGCAAAGGAACTTTTGGAGAAATTTGGATCTATAAGCAATGTTTTGCACGAATCTAAGGAAAACTTGGAGTCAGTTTCAGGCGTAAAGGACAATTCGTATGTTTTATTCAAACTTGTTTTGGATTTGAATAAATACATATTAAAAGAAAACAGGTTGAAAGAGACACATATAAACGGTACTCATGATCTTGTAAACTATCTCAAGCAGGATATAGGATTTGTAAAAAAAGAGGTTTTTAAGGTTATATTTTTGGACAACAAAAATAAGTTCCTAGAGGAGGAAACCCTTTTTAAGGGAACACTTGACAGGAGCCACATATATCCCAGGGAGCTGGTGGAGAAGATATTCAAACACAGCGCAAAGTCGGTTATATTTTCTCACAACCATCCATCGGGGGATCTTACGCCATCTAAACAAGATGTGAATTTTACCAACAGTATGAAAAAACTCTTGAAAGAACTGGATATAAGGCTTCTGGATCACATAATTATTGGAAGAAACTCTTATTTCAGTTTTCTAGAAAATGGATTGCTCGAGGATTAAAGTCAGGAGGATATAATGGAATATAAAGTTTTAGGCATAATATTTGAGGTTACTAGAAAAAGGTATTATTTTGAAGTCACTGATGACACACAGTATAAGAGAGATGACCTTGTCATAGTGGACACTGCAAGGGGGATAGAGATGGGGACCGTCTATCTAGAACCGAGGATGGTAGATGAATCAGATCTAGTACTACCGCTTAAACCCGTAGTTAGAAAGGCTACAAAGGATGATATAGATAGATACACCGACCTTAGAAATCAGGCTGACGAAGCCTTTAATGTCTGTAAAAAGAAAATATTCGAGCACAAGCTTCCGATGAAACTGATAACATCGGAATATACCTTTGATAGAACAAAACTTATATTTTATTTTACCGCAGAAGGTAGAATAGATTTTAGAGAGCTGGTAAAAGATCTAGCCACAATATTTAAACTGAGAATAGAACTTCGTCAAATAGGGGTGAGGGACGAGGCTAGGATACTTGGAAGTATTGGTATATGTGGCAAGGAACTCTGCTGCAGAACCTTTATTAATAAGTTTGATTCAGTTGCCATAAAAATGGCAAGGGATCAGGGACTTGTAATAAACCCGTCCAAAATATCTGGTGCATGTGGGAGACTCTTATGCTGTATAAAATACGAGTATGAACAGTACTCAAATGAATTGAAAAATTTCCCTGCTATCGGACAGCAGGTTAAGACTGCTTCTGGAAAAGGGAAGGTCAACAGCGTGAATCCTCTAAACGGGTACCTCTATATAGATGTAGACGGTAAGGGAATAATGAAATTCAATTTAGATGAAATAAAGTTTGATAGAAGCGAAACTAAAAAAATACAAAAGCAGACCGAAAGGCAGGATGCAGCGCACAAGGAACTTGAAAAAGATTAGGTGATATGATGTTTATACATGAAGATGAAACTTTAGAGGAACTAAATGCTGTTTCCAAAAAAATAGTCCAAAAAAAGAGCGGGTTTAGATTTGCTGTAGACGCCGTTCTTATTGCCCACTTTATAAATATAGACAAAAAAAGCTGCGTGCTAGACATAGGAACCGGAACTGGGATTATTCCGCTGCTTATATCGGAGAATGAGAATATAGATCTCATAAGCGCCATTGAGATACAGGATGACGTAGCCGATATGGCAAGGAGAAGCGTATTTTTAAATGGATTAGATGATAGAATTGAAGTAATAAACGAAGATGTGCGTTATTTTAAGAGAGGGAACTTTTATGATTTTGTGGTAACAAACCCACCGTACATGAAGCTAGAGGGCGGTAGGATAAATACAGACCCTATGAAGGCGGTATCCAGGCATGAGATCAAGCTGACTCTAGAGGAGTTAATTGAAAGCTCCAAGAGATTGCTAAAGCCTGGGGGTAGTTTTAATATAATCTACAGAACAAGCCGCTTCTTGGAACTGGTTCATCTTCTGGAGACTTTTAAGTTCGGAGTAAAAAGGGTGAGATTTGTACATTCGAAGCCAGGCGTTAAATCAGAACTTGTCATGCTTGAGGCTATGAAGGGGAAGAAATTGGATTTAGAAGTGCTGGAGCCTCTTTATATAGAGGGCGAAGACGGCCAATGGAGCGAGGAAGTAAAAAAATATTATTAGATTCTGCCGGAACAAGAGTTTCGGCATTTATAATTATTTGTAAAGGGGGAGCCTATGTTTAAGTTGCACTCAAAATTCGAACCGACAGGGGATCAGCCAAAGGTAATAGAAAACATAAGCCGTGGGATAGAAGAGGGCGTTAGGGAACAGATAATACTAGGTGTAACTGGATCAGGGAAGACCTTTACAGTGGCCAATGTAATAAAAGAGACCCAGAGGCCGGCCCTCATACTAGCGCCAAATAAGACACTGGCGGCCCAGCTTTACTCGGAGTATAAGTCTTTTTTTCCTGAAAATGCTATCGAATATTTTGTTTCTTACTATGACTACTATCAGCCGGAAGCATATATACCATCGACAGATACGTACATAGAAAAAGATTCTTCAATAAACGATGAAATAGATAAGCTAAGGCATGCTGCTACAGCAGCTCTTTTAACTAGAAAAGACGTCGTGATAGTGTCATCTGTTTCTTGTATATATGGGCTAGGATCTCCAGAGACATACAGGAAAATGACACTTGCCTTAGACCTTAAAACTGGGATTAAAAGAAAAGGAGTTATCGAAAAGCTTATAGAGCTTAGATATGATAGAAATGATATTGAGTTTGATAGAGGAAAATTTAGGGTAAAGGGTGATACCATAGATATCTATCCAGTTTACATGGAATCAGCCTACAGGCTAGAATTTTGGGGAGAAGAGTTGGAAAGTATAGCTGAAATAAATACTCTTACTGGCCAGAAGATAAGAAAAGACATGGAACGGATAATGATAATGCCCGCCACTCATTATCTAGCGGAAGAGAGTGAGCAGGAAAGAATAATAGATGAGATAAGAAGAGACCTAGAGGAGAGGGTGGTGTATTTCGAGAAAAGCGGGAAGCTCTTAGAAGCACAGAGGATAAGGCAGAGGACAGAGTATGACATAGAGATGATACGTGAAATAGGTTACTGTAAGGGTATCGAGAATTATTCTAGGTATCTTGCCAGAAAACGTCCTGGAGAAACACCGTCAACTTTATTAGAATACTTTCCAAAGGATTACCTTATATTCATAGACGAATCACATATAACGGTACCGCAGATAAGAGGGATGTACAACGGAGACAGGTCTAGGAAGGAGACACTAGTAGAAAATGGCTTCAGACTTCCTTCAGCCTTGGATAACAGACCTCTCAGGTTTGATGAGTTTAACCAGATAGCCAACCAAATAGTTTACGTATCTGCAACTCCGGGGGAATATGAGGTGGAGAGGAGTATCGATCACATAAGCGAGCAGCTGGTAAGACCCACAGGAATAGTCGAACCCGAAGTAGAGGTAAGGAAAACAGATAACCAGGTGGACGACCTCTTGGAAGAGATACGAGTGAGAAGTGAGAAAAAAGAAAGGGTGCTGGTGACAACCCTGACTAAGAAAATGTCTGAAGAACTCGCAGAGTACTACTTAGAGCTCGGGGTGAAAGCTAAGTATATGCATTCGGACATAGATACCCTAGAGAGGATAGAGATAATAAGGGGGCTTAGAAAGGGAGAGTTTGATGTGCTCATAGGTATAAATCTCTTAAGAGAGGGCTTAGACATACCTGAGGTATCCCTCGTAGCCATACTTGAAGCGGATAAAGAAGGTTTTTTGAGAAGCAGGAGATCACTCATACAGACAATGGGAAGGGCAGCTAGAAATGTAAACGGGAAAGTAATATTATACGCGGACACTATCACTAAGTCCATGCAGGAAGCCATATCTGAAGTTAACAGGAGACGGGATAAACAGAGAAAATATAACATTGAAAATGGAATAAACCCGAAGAGCATCGTGAGAGAAATTTCTGACGACCTTTTAAATCTAGATTACGGGCTGGATGTAGTGGACAGGGAAGTGGCTGAGATCAAAAAGGTGTACATGTCTAGGAAAGATGTAGAAGTGGAAGTATTAAAACTTGAAAAAGAGATAAAGGTGCTTGCTGCGGAGCTTGATTTTGAGAAGGCTATCGAGAAGAGAAATGAGATGCTGAAACTGAAGGAACTGCTGTTGGAGATATAGAACAGGCTGATTTAATTAGGGATCAAAATATATTAAGCAAAATTGTTAAAAAGGGGTTTTTTATGAATGATAGAATATATACGGTAAGCGAAGTGAACAAACTTGTAAAAGATACCCTAGAGGAAAACCCACTCCTTTCAAATTTTTTTTTAAAAGGGGAGATGTCCGGGGTCAGCTACTACAAAAGCGGACATTTATATTTCAACCTAAAGGATAAAAAGGCCAGTGTGAAGTGTGTGGCGTTTAACTACAGGTACAAGAAGATAAGCGATGACTTAAAAGAGGGGGACCTTATAAAGCTTTTTGGAAAAGCGAGTTTGTACGAAGCAGGTGGGCAGTACCAGATACTGGTCAGCCACATAGAAAAAGAGGATAAGATAGGGATGCTTTACCAAGAGCTAGAAAACCTAAAAAAAGAGTTTTTGGAGAAAGGGTATTTTGACACAAAACATAAAAAAACTCTTCCAGAGCTGCCTATGAACATAGGTGTTGTAACCTCAGGAACTGGTGCGGCGGTAAAGGATATAATAAACACAGCCAAATTGAGGTATCCAAACGTCAATATATATGTGTACCCTGCAAAGGTACAGGGAGAGGGGTCTGTGGAAGAAATTGTAAAGGGCATAGAAGCTTTAAACAGATTGGAGTATATAGATGTTATAATAGCCGGACGTGGAGGTGGGAGCATAGAGGACCTTTGGAGCTTTAACACTAGAGAGGTAGCCATGGCTTTTTACAAATCGAGGAAACCAATAGTATCGGCAGTTGGACATGAAATAGATTTTCTCTTATCTGACTTTGTAGCAGACGTTAGGGCTTCCACCCCTACGCATGCTGCAGAAATAATCGTACCCGAGAAGAAAAAACTCCAGAATCATATTGAGGACAGAGGTCGGATGCTAACGAATTTGTTTGGGAAAAACTTTGAAAGGTGCAGGTCCGAGCTTGAAAAAAGAAGGAGTTCACACTCCATAAGGAACTTCTCAAGCCTTGTATCTGAAAAGGGGAACATGGTTTTGGACAGGGAGGATGCCATTAAAAAAAATTACCAAAATCTTTTGAAGTTTAAGAAACACCAACTTGAGGTGAGAGAGGGTAAGCTAGCTTCTTTAAATCCGATGGAGGTATTAAAAAGAGGGTATACTATAACAATGGTAAACGGGGAGGTGATT
>QKCP01000139.1 GCA_003246855.1 Ilyobacter polytropus
ATTAATATAAAGTAATAATATATTTTATTATTTATAAATGATGACAATTGATTTTCTATTTTCTTTTGAAATATTGTGAAATTATAAAAAGAAAGTTAGGAAAAAATTTTTGAAAATCTTGTTATAATTTAGAGGTGATGATAAAAAAATCTAGAAAAATTAAGGATAAAAATTAAAATTTCTTGATTTTTTCTAAAAAAGTGTTATAATCATAGGAGTTTTGTTATAATTTGTGGATGATGATAAATGGGGGGAAATATGACCAAAGATAAAGAGTCTTTGTTTGAGGTTCTTCAAATAGGGGAAAAAGACGATTTTACAATAGATATAAAGTCAGTTAAACCTAAGAAAATTCCTACAAAAACTGTATCTCTTTATTTAGAGGAGATGGATATAAGGGATACAATTAACCAGCCATTTATATTTATAATACTGCCTTTTTTTACTTCAAAAAGACAGAGAAATGTAAATTTGGTATATGAAATAGAGAATGCTGGCATTAAATTTGGAGCCTCTCTTAGTTCGGATAATTTTGAAGGTATAAAAAACCAACAGCCATCTGATTTTGAGAAAAACGTGTTCTATTTTATATTGTATAAATTTCAAGAATTGCTTATGAATGGTGAAGATGCTGATAATATAGTTTTTAATATAGATGAAATTATAGAGTATCTAGGGTTGAAGTTTTCTATGAAATATTACAGAAAAATGGAGGAAACTCTTTTTAATTTGCAGGGAACGACTTATAAAATTGCCATAAGAAACAGAAAGAAGGCTGGCAATATTATAAGGGAGGTTTACAAAGAACCTTTAAATCTGATTAGGTATGAAAAGGTAAAAGAAAGAAATACGGTTACTAATAAGATGAAAGTCTATTACAAAGTTACTTTAGATAAGAGAATAATAGAAGAACTGAGGATAAAGCACTACTCTATTTTCGATAGACATCTCTTAAATGATCTAAGAAAGTCTGATAGAGCTTCTGAAAAGATATATCAGTTTATCAGTATGAAAAGGTTTTCTAGTGATGAAGGTGAGTACCGTATAGAAACTCTCGCGACTATAATTCCTCTTACACTGACTAGCAGGATAAAAAAGAAGCTCAAAAATGGTGAAGTAAAGGAATATGAAGTCAGCAAGATGAAACAGGTGGCTAGAAGGATAAAAAAGGCTTTTGATGTACTTGTAAAAAAGAAATATTTGCTTAAATATGAAATGGTGGAATTAAAATCTCTGAAGTCTTATAAATTTAGGTATATATTTAACGTGGAAAAAGATAACTATTGTCACATATCAAACCTTATAGGCAACAAGAAAACCGAGAGGTTGAAACTAATAGAGTTAGATGAGACTAGCAGCCGTACGCCTAAAAAATCAGGAGCATCTTCTGAAAAAGTCGGAATGACCCAAACTGTATTAGATGAAGTAAAAAGGGCTAAAAAAAATATATATGTTTCCAAAGCCTGGAACAAGTGGGTCGACAATAAGATACAAAAAATATATGAAGAAAATGGTGAGGAGTATACTGTAAATATTTTAAGGACCGTGTACAAGAGTCTTAACAAGGAGATAAGCAAGTCTCTTGTGGGTTATATAAATGGTATAATGAAGAATATGGAAGAAAGCAGCAGTGAAAATCAGCTTTCTTTTGGTAGATATTCACCTGACAAAAATGAAATAGTTGAGATAGAAGCGAATGTTGAGATAGAGGATGCTGAAATAGTTTTAGAAGATAAAAAGATTGATAATATAAATGTTACAAAAAAATCTAATTTGGACACAACTGAGTTAAAAACTCCAAAACTTGACTTAGATGATC
Organism: Ilyobacter polytropus; assembly: GCA_003246855.1. Taxonomy (GTDB): domain Bacteria; phylum Fusobacteriota; class Fusobacteriia; order Fusobacteriales; family Fusobacteriaceae; genus Ilyobacter_A; species Ilyobacter_A polytropus_A. Next base: position 1,820 of record QKCP01000139.1, read on the forward strand.
CGATATCAAAACTTCTTTTAGAACTTTATAGTAAATTATCTGAAAATGAAAAAACTGTGATTAAAACTAAGGCTGTAGAAAAGTATCTGGAAGCAACAGATAGCGAAGCCATGACAAAAGTGCATGAACAAATATTTAAATCGCTTGAAAAAATATATGTATTAGAGGTTATGAAAGAGGATAAAGGTATAGTATAAAATATGAGCGCCGGCATTTGCCGGCGCTCATATTTTATACTGATAATAACTAAAAAAACCCACTTTTAAAGTGGGTTTACAATCTAATGGCTGGGCTGGCTGGATTCGAACCAGCGCATGACGGAGTCAAAGTCCGTTGCCTTACCGCTTGGCGACAGCCCATTAAATGGTGGAGATAAGCGGGGTCGAACCGCTGACCTTCGCAGTGCAAGTGCGACGCTCTCCCAACTGAGCTATATCCCCAATGGTCGGAACAGCAGGATTCGAACCTGCGGCCCCCTGCTCCCAAGGCAGGTGCGCTACCGGGCTGCGCTATGTTCCGGAAAGCCATCCCTCGACGACAGAAAAAATAATATCATAGATAGAAAGAAATGTCAATTGTTTTTTTTTATAAATTAAGTTTGGGACATTATTTTTCTGTAAGCTGCAAGTATGGGGTTCCATACAATAGAATTTCTTGGCGAATAGGCATAGTCTACATCAAAAAGTTGTTCAAAATTCAATTTGTGTGCTATGGCAATGGAAAATTGATCGATAAACTGAGCCACAGGAATGTTCCCTATCATCGTTGCTCCTAAAATGACTTCCTTGTCAACATCATAAACAACTTCAGTATTGGCTCTTCCTGCATTTTTGAAAAGTGGGACCTCAGTTACTGCTGTAACATAAACTGATTTAGCATTGTATCCAGCTTCTACTGCCTCCCCAAGTGAAAGACCGGTTTTCGCCATTTTTAAATCAAAAAATGAACTAGCAAACGTCCCCATTACCCCTTTAAACTCTTTATTCCCACCACTCAAATTTTTTGCCACAACTAATCCTTGTTTATCGGCAGCATCTCCAAAAGGGGCATAGACTTTTTTTCCAGTTAAAAAATTATCCGTAAAGACCATATCGCCTATGGCATACACATCATCTAGGTATGTTTTCATTTTTTTATCTACGTAAACCCTTCCCTTTTCGCTGAACTTAAAAGAACTTTTTTCTAAAATTTCTATATTTGGTCGAAGCCCTATGCTAATCAGCAGTATATCTGCTTCTATTTCTTCACCGGAGTCAAGTAAAATAGATTTTAAAACACCATCGTGACTGTTTATTTGCACAACACTTTTCCCCAATATAAGATTGAGATTTTTATCCTCGAATTCTTTATATATAGGTTTTAAAAGTGATTGGTCCATTTTTGGGAAAAGTGTTTCCAGTTTTTCTATCAGAGTGGTATTTAACCCTCTTAAGTAGAATGACTCAGCCATCTCAATTCCAATGAATCCCCCGCCTATTATACAGGCATTTTTAGGTTTTTTATAATCAATGAAATCCTTTATTTTTATGGCATCATCAACGTGAGAAAGCCTAAAAATTCCCTCAATGCTATTCAAATATCCTCTTATATCAGGAATTAATGGAATACCTCCTAAGCTTAGTATAAGTTTATCATAATCAAAAGAACCATTTATTTTTTCTCCCTTTACAAACACGGTTTTTTCTTTGAAGTCTATTCTCTCAACTTCGTGGTGGTTGTAGACTTCTATTCCCCTAGAAGCGAAGTCCTCAAGTCCGTGACGCACAACAGCCTCAAATGGTAGTTCTTGTGATATGTAGTAAGGTGTGGGGCACCCTGCCCAACTTACGTATTCCGATTTTTCGAACAAGACTACCCTTTTTTCTGGGGAGTATTTTTTCAACACAGCGGCCGAGGTCATTCCACCAGCACCGCCGCCAACTATAACTACAGTTTCAGCCATTACGACCTCCTAAAGATATTTGATAGGTAATTGAATATTGAGAGTTTGTTGAAAAACAGCATAAGCCCGATTAAGATAAGTAACATGCCGCTTATTTTTTCTATAAATTTTACGTGTTTGTTTAGATATCTGTAGAGCCTCTCGTCTTTTTCCAAAAAAACAGAAAACAGGATAAAAGGCACACCTAATCCCAAGATGTAAACATAAAGAAAAAGAATCCCTTTTAAAAGGGTGCTACTTCTGGAGATATATGTGAATATGGCTACTAAAGTTGGGCTGGTGCATGGAGACCATCCAAATCCAAAAGTTACCCCAAATAAATACGATACGAAATAGGACCTCTTTTTAACGTGAAGGTCCAGATGTTTTTCATAGTACAGTGGTTTTATTTTTATTACGCCCATTATATGCAATCCGAATATGATTATTAGCATCCCTAATATATTATAAAAAAGGTTGCTTCCTATTACTTTCACTGCTAAATTCGCAAAATAAAATATAAGTATCTGTATTATTGTAAAGGATGTGGCTATACCTAACAAGAATAGAAGTGTATGGGATAAAAGCTTTAGTTTTTGTTTTTTATCCAAGTGAAATATAGCGGTGAATCCGCTTATATACGAGATGTATGTTGGAATTATGGGCAAAATACACGGCGACAAAATTGTCAGAAGTCCTGCAAAAAACACTAAAATAAACGAAGGTTCCTGCATCTAAATCCTCCTTACAAAAATTTACTAAAGTCAAATTCATTCCATTTTAATGCTCCAATCTGTTTGCCAATTATTACCCCGTTTTTATCTATAATGTATGTTGTCGGAAAAGCCTTTATCAAAAATTTATTGGCTAGATCTCCATTGTCGTAGAATACCGGTATGTCCATTGGATTCTCTGCCAGGTAGTTTTTAAGAGTTCTTTTAGATTGATCTAAAGAGACTTTTAAAACAACTAAACCATCATCTCTATATTTTTCGTACACGTCTTCTAAAAACGGCTTTTCATATTTGCATGCCGGGCACCAGGTTGCCCAAAAGTTTAGGAGTATCAATTTTCCCTTGTAGGCGTCGCTGGAATAAGATTTGCCGTCTAGATCGTAGAGAGTGAATTTGGGTGCAAAGTTCCCTACCTCTATCCCTTCCATTGGTTGTTTTGCAGACATCCCCATTATTTGCAGTGATAAAATTATAAAAAGTATAGAAAACAATCTTTTAAGTCGAAACATTAAGATTACCTCCTGTTAGAAATTTGTTATACCATATATTAAGATTTATGAATTTTTATTTTATTTCCTTTAAACGACAAGAAGAAAATAGTTTGGAAGCGTACGCTTAAACGGCGCGACAGGTTTAAAAAAAATATTTAAAAAAACTTAAATTAATGATATATTAATGCATAGAGGTGATTAGATGCTTAAACAATTTGGGGTAATAATCTGTATAACTTATGTAGGAAATATTTTGAGCGAAATTTCTGGTCTGCCCATACCCGGGACAGTAGTCGGGATGCTCTTACTTTTTATATTGTTGTATTTTAAAGTTATAAAGCTTTCGACTGTTGAAAAGGCTTCTGAAGCCCTTTTATCAAACCTTGCCTTTCTTTTTGTACCGCCTGCTGTAGCCCTTATTGCAAAACTCGATTTACTCAAAGATAGTTGGTGGCAGATACTGATAATAACTGTAATAACCACTGCTGCCACAATAGTTGTGACAGGTTATACTGCAGATACACTTATAAAAAGGAGTAAAAAATAATGGGGATACTAGACACACCACTTTTTGGAATGCTCATATCTTTAGCAGCATTTCAATTCGGACTTTTTATATATAAAAAAACAAAATTTCCATTACTTAATCCACTATTGATAGCAGTTACGACTATAATAGTGTTTATGCTTATATTTAATATTGATTTGGAAACCTATAAAAAGGGTGGAGATATAATAAACTTTTTTCTGGGACCGGCAACGGTAGCTCTTGCAGTTCCACTTTATAAAAGAATAGAACTTTTAAAAGCAAATCTAATGCCAATATTGGTATCGGTTTTTGTTGGGTCGTTTACAGCGATATTTTCTGTTTTTTTAATGGGAAGAATAATGGGAATGGATGATAGGATGATTGCCACTTTATTTCCAAAATCTATAACGACTGCAATCGCCATTGATTTAGCAGGATCTATGGGGCTAGATGTGCCGATAACAGTGGTGGCGGTAGTGTGGACTGGTATATGTGGAGCGGTTATAGGACCAACTATATGCTCTTTAATGAATATAAGGAGCAAAATAGCCACAGGTATAGCAATAGGCACAGCAAGTCATGCTGTGGGTACTTCAAAAGCTATGGAGCTGGGTGAAACTGAAGGAGCTATGAGCGGCCTGGCAATAGTACTTGCTGGGATAGCAACAGTCATATTAGTCCCTTTACTGGTAAAAATATTGATGTGATAAACAAAAGAGCTTGAGAAAGCTCTTTTAATCATTTGACCTAGTCATGAGGAAATCTTTTACAATACGTGAGATTACCTCTTTGATGCCAGCATCTACATTTATAAAATTAACCTTAAACTGTATAGCCTCAAAATTATAGTTTTCAAGGAGACTTCCAAGTGTACCTTCCAAAAATTCATGAGTAATACTTTCTAGCCCTGAAAAGTCTAAAACTATTTTTTTATTTTTTTCCAAATTTTTCTCTATTTTATCCAATAATACAGCAGGGTCGGAATCCATAAAGTGTTTTATTTGAATAACCATATTATTCACCCCTTTTCTTTAGTCAATGATATTTTATTGAAAAAGGGTGAATTTCCTTTTTTTATTTATCTATTTCAATTAAAACCGGGCAATGGTCAGAACCCGTTATGCTATCCAGTATGTCTACGCTTTTCACCTTTGGCAAAAAATTATTGTTTACACAGTGGTAGTCTATTCTCCAGCCTATGTTTCTTTCCCGGGCCCTGGTTCTATATGACCACCACGAGTACTTAATTTTTTCAGGATTGAAGTGTCTGAAGGTATCCACATACCCTGAGTCTAAAAATTTTGTCATCCAAGCCCTTTCTTCAGGCAGGAATCCCGGATTCTCTTCATTGTCTTCAGGCCTAGCCAGGTCGATTTCTGTGTGGGCAATGTTGTAGTCTCCGCAAATAACCAGATTTTCCCCATTTGAAATAAGAGTGTTACAGTATTCTAGGAGGGAATCGCAGAAGGCTATCTTGTAATCCAACCTTTTTCCATTTGCCTGACTGTTTGGAAAGTAAGCATTTATCAGGATAAAATCGTCGAATTTTGCCTCGAGAAAACGTCCCTCGGAATCAAACTCTTCTAATCCCATATTTTTTACATATACTGGTTCACTACGCGTGTAGATGGCCACTCCACTGTACCCCTTTTTATCTGCAGACTCAAAGTAAGAGTAATAACCCATAGGTGCTAAAAGTTCCTCCTCTAGCTGTATCGGATTGGCTTTTGTCTCCTGAACGCAGAGTATGTCCGGCTGGTACTTTTCAAGAAGGCCTAAGAGCTCTCCCTTTTTATGTAGAGCTCTTATACCGTTAACATTCCAAGAGTAGATCTTCATAAATACCCCCTTTTTTCTAATTTTTATTTTGTTTTGTCAGGCAGCAAAATCCATATGTAATGACAGGCCTCCCAACCTTATAGTTTAAAATTATATACTATTTAATGTGAAATGGCAACGGCAAGGAGGCTTCAGATTCAGGCCTATTTTAGCTTTCTTAAAAAATTGTTTGCAGAGAGGGCAGCTTTTGCTCCTTCTCCAGAAGCGATGCTCACCTGTTTGTACGGTACAGATGTAACATCTCCGGCAGCGAAGATACCTGGTACACTGGTTCTGCAGAAATCATCTATTATAATTTCCCCCATCTGGTTTGTGTTTAGCAGTGTCTTAACAAAATCGGAGTTTGGGGTGAGGCCTATCTCAACAAACAGCCCGTCCACCGGCATAACCGTATCCTGGTTGGTTTTCCTGTTCTTTATTACAATCTCTTTTACCCTTTCATCGCCTCTTATTTCTGTTATAAGACTTGAGGTAAGTATATTGCAGTGGCAGAACTCATTCATTTTGTCGATTAGTATTTTATCAGCCTTGAGTTCATCCTGAAACTCTATAATTGTTATTTTGTTTACTATATTAACAAGGTCCATGGCTGCTTCTATTCCAGAATTCCCACCGCCAACAACTACTACGTCCAGCCCCCTGTAAAAAGGACCGTCACAGATGGTACAAAATGCAACCCCGTTTCCAATAAATTTTTCCTCACCAGGTACATTCAGCCTCCTCCACTTGCTTCCAGTTGCTACAATAACGGTTCTGCTTGTAAAAATTTCACCAGTGCTGAGTTGAATTTTTTTTGTATATTCGTCAATATTCTCTATGCTTTTTACCTCGCACTCTTCCTGTATTGCTACGTCGAACTGCTTTAGCTGTTTGATGAACTTTGATACCAGTTCATCTGTTTCTATGTAATCAAACCCAAGATAATTTTCTATAGACCTGGTCTCGGAAATCTGTCCGCCAAGCTGTTTTGCAGCAAGTGCAGTTTTAAGACCCTTCCTGGATGCATATATGGCAGCTGTAAAAGCGGCCGGCCCACCTCCTACTATAAAAACGTCATAGACAGTTTTTTGATCAAGTTTTTTAGTTTTGAAGTTATTGTCTAAAATTCCAAGATTTAAATTAAGTTCCATAAGAGCCTCCAACGATTTCAAAATATAGTAACTTTATAATATTATAACTCAAAAACTTTGACGATGTCAACTATATGACATATTTGATATATCTGGAAAAATCCTCTTAGATTATAAAATAAATTGGGACTAAATTTTGATATGGACCTTATTTTTGTGATATAATGTAACTAAGAGTAGTTATTAAAAAATAAGCAGGAGGTTGTATAGTCATGAAAAGATTTTTAATAGCTGTATCGTTGTTGGCCCTGGTTGGATGTGCTTCTGAAGGCCTTAAAAATCAGCTGTCCGAGGCAAAAGAACAATTGGAGGTTGTGAAGTCCGATTTAGAAAAAGAAAGAACCGAGCACCAAAAGACAAGGGAAGAATTAGATACTGTAAAATCTCAGTTAAATGTTAATATAGCGGAGATATCAAAATTAAAAGAAAATTTAAAAGTCTCAAAAACCGATTCAGAGGTTTCTAGTAAGCAGTGGTCTGAGCTTAAGGCTAAAATTGACAGATCTGAAAGAGAAAAGAAAGCTTTGCAGATGAAGATAAACAGTCTCAGTAAGGTAAGCAATACGCTAGAAGGTGTGAAAAGTGGTGTAGAATCTGCTATAGTAGATGTAGATGAGCTGAAATATGAAATGAAGGGCGAATAGTATTTTCCAAGTGGAGTTCCCTTAAAATAAGTGTTTTATTTTTGTTTTTTTAAAGACCATAAATGTTATATAATGATTTTATAGGGATAAATTTTAAAAGGAGGTAAGGTTATGAAGAAATTTGCAATAGCTATTGCACTTCTCGCTTTTTTTGGGTGTTCTTCAAATGAGATGAAACAGGAATTAGAGGTTGTAAAGGCTGATCTTCAACAAGAAACTTTGGAACATCAGAAGACCAGGGAAGAACTTGAGATTATAAGAGCTCAGTTAAACGAAAAACTAGCGGAACTTGCAGCTCTAGAGGATGAATTAAAGGTTGCTGAAGTAGATTTAAGTGTAGCTCAGAAAAAAGTGGATATAGTTGAGAAGCAAAAGCAAATAGTTGAGGTTCAAGTAGATAAGTTGAATAAGTTGTCTAGCACTCTAGAGGGGGTAAAAGACGGGGTACATACAGCCATAGACGATATAGAAAAGATAAAGAGTAAGTAATAAAAAATAAGCCGAACTCTATCGGCTTATTTTTTATTTGTCCATGCTGTGACATCACTTAGGGTTTTTTCCACTATCTCTTCTATGGTAAGGTTGTGAGGTTCAATTTTTTGGAAAAATTTTATGCTGAGTTTTTTAGGCCTTGGAAATTTTTTCCCAAAGGAGAAGGCATCATAAGCTCCGTTTATGGCAAAGGGCACCACAGGTATATCTAACTGTTTACTTAAGATAGCAAATGTTTTTTTAAATTCATTTAAGCTTCCATCCCTCGTTCTAAGGCCTTCCGGAAATATAACTATATTCTTTCCACTTTGCAAAATTTTTGCTATTTTTTGCAGAGATTCTGTCAGGTTTTTGTTAATATCCACTGTCAGTATATTTGAATTTTTACTGAGATATTTTAGGATTCCCTTTTCGAAGTGCTTTATTTTTGCCAAATAACAGGTTTTTTCTACCGAGCGGAACCTGAGAGCGTTGTTTATCATTAGGCCGTCTATAAAACTTTGGTGATTTCCAGCTAATATGCATGGGGTGTTTGGAATATTTTCCACCCCTTCTTTTTTAAATCTAAAATAGAGTTTAAATGCAGGGGACGATAAAAGTTTTATAAACTTCAGGAATAGGGCAGACTTAGGCAACTCAATGTCATTTTTTGAGTTTAGTATAGCCCCCCAATCCGTACTTGAATTTCCAGTTTTAGTTTTATTCGCATTTATGTATACTGAGAGCTCTTCAACAGTTGGATTTTGAAGGAGTATTTTTTCGTTCATGTCTATACCGAAATTATCTCCTATAAACGCAAACAGCTCTACCATATCAAGAGAGTCCAATCCTATATCTAGCTCAAGGTGGTAATCCGGTAGCACCTCCCCTTTTCTGCTATTAAGGTATTTTTTCAGTATGTGGTATTCTTCCAAGTCTGGTTCCTCTATATTTTCATTTTTTTCATCTTTCTCCTTTAAAAGTTCTTGTAGCTTAAAGCGTTTCAACTTACCTATTTTAGTTTTTGGAAGTTCCTGTTTTACGATTTTTATATGCAGTATCTTTTTATAGGTCGGGACCTTGGAGTTGTATTTGTCGATTACTTTTAGCTTTAGGGTTTCGATTATGTTGCTTATCTCTAACTCTTTTATTTTTTTGAAATTAGGGTATATAATGGCAGCAAGTATGCTGTTATGTTCCACAACTCCAACCTCTTCTATTAGGTCGGTATTGGACAAAATTTCCATTTCGAGCTCTAGTGGATTTATATTTTTCCCATTGGGTAAGACTATCATCTCTTTTTTTCTTCCTGTTATGAAAATATAACCATTTTTCAGATAGCCCTGGTCTCCGGTGTGCAGCCATCCATCCTCGTCGATTATCTCACTGCTTTCTTTTGGATTGCCGAAATATCCCGTCATGACGTTTGGTCCCTTAACCAAAATTTCTTTATCTTCTGCTATTTTAACCTGGCACCCTTTTAATACTTTACCGGCCGATCCAATAACGATTTTACCTGGAGGGGTAAAGCTTATCATAGGTGCACATTCAGTCATACCATAACCCTCTATAAGATCAAACCCAAGCGCCTGATACCCCCTGACTATTTCAGGAGATATCTTGGCCCCGCCTGATATGAATAATTTTACGTTTCCTCCGAATGCCTGATGGACTTTTTTAAATACCAGTTTGCTTAAATTTTTGCTGTTTATGTTTTTTAACACAAAGTAGGCGACTCTTGTGAAACGTTTTTTCTGTATTTTATCCATTATCCCTTTGAAGAAGATCTCGTAAAGTTTTGGAACTGCTATAAGCAGGGATACACTGTTGTTTTGGAAAGCTTCTTTAATTGATTGTAGAGACAACTCTTCTAGTATTACTACTGAAGCACCAACATGCAGGGGCATTATAGCTGATCCTACCAAAGGGAATATGTGGTGCAGTGGCAGCACATCTAGGACGACATCTTCTTTTGTATAGATTTCGGAGTCACGGAGGCCACTAAGATTGATTTCTAAATTTCTATAACTGAGCACTACCCCTTTTGGGTCTCCAGTTGTCCCGGAGGTGTAAAGCATAAGGCAGGGGGAATCCATATCTGGAGTTTTTATGAATACATCCTCTCCAATATAAATGGAATCCAGATATTCAAAACAGAGCAAGTCTATATTTTCCTGAAGTCTGTTTATCAACGGGTAGAGTTTTTTGTAGCCGGTTTTAGAGGTGATTATATAGCTTGGTTTGGAGTCCTCTATTAAAAATTTAAACTCCTCTTCGCTACTTGAAAAGTCTACAATTACGCAGATACCCTTTTTTTCCCAAACCGCAAAAAAAGCAAATAAAAGCTCCGGCCTATTTTCTGAAAAAATTATTACACGCTCGTATTTTCCAAGCGTCATTTTTTCGCTATATCCCTTTGCAGACCTTATGAATTCCTCATAGGATATCTGCCTATTCCCAAAAATTATCGCAGTTTTATTAAAATCTTCTATAAAAACCAAAAGGTTTCCCCCTAACTATCCATATTTTCATGTGCCACCAAGTATATGCTTTTCAGTTTTAACTTTGTAAATAAAAAGACTAGTATAAACTAGTCTTTTAACCATTCTATAATTAGATTTCTCGAATTAACTATTATTTCCTCTATTTTCAAATTTTCTGGGTATATTGGCTTGAAAAACTTTATTCTGAGTTTTTTAGGTTTTGGGAAACTTTGCCCAGCGGGCATAGCTTCGTAAGGGCCGTCTATACCAAAGGTAACTACGGGAACGTTCAATTCTTTGGCAATAATAGCAAAGGCCTTTTTAAATTCCTCTACCTCTCCGCTTCTAGTTCTAGCCCCCTCAGGGAATATAACTATGTTTTTTCCATTTTTTAAGACTTTTGCCACCCCTTTTAGAGTCATAGAAAGATCTTTGTTTATATCTATCACCAGCACGTTTGAGTTATCAGCCATGGTTTTCATAAATGGCGTGTTAAAATATTTTACTGTTGCCAAAAAGTAGGTGTTTTTAAGTACCTTGTTCGGCAGGGAATTCACTACCATGAAACCATCTATGAAACTTTGGTGGTTACCTACTATAATAGTAGGTGAATTTGGAAGGTTTTTCATGCCATTCTTGTTCAGCCTGAAATAAAGTGCGAATACAGGCCAAAGGATTATCTTTACTGCCCTCAACACCTTCCAAGAACGTGGGAACTCTATGTCTATGTCCTCATTTAATATTTTTCCCCAGTCGGTTTTACCATCGCTAATCTCAGAAGCATTTATCTTGAGATATTGGGCTAATTTCTCAACGGTAGAATTTTCTATGAGTATATCTTCTTTTATTTCCAAGCTGAAAGTCGATTTTAAAAATGAACCTAACTCGATTAAATCTAGTGAGTCCAGTCCTAGGTCAAGCTCAAGATGGGAATTAGGGAGTATTTTTATCCCTTTTTCCTCTTCTAGGTATTTTTTTATTATGGTGTACTCCCTGTAGTCAGGTTCCTTGACTTCTTTTTGGACTGCAGCTTTTTCTTGTAGGAGCTCCTTTACTTTAAACCTTTTAAATTTGCCAAGCTTGGTTTTAGGCAACTCTTCGCTTACTATTTTTATATTATGAATTTTTTTATAGTTTGGCACCTGGAGGTTGTAAGGGTCTATAACCTCCCATTTTACAGTTTCGGCTATATTTGAAATCCCCTTCTCCATCAGTGTCTTAAAGTTTGGGTATATTACGGCTGTGAGCTGATTTTTATTCTCCAGTACCACAATTTCCTGAATAATGTCTTTGGAAAGTTCCCGTATTTTAAACTCTATCTCAGTTGGGGCAATATTTTTACCGTTTGCTAATATTATAAGCTCTTTTTTTCTACCGGTGATAAACAGGAACTTGTCTTTGTCTAGGCTGCCGATGTCACCTGTATGGAGCCATCCCTCGCTGTCTATCGCTTCTTTGGTTTCCTCTGGCTTGTTATAGTAGCCCAACATTACATTTGGACCTTTGACTAAAATTTCTCCGTCATCCTCTATTTTTACCTCCATGCAGTCCAGTATTTGACCAGGGGAACCTGGCTTTATCTTGTCTGGACGAGTCACCGAGATGATTGGTGCGCATTCAGTCATACCGTACCCTTCAAGCACAGAAAACCCAAGTATGGTAAAATCCTTTGCTATCTGTTCGTCTAATTTTGCCCCACCTGAAACCAGGTATTTTATATTTCCACCAAACGCCTGATGTACTTTTTTAAACAATTTTTTTCTGAAGCTTTGGTTGTTTACATGTGAGGCAAGTTGAAATAAAATTTTTGCAATTTTATTCGATTTTATTTTCCCCATGACTCCTTTATGCAGAAGTTCGTAAAGCCTTGGAACACCAATTATTATACTTATGGAGTGTTTAGAAAGGGCATCCTTTATACTGTCTGAGGATACTTCCTTTAAAATTATTGCCGTTATCCTATAATTTAGAGGCAGAATAACCGTAAAAACCAGTGGAAGAATGTGGTGAAAAGGTAGGATGGCAAGTAAGGTGTCCTTCCCCATTTCAGCTATCCCCATGCCTTCGATCTCCCTCAAGTTGACTCTGATATTTTTATAGGTCAACATAACCCCTTTTGGGTTACCTGTTGTTCCTGATGTGTATAGTATAACGGCGAGTTGCTCGTCGTCTGGTTCCATAAAATCTTCAGGTTTTTTTTCTGAAGTACGGAGTTCCTTGTCTAAGTCCTCCATAAGCAGAATTTTTATTCCGGGATCACTTTTTGCCGCGGCTTCTTTCGCCGTATCTAAACACTCTGAAGAAGTTATGAGTATCTTTGGCGAGCAGTCACTGATTATGTAAGCCAAGTCATCAGAGGTGCTCGAGGAGTCCACACAGACTGCGACCCCTTTATTTTTCCAGGTAGAAAAAAAGGAGTAGTGGTACTCAGGCCTATTTTCGCTGAATATAACCACTTTGTCTCCTTCGGATATATCCAGGAGCTTTGAATAAGTGTTTATGTTAGTCAAAAGGTCGTCGTATGTTAGTTTTAATTCATCGTATATTAGTGCAGTCTGGCTGCCTCCTTTTATGAGCTCCATTTTTTCATCTCCCATCGATAGTTGTTTTAATACAAGTTTAGCACACCAAGATGTTTATTTCAAATAAAAAAGCTCTCTGCACGCGGCGGAGAGCTAGGCATCTAGCATAAATTTTCTATGAGTTCCTCGAGTTCTTTCCTTTCTTTTTGAGTAAGGTCATGCCCTGACTTCAATATGTCTAAAATTTTACTTTCACTTCCACTTGAAGAGGACTCTATGATTTTTATAATCAGTTTTCTATAGAAATCCATAACTCCTCCTTTTGTTTTTATTCTTCTTCAGATAGCGGGAGTAGGACTTCAAAAGTGCTTCCAACCCCTTCAGTGCTCTGTATATTAAGTGTACCCTTATGCTGCTTTATAATGAATTCAACTATGGATAGACCAAGACCTGTTCCAGATTTTTTACTGGTTCTAACCTTGTCCTCTCTGAAAAATTTCTCGGTTATCTTCTTCAGATTCTCTTTCTTTATACCTATCCCGGTATCCTTGATACTTATTTTTGCATGGGAGTCTTCTATACGGGAGCTTATGAATATCTCCCCGTTCTCCCTGTTGTACTTTATGGCGTTTGATACTAGATTTATAAGCATCCTCTTTATTTTGTTTTTATCGCATTTAAGGATGTAATCCTCTAGGTCGGTGTGTATCCTTATGTTGCTGTCCATGGCCATTATCTCTACGAGGTCATAGATCTCTTCTATGAGCTTTTTCATGTTGACCTCTTCTATGACGAAGCTTTGCTTATCCCCCCTTGTCATGAGGAGAAGGTCCTGTATTATTGAGTTCATCCAATTAACGTCGTCTAGTATGTTTAAAAGCACCTCTTTGTGGTGCTCGGCATCTTTGTCGTCGTCTTCTGCCATTAGCTCCACTTCTATAGTACTTTTTAGGGATGTCAGCGGTGTCCTCAGCTCGTGGCTAACGTTGCTGGAAAAATCCTCCACCCTTCTAAAAGTAGTCTCTATCCTGTCTAGCATGTTGTTCATGGTGCCAACTAGCTCATCGATCTCTTGGCTCCCGTATTTTTTATTTATCCTAAGCTTCAGCTTGTTTTTCTGTATATTCTTTGTAAAATCTGTTATCTCGTGGATAGCCCTAAATATTACGCTTATTAGTTTACTTGCAAGTATAAGGTACAGAACTGTTATTATAAAGATAAGTGTTATAAATGAATATACTATTATTTTTCTTATATTTTCCATTAGGGTTATATCTTTTGAAAGAATTATATAAAAGGGGTCTCCGAAAAATTTGTGGGTGCTTACATAAAATCTATATTTTTCAACAGAAAATTTAAAATTATTGCTGGTTATATTCCTCTTAAATTCTCCAAGATTTCTTCTATAGAAATCTAGGTCGAAGTTATCGAGATACTCAGGAACAAACTCTTTGTCCACTATGGCAAAGCCAATTGTCAGTGGGATATAGCCCTGCTCTTTTCTAAGGAAAGATTTTCCGAGGGTTATCCCCTTTGAGGTGATATTCCTCTTTAGAGCAGCATTTGCTATGTAAAGCTCTTTATCTATTTGAGAATAGATGTTGGACTTTATAAGGCTGTACATAATAAAATGTACCACGCATATGACAACGAGACCTATGATCCCATTGTAGAATAGGAGGTTTTTTTTCATGTAATTCTTCCTAAACTTATCTATGCTTTTAATATGTACCCTACTCCCCTTACAGTATGGATGAGTTTTTGATCAAAGTCCTTGTCTATTTTTTTTCTCAAATGATTTATATATACGTCTACTACGTTTGTGTCAGTTAGGAAGTCAATGTTCCATACTTTTTCTGCAATCATGGTTCTTGTAAGAACAAGATTTTTGTTTCTCAGGAAGTACTCTAAAAGAGAGAACTCTTTTAAGGTAAGTTCTATTGTCTTATCCCCTCTTTTAACCTCTCTGTTTAAAAGGTTAACTGTAAGGTCGGCAGCGCTTATGATGCTCTCCTTGTCCTCAGAATTTCTTCTTAGTACAGCTCTAACCCTTGCAAGCAGCTCTGCAAATGCAAAAGGTTTGGTGATGTAGTCGTCTGCTCCTGCATCAAGGCCTGTAATTTTATCCTGGATTTTATCCTTGGCTGAAATAAGTATGATGTAGGCAGAGTTTTTCTCTTTACGAAGGGTTTTGCACACCTCTACGCCATCCATTTTAGGGATCATTATATCTAAAAGAATCAAGTCATAATCATTTATAGAAGCCATGTACACAGCGTCTTCACCGTCATGCGCTATGTCAACCTTGTACCCTGCTTCCGCCAGTCCCTTTTTCAGATAATTGGCTATGTTTTTTTCGTCCTCAACAACTAGTATTTTCATAATACACCTCGCTTATATGATATTAAATTTTTATTATAGTTTTAACAAAATTATAGCACTTTTTAAGGAAAAGTTAAAGTACTTTTGTTTAAACAAACAAAATAAATTAAAATAAATGAAAAATTAGGTTAAATTGAGTAAAACCTCTTGATTAACTTACTTATGTAAAAATAATCGTCTACGCCACAGAGCTCCCTTATAGAGTGCATTGCGAGCATTGGAAGACCTATATCTATTGAGCTTATGTTGACATGAGATGATGAAATAGGGCCGATTGTAGACCCACCCCTGGTGTCTGATCTGTTTACAAAATACTGATATGGAATGTTGGATTCCTCTAGGAGCTGCTTTATGGCGCCTATGGAATAGGCGTCCGAGGTATAAGACTGGTTTGCGGAAACTTTTATGGCTAGGCCGCCGTTTACCACCGGCTTTATCTCTGGGTCGCTTTTGCCACCTTGGGCAGGGTGTACTGCATGGGCACCGTCTGCTGATATAATAAACGAGTTGGCTAGAGCCCTAAAAAATTCATCCCTTGTTTTTCCCAGACTCAAACAGATCCTTTCCAGGGAAGTCGAAAGCAGCGGGGAAGCAGCGCCCTGTTTGGTCAAGCTCCCAACCTCTTCGTTGTCGAAGCAGGCCAGCACATTTATACAGCTGCCGCCCTCTTCTATTATCCCACGAAGTCCGGCGTGGCATGAGGCCAGATTGTCTATTCTGGAAGAAGATATGAGCTCTTCGTTCGCCCCGACAAGCTTACCCTTATCATATTCATATAAAAACAGGTCGAAGTCGAGTATATCGTCTGCAGCTATGCCGCCCTCTTGGGCAACTAAGTTTATGAGAAAGGCCTCTTTTTCGAAGTTCTTTTCTATCACGCTTAATACCGGAAGGGTGTCATTTTGGGCGTTCAGTTCTACACCCTTGTTTACCTCCCTATTTTGGTGTATGGCTAAGTTAGGTATTATTAGTAGAGGTCTTTCTATATTCACGAGAAGAGTGTCGGGTTTTAGCGGCCTTTCTGAGCGAACCGCAAGCCTACCTGCCACTGAAAGAGGTCTGTCCATCCATGTGTTTAAAATAGGACCACCGTAAACTTCAGTGTTTAGTCTAAGGTAAGAAGTTTCACTCAATATCTCCGGTTTGGGTTTTATCCTGAAACCTGGGGTGTCGCAATGAGTGCCTACTATGTTAAATCCATTGTTGGCAACGTCTGTACTTTCTATAGTGAAAGCTATGAGTGCGGAGCCATTTTTTCTTAGAAAATACCTGCCTCCGTTTTCTAAGTCCCACTTTTCACCTTCAAGCAGTTCTATAAAACCACTATTTAAAAGGGATTCAGCCATGTTGTTCACTGCATGAAAAGCAGTTGGGCTCCTATATGTAAATTCTAACAAATCATTTGCAAGACTTTTTTTTTCCAAAGGAAAACCTCCTACATTAAAATTTTTATAAACAGCATAAATTAAATTAAAGTTAAATTTTGATAAAAACTTCTATATAGATAATACTTTAATAGTGGGGAAAATACAAGGGTAAAATTGATAAAAAAAGACCGGATATTAGATTTTTTAAGGTTTAAACAGTTTGAAAAATTTGCAGCATCTTTTTGTATTTATAAGTAGACCTTGCATTAAATTGGTGTCGTAAAAAAGGACCGATTTTAAAAATAAGGTTTTTCATAATAGAGGGGGGTTAATATATTCATAGAAAAATGGTATAATGGTCTGAAAACAAAGATAAAAGAGGTATTAAATATGCGTATCGATAGTATAACATGTGGACTTATAAAAAATAATAATTATTTTGTAATCAAAGGTGACGAATGCTTGATAATAGATATATCTGATTTTTCAGCGGTAGATAAATTTATACAGGAAAATCATCTGAAAGTAAAGGGGGTACTTTTAACTCACAGCCACTGGGATCACTTGATGGGGGTGGAAGAGTTTGTAAAAAAGTACAATGCAAAGGTATATTTGGGGTCGAGAAAGCCCAATTATATAACGAAGAAAGAGTTTGACTATACCAAGGAAAAGTACGGGGTAACCGTAGAATTTGACGCAGATGTAATTTATCTGGAAGAAGGAGAGAATACGATAGATCAATTTAATTTTCATGTAATAGAGACACCTGGTCACACCTACTGTTCGGTTGTTTACTATTTTAAACAGGAAGGAATTATGTTTACAGGGGATTTCCTGTTTAAAGGAACCATAGGTATCACAACTTCAATGTACAGCAATAAGGAACTCATGGAAGAGAGCCTCAGAAAGATACTGAATTATCCTGACGAAATCGTTATTTATCCAGGTCATGGTGCCATAAGCAGACTAGGAGAAGAAAAGAGAAGCAACATGTTTTTAAAAAGAGCCAGATAAATAAGCTGGAAATATTACAATAGAACTTATAGTTTTTACGACAGTAAAATACAAAACGGGCATCCCCTTTGATGCCCGTTTTGTATTTATATTCTTGATTTTAATTAAGATCGTATATTTTTGAGAATTTTTCTTTCAGATAATCTGTAAAATGTTTAGCATTCAGTTCTTCACCAGTAAATTCCTTAATCAAATCATTTGGGTCCTTCAACTTTCCAAACTTGTGTATTTTTTCATCCAGATAATCCCTTATCACGTGTAGGTTGCCATTTTCGATTACCTCTTCTATTCTTACGTCTTTTTCCATAGTGTTAAAAATTTGTGACGCATAAGCATTACCAAGTGCGTACGAAGGGAAGTAGCCGAAAAGACCGGCAGCCCAGTGTACGTCCTGAAGCACACCTTCTTTATCGCTTTCTACATCTATGCCGAGGTACTCCTTTACCTTATTGTTCCAAATTTCAGGCAGATGGTCTATTTCTATATCCCCCTGAAATATCTGCTTTTCTATCTCATATCTTATCATTATATGCAGTGAGTATGTGAGTTCATCAGCTTCTATCCTTATAAGGGAGTTCTCCACTTTGTTAATCCCTTTGAAAAACTCTTCCAGTTTTATATTTTCCAGATTTTCAGGAAACAGACTTACCAACTTAGAGTATATAGGCTTCCAAAAGCTGACACTCCTGCCGAGAAGGTTTTCGTAAAATCTTGACTGTGACTCATGTATGCCCATGGAAACCCCCGAACCGAGTACGGTATTGTACAGTTCATCTCCTATCCCCTGCTCGTATAGAGCATGCCCCCCCTCGTGGACAGTGCTATATATTGACGAGAGGATGTTGTATTCGGCGTAGTGTGTGGTTATCCTGACGTCATTTTTGTCGAAATTCAATGTGAATGGATGCACGCTTTCCTTTAAAACCCCCCTGTTGAAATCGAAGCCTATGTACTCAGCTAGGAACCTGGAGAACTCTTTCTGCTTTTCTATGTCGTAGTTTAGGGTCAGAAAAGAGGAGTCTATTTTGTGGTGGCTTGTCTCTATCTTTTTTAACAGCGGAACTATCTTTTCTTTCAATTCCTTGAAAAATTTATCCAGCTTATCCACGGTCATTCCTGGCTCGTAGTCATCTAACAAAGTATTGTAAGGGTGGTCTTCGAACCCCCTGTACCCTATGAACCTTTTATTTGTGTCTATAATATTTTTTAAGTATGGCTTGAATATTGAAAAATCGCTTTCTTTTTTTGCTTTTTCCCAAACCGACTGGGATTGCCCAAGGAGCTCACTGTACTCCATGTACTCTTTTTTAGGGATTTTTATGAGTTTCAGGTAATCCTTCCTGCACTCCTTTACTACTTTTTTTTCTATAGTACCCAGGTTTTGTGATTCTTTCTCAAGAAGCTCCAAGCAATCCTCCATTTCCTGGGATATGGTAAGAGCATAAAGTTCTCCGCTCAGAATTCCCAAAACCCTGGCAGCTTTGGAAACAGCCATTTTGGGAGCCTCAGTTTCAAGGTCCCAGTGTATAAGAGACATGGAGTGCTCTATAGCCCTCTTTTTTTCAAGTATTTCATTTAAGTTCTCGTACGCTTCTATATGTTGCACTTTAATTTCCCCCCTCTAATCTCCTTATTGAGTTTTTAAGCTTTTCTATCTTGTTTTTTCTCTTCATGCTGTTGACGTTGGTCAGACTAAGCTGTTCTCCATGTTTCCTAGCCACGTTTCCTAAAGCCACCCCAACAAGTCTTATTTTTCTGGAGAAATCTATGTGTTCCTTCAGTCCGACTAGGGTTTCCCACAATTTTGTAAATTGGTCTTCCAGGCCGTCAAAGCTCTTGGATCTGGTGATGGTTTCCCTGTTTTCATATCTTATCTTAATTGTGACAGTTTTGCAGTGCAGTTTTTTCCCCAGTAGCCTTTTGTAGGTTTTTTTAAAGAGTTCTGCTATTTCCTTTTCGATTATATCCGACTCGTCTACAGGGAAGTTAAAGGTGGTTTCGTTGCTTATAGACTGGATTTTCCTGGAATTCTTCACAGCCCTCCTGTCTACCCCTCTCATGTACTCGTATACCATGTCTCCCTTGCTATAACCTAGTATGCTTCTCATCTGCTGTAGTGGAATTTTTAATCCGTCCTCTACTTTGCATATCCCCGTCTCTTTCAGGAATTGGGCGGTTTTTTTTCCTATACCAGGGATTATACCTATATCCTTCTGTCTCACATAGTCGATAAATTCATCCTCATCTTTAAACACGTGCATCCCGTCAGGTTTATTCACCTCGCTGGCCATCTTGGCACTCAACTTATTAAAGCCTACGCCAACCGAACATGTTAGTCCGGTATGTCTTTTTATGCCTTTCTTAAATTTTTCTGCAAAGTATTCCAAAGATGTATACTTTTTTGCTATTTCACTTATATCTATATACCCCTCATCTAGGGCGATGAATTCCACCTTGTCCGTTATCCTCAGTACCAGCTCCTTTATCCTGTCGGATTCAGCCTGGTAAAGGTCCTTGTCTACTCTCAAGTAGACACCGTTTTTGCAGAGCCTGCGTGCCATGGCTGTGCTCATAGCAGAGTGAATGCCGTATTTCCGCGCCACATAATTACAGGTGGTGACCACATTGGTACCAACGATAACAGGTTTGTCAGCAAGCCAAGGTTTTTCCCTTATCTCCACTGATGCAAAAAATGCATCCATATCGTAGTGCATTATTATCCTATCCAATGTGCCCTCCTTCCACATAAAACTAAGTATATTATACCATAATTTCAGTTTTATTGGAGTTTTTGTTGTTTTTTTTAAGCTAAAAGTATTAGTTAAAATTTTAATTTGAGTTTGGTCAGAACAAAAATTAACCGAAGTACTTTTTAAGGTGTGGCTTATCGTAGCTCTTTTATAATATGGATTTTCAAGGATTTACAGTATAAAGAATTTTATGGACAAAAACACATTTTTTCACATGCAAGCCTTTTTAAGGGTTTTGTTCGGTGTAAAACCATTTTTTTTGATAAAAGCACATCTTGACCTAAAAATAATAAAGTTGTATTATAATATAGTGATTAAATCTTGATAGATTTTTTGAAAAGAATTAGAAGTTATCAAAGGAGGATATTACATGAGGGGTGTAAACCAAGATGCAAAGGAATATGTAGCTGGGTTGGTAGAAAGGGCTAGAAAAGCACAATCTATCGCAGAAACCTTCTCTCAAGAGAGGGTAGACGAGCTATGTACAGCTATTGCTTGGGATATAGTGCAGCATGAAAATGCAGATAAAATATCAAAGATGGCCGTAGAAGAATCACAACTAGGAAACTACGAAGGTAAATACTCAAAAATAATGACAAAGGTTCGTGGTGCACTTCGTGACATGAAAGGTCAAAAATCTGTAGGCATAATAGAGAGGGACGAAGAAAAACAAATAATAAAAATCGCAAAACCTGTTGGAGTGGTGGCAGCATTAGTTCCGTGTACAAATCCGGAGGCGACACCTGTGCTTAAAGCTATGTTCGCCATAAAAGGGAGAAACGCGATAATAATAGCGCCTCATCCTAGAACAAAGGATACAAACACGTATATAGTAAACGTGATGCGTGCGACTCTTAAAAAGTACGGGGCCCCAGAAGACCTTATAATTCCAGTGGAAGCTCCTACTGTGGAGATAAGCGAAGAAGTTATGAAGCAGAGTGACGTAGTAATGGCTACAGGCGGAGGCGGAATGGTTAAGTCAGCTTACAGCTCTGGGACTCCTGCTTTCGGAGTAGGTCAAGGGAATGCAGTTACTGTTGTAGACGAGACGGTTGACCTTCAAGATACTGCAAACAAAATCATGAGAAGTAAAACCTTTGATTTTGCTACAAGCTGTTCAACTGAAAATGCTTGTGTAATCCATGAGAGCATATACGATAATTTCATTAAAGCTCTAGATACTGAAGGAGGATACCTCTTAAGTTCTGAGGAAAAAGAGAAACTTCAAAGCGTGATGTGGCATGACGGTCATCTCAATACAGCAATCGTTGCCCAACCAGCGGATAAAATAGCGGAAAAAGCTGGGTTCAAACTACCAGAAGGCAAAACATTCCTTATGGTAGAGGAAAGCGGGATAGGACCGGAATATCCTTTCTCTGGGGAAAAATTGTCTGTTGTTACAACACTTTATAAATATGATGAGTTCAAAGAGGCCGTTGATACGGTAAACGACATAACTTCGTATCACGGTAAGGGCCACTCTTGCGGGATACACTCGAATAACGAGGAAAGAATAATTGAGCTTGCAACGAGTACTAAAACAAGCCGTGTAATGGTAAGACAGCCTCAATGTCTTGCGAACAGTGGTTCTTGGACAAACGGTATGCCTATGACTCTTACACTTGGTTGCGGTAGCTGGGGAGGGAACGTGGCCTCAGAAAACATAACTTGGAGAAACCTTATAAATGTTACATGGGTATCTGCACCAATCGAGTCTACACAACCTAGCGATGAGGAACTTTTTGGAGAGGTTATGAACAGAGGATAGGCCTCTAAGTATAAAAAAATATTGCTATAAGAAAAGGAGGGTTAACCCTCCTTTTCTTATTCTTCAGTCTCCTTTGTTTTCTGAATGATGTAACTTATATATTTTAACTCAATGGAAAGTGAAACCCATATTATGAAATATGTTATTATGAGTATTTTGTCGTAACCGTTCACACCAAACTTACCTATCAGCATATATCTTATCAGTGAGTTTGAGATTCTTATAAACACGTAGAAAAGTGTGTAGTACCTGAAGTATCTGTATATCCTGGATTCGTGGCACAACAAGGAGATATCTTCACGATTATAGCCAAACCCCTCATACATCTCTAAAAAAAAATAAAAGGGGATATATTTTTTTATTATGAGGCTAACAGAGAAAATGAAAGCCATAATAAGCTGATGCCATATGTAGCTTTGCAGAAACCAGAGGTCTGATTTTTTTATTAGGGCAAGCCCGAGGAACAGCATTCTGGAGAAAAATATGAATCCACCAATGGCGTTTATCATCTTCTCGTGGTAAAGCTTGTAGAAGGTGTAGACTATTCCTGGAGCAATGGATGCCAGCATGGCGTAATAGTTTTCTATCTTGATTTTAAGTATCTTCCACAGCAGAACTGGTAAAACTGTGTATATGATAATTTCAATGACAAATTTCTTTTTCATAGTCGTACCTGCCATTCATTGAATGTTTGTTTGGATAAAATCTTTTGAGATTAAAATGTCCATCTTTAATAAATATACTAGCTATTTGGTTCAATCCTTCTCTAAAACATTCAGACTTTCATCAGAAAAACCACATTGAAATGCTGCCATTCATTTGAAACTCTTAAAGATATTTTTTTCTGGGTATGATGTGAAAAAAACGGGTGTCGCGGCGACACCCGTTTTTATTTCTCATTTTTTATTTGGTTTTTTAGTTTTTTTATAAAGGACCCCATTTCGTCAGCACTGCCTGCAATTCTGTTGAATATTGCCAGATACTCATTGATCAACGGGTTTTCTGTGTCGTAGGGATATCTAATAATATGGTCAATTTCGCTCCATGCCTCCTCAAACACTGTCCTTACTTGTATTTCAATTAGGACCTCCTCGTCTCTTGATAGCGGAGTTCCTATAAGATAGTGCACAGACCTGTATCCGTGTTCCCTCTCTAGAACCTCGCATCCCTTCTCCTCCACAAGTTTTTTCATCTCTCCCAAGTTTCCATCACCTGTACGTATATTTACTTGAGGAGTTTCTTTTGGTTCCCAGTATTCCAGTATCTCATCGTGAATTTTTATCCAGTCGTCCTTGAAAAGGTGCAAAACCCGGATACCGATCATATCGGTTACAATTTCTTTGTAATTGGAGAGGTTTATCCCTTTATCCACATACTTATTTCCTTTTCTTATAATCTTCTCTATCAGATGGTCGGGTTTTTTCACCCTTCTTCTTACAGAATGAACGTTTTCGGCATCCATTAATTTTGAGGTCACATGTTCCGCTTCCGCTTCCAATTGAGGGATTATACTGCAGTAGTCATGGTATATTTTTTCCAGTTCTTCCCACACAAGTCCTGTGCTGTCGAAATAAGCTTCGCTTATGGAAAACTTTTCAAAAAGTTTTCTTTTTACAAGATTTTCAGCTTCCAAATCCTTACCTCCTTTGGTATCCTAAATTAAGTTTACTTTATACAATTGGAAAAATCAATGATTCAGCAGGTTTTGCAATGTTTATTCTTTGTAGTATAATAAGTTTAATTGAGGTGATGTAATGGGAACTATTTTAATAAGTGGAGGTACCGGCTCCGGGAAAACCCAATGGGCCATGAAACAGTACAGCTCCATGATAAATGAACAGGGACTAAACTCCGATGAGATATTGGTATTAGTACTGAACAGGGGAGAAGTCTACAAGTGGTTGGAAAATATAGAGGTAAATTCAGCGTCTTCACTCCGCATATCCTCCTACTTTGGATTTGTGCAAAGGGAGGTTAGGAGGTTTTGGCCACTTATCTTAAAGAAAAGCAAGGGCATAAAAAGGATTGAGATAAATCCGATATTCATGACGTTTGAGTCCTCACAGGATTTGATGTCTAAAACGGTTTCTTTTTACAGGTCTAGGGGGTATCTGAGTAGTATAAATTCAAATGACGACGAGATCGCAAGAAAGCTACTTTCCAACCTTTTGAGTGCGTCTTCGTCAAATATATATTACACAAAGATAGGCGAGCGTTTGGCATCCTCCCTGTCTGAAGAGGAGAGGGGAGACGGGCAATTCTACAAGGAGATGGACGAGATAATCTCAAAATATGTGGATAGGACCATAGAAGAGGGGGTTCTAGACTACTCTATGACCCTGTACTTATACAGTAACTATCTTTTAAAAGATGCCGTATATTTGGAGAGCTTTTATAGGAGGACCAAGTACCTCATAGTGGACAACCTCGAACTCGCATCAATTTCTCAGATAGACTTTATTATGGAGGTATCCAAGCAGTTGAAAAAGTCTATATATCTCTACAACACCGACGGAAGTTTTGGTATATACTCATACAACAGCGAATATCTTGAGGGTTTTCTAAAAAATGTGGATGAAACCGTAGATTTGGGTGAGGAAAATCCAGAGTTTTTGGATGTTCTTCAGAAAAATCTATTGTTGGAAAAAAATGATAAGATATACACAGAAAAGCTGGAACTACAACTTGATTACGAACTGAGAACTGACATGAACAGGGAAGTCTTGAAAAAGGTAAGGGAGCTACTAGACTCTGGGGTATCACCGGGTGACATAGCGGTCATAACGCCGAAATATGATATAGTACTAGAGTACTCACTGGGGAAACTCTGCCGTGGCAGAAAGATCAAGTTTTTAAACATAGGCCGAAACGAGAGGATACTAGACAATAACTATGTTTATGCACTAATAATTTTCGCCTGTGTTTTCTACGAATTTAAAGACGCCACACTTAGCTATGATGAGCTGAAAGTTTTCCTAGGCATAGTCTTGGAAACGGATCTTATAACTAGCTCACTCCTGGCAAACTATATAGGGGCAGTTTCAGGTAGATACGACAGACTAGTAAAGATAGAGAGTAAGGAGCTTTTAAAGCGAATACCGGATGAGGTCTTAAAAAGGTACGGGGACGTCCTTCAATTTTTGGAGAAGCTGGAAGGCGGGATAAGTATAACCGAATTTTTCAAAAAAGTATATATGGATGTACTCCTTGGAAGGGGAGAGGCTGTGGAAAATATAAGAGCTTGTAAAGACTTGATAGATTCATCTGAGAACTTCGTCGGGGTAATGGAGACTTTTGAACTCATAGGAGATCCCAATAGTGAATTTGTTAAATTCATAAGAGGCGGGTCAAAGGCAGCCGAAAATCTCTATGACATAGAGGAAAAATCTGAAAATGACTACTTGAGCCTATCCACCCCATTTGCATATCTGGTTGCAAATAAGAGATCTAAATATCAGATATGGTCCGATGCAAAAAGTACCATATGGACAGTCAAGACAAAGAACTTACTTCAAAACCCATGGGTGCTGACTAAAACCTGGAAGTATGGTAAAATTTTTGACTTAGAGATAGAACTGCAAAAGGAGAAAGAGGATCTTCTCTCCACAATCAAAAGATTAGTCAAATCATGTGAAGAAAAGATATTCATTTACGGCTGTAAATACTCTAATTCTGGATATGTCCAAGAAAATCTTCTTTCAGAACTTTTAAAAAATAGTTTTGAAAATTAAAAAAGGTAGAGATAATGGAGTTATCCATTCTCTCTACCTTTTTTTACCTGCAGCAATAGTAATGGCAAAAAATACCAGGAAAATAGAAATTAATCCAGATATAAGAGCACCTTTCGCACTGAAATTTTCATTTAAAAAACCTGAAACAGGTGAAGAGAGTATTATCCCAAATGATCCGGAAATAATTATGGTTGTCATAAGTGAAGAATCAACCTTTGTCCTCCCGTAAGTCCCAAAAGAGATTATAGACGGATACAGGGCAGAAGAACCTATGCCGATAAGTGCTATAAGTATAAACAAAATGAGGGTTTTAGTAGTAAACAGCAGACCTAAAAAGGCGAATCCGCTTAAAAGAGAAGAAATTTTTATAAAATTTCCAAGTTTCATATATTGAGTCAAATTAGCAGCTATTATTCTACCGATCACTATAAAAACCCAAAACATAGAGATCCCGAGTTTAGATATCTGTGGATTTATATTTAATTTCACAAGGTATTCTACTATCCAATAGTTGAATACGGCTTCAAAAAAAGTATATGAAAATATAGCCACGCAAGATAGGTAGACCTGTACTCCCCACTCTTTACCTGTTCTAGCAGTCGTATTGTTTTCTTTTTCCTGCTTGGAAATAGATGTAAAATCACTTTTAAGAGCCATAAAAACACTTAGTGCAACTATGACCAGAAAGAGCCTGCTGACAAACGTCCAAGAAAATCCGCTATTTATTATAAAGGCAGCCGCTATGGGGGTTATTACCGCGCATATTGAATAACACGCATGTAGCATTATTAGTTTGCTGGCTCTATTTTCGTTGTATAGATTTATTATAAGATAGTTTGCCATAGAGGTGTAGAGCCCTATGCCAAGCCCTGTAGTAGTCAGATAAACTGAAAAGATAGCAATAGTTTTAGCCGTTGTCATACCAACTGTGCCTAAAATTATTAAAAAGCTTGAAAATAGGAGATTCGTTTTTATGGGAATTTTTTCTATTAAAAACTTGTTGGCCATAACCATAAATGTAACAGCTGCCGAAAACATGGTAAGCAGGTATTGCAGCTTGCTGGTATCTATACCAAAATGATTTGCCAATTCAAGTTTCATCGACCCCAAAGAGATTACGCATATCCCGACGTATGAGAACATCAGGTATGGGATAGGACCTATGTTGTTTCTATTTGTGACGGAAGTTTTGAGTGCAAATGTATTTTTAGAAATAAAATTATTTAACATAAGAACCTCCTCTAATCTGGATATTGCACAAATAATACAGATAAAGGATACTCCATTGACAAGCTTTTAGTCAAACAAAAAAATTGTAAAAATTTAATAGAGTGAGTGTTTGCGAGATATGGAAAGGTTGAAAAATTATTTATAGCACTGAAATATATATAAGGGGTTGGAGTGGCATAAATAAAAAAGGAGGCTTAATCGCCCCACTAATTTAATGATTCTTTTACTAAGTGTATTAAATCTTCCAAAGATTTTTTACCTATGAACATTTTATCTCTGTCATTATTTATAATAGTTACTGGTACACTTTGTATCCTATATTTTTCCACTATCTCTCTGTAGAGAGCCGCATCTATCATTTCGGCTTCTATGTTGGGGTTTATTATCGCCATCTGTTGTGCAGCTGTCACCACGTGAGGACAGTGAGGGCAAGAAAGTGAAACAACTATTTTTAAATTTAGCTTTTCCTTTATGGCTTTAATGTCTTCTACTAATTCTTCAGGGATTTCCTGACCGGCCCCCCCTAGATTTAAAAGTGCCAGGATGAATGAGTTAAATTCGTGACCTCCGGGAATCCCGTGGAATTTAACTCCAGAATAGGTACCATTTTCATCTAAAAGGACAACCACGGGGAGTTTGTCTGCATTTACTTTTTCTTCCAATTCTGCATTTTCACCAAGAGTATATTTTTCTAAGCTTATCATTTCTGTAAGGGCGTCTATCTCCTCTAAAAATTCAAGCATCTCCACGGATTTTTTCACATTTTCATCTACGAAGGTCAGCATTTTAATTGGTTTTTTTAGTTTTGAAAACACCTCTTCTAACTGTTTAATTATATTTTCATCTAACATTGACATGGTATTTCCCCCCTATAAAATTGAGTAAATTATCTGTTTATGATCTGAATACTAAATAGTAAGTTTACTAGATGAGTCTATATTTTTCCAATTAAATCTAAGCCTGGTTTCAAAGTTTCTTCACCTGGTTTCCAGCTAGCAGGACAGACTTGATCGCCATGGGCAGCTACGAATTGGGCAGCCTGAACTTTTCTTAATAATTCCGAGGCGCTTCTTCCTATCCCTAGGTCGTGGATTTCATATACTTTTATTTCACCTTCAGGGTTTATGATAAAAGTTCCTCTCAGCGCAACTCCATCATCCTCTAAGTACACCTGGAACTGCTTTGATAGCTTCCCGGTTGGGTCAGCCAACATAGGGAACTTTATTTTTGCAATGGTATCCGAAGCATCGGCCCAAGCCTTGTGTGCATAATGGGTGTCTGTACTTATAGAGTAAACCTCTATGTTAAGTTCTTTAAATTTATTGTATGTATCTGCAAGCTCCCCCAATTCCGTAGGGCACACGAAGGTAAAATCTGCTGGGTAAAAGAAGAAAACCGACCACTTCCCCTTAAGGGATTCTTGGGTTACCTCTTTAAACTCTCCGTTGTGATATGCATTTACATTAAAGTTTTCGACTTTTTTATTTATTAATGACATAAGGCACCTCCAAATGTTTTTATTTTTGTAATGATTACAATTTTATTATAAGTAAAAACTTGTCTGTTGTCAAGTTTATTTAAAAATTCTAAAAAGCTTTACTGTAAAAATTAAAAAATCCTTTAAAATATGTAGGGAAAATAATAAAATAGTGGATTTAACCCCACTATTTTATTTCGATAACTTCGTATCCAGCATCCTCTACAGCTTCTTTTACTATGGAATCAGCCACATCCTCTTTAAGTTTTAACACAGCTTTTTTTTCTTCCAGGTTTACAACAGCCTTTTCTACGCCATCCAAGGAATTCAGGGCTTTTTCAACCCTCATTTGGCAGTGCCCACAAGTCATTCCTTCTATAAATACAGTTTTTTCCAATTTTACCATCCCCTTTTGGTTTTTTCCTTTTTTATTTGAAGGCTTAAAGCCCTTTAATCTGAGAGCATTGCTAACAACCGATACCGAGCTGAAAGCCATTGCGGCTCCGGCTATCATCGGGTTTAGTTTTGGACCGCCGAATGCATAGAGTACCCCTGCTGCTATGGGGATTCCTAGGGTGTTGTACGCGAAAGCCCAGAAAAGGTTTTGTTTGATGTTCCTTATGGTGGCCCTGCTTAGCTCTATGGCGGAAACTACGTCCTCTAGGTCACTTTTCATAAGCACTATATCAGCTGACTCTATGGCTACATCAGTACCTGACCCTATAGCTATACCTACATTTGACTGGGCCAGTGCCGGTGCATCGTTTATGCCATCTCCCACCATGGCCACTATTTCGCCATTTTCCTGGATTTTTCTGACTTCATTTGCCTTATCTTGAGGCAGTACCTCGGCAAGAACCATATCTATGCCAACGGTTTTTGCAATGGCAGCTGCAGTCCTCTTGTTGTCACCAGTTATCATAGCGACCTTTATACCCAGACTGTGAAGTCTTTCAATAGCGCTACGGCTGGTTGGTTTTACGGTGTCTGCCACGGCGATTATACCTTCCAACTTACCATTTATACCTATGAACATAGGTGTTTTACCTTCTGCGGCCATGGTGTCTGCCTCTTTTTTCAGAGTTATTTTTATATTTTTTTCATCCATAAGCTTCTGGTTGCCCAGAAAGATATCCTTGTCGCCCATAACAACTTCTATACCCTGTCCCGGTATTGCTGTAAACTTATCCGGTTTTTCAAGCTTAAGTCCTTTTTCTTCAGCGTTTTTTATAATTGCTTCCCCAAGTGAATGCTCAGACCCCTTTTCAGCCGCTGCGGCTATGGCCAGAAGTTTGTCATCACTATAATTTCCACTTGATATTATATCCGTCACCCCGGGTTTACCTTCTGTTATGGTACCTGTCTTGTCGAAAACTATAGTATTTACTCTGTGGCTTGTCTCAAGGGGTGCACCGCCTTTTATTAGTATGCCGTAGTCAGCCCCTTTTCCAGTCCCAACCATTATGGCGGTTGGTGTGGCCAGTCCCAGGGCACACGGGCAGGCTATTACGAGGACTGCTATGAATATTGTGAGAGCAAGTATAAAATCTGCCGTAGCTAAGTACCATATGATGCCTGATACCACGGCTAACGAGATGACAACCGGCACAAAATAGCCGGCTATTATGTCAGCCATATGTGCAATGGGAGCTTTGGATCCCTGCGCATCTTCTACAAGCCTTATTATCTGTGCTAACGCAGTATCTTTCCCAACCTTTGTAGCCTTGAACTGTATTGCCCCATTTTTGTTTATAGAGGCTCCAACTACCTTATCGCCAGTGTTTTTTTCCACCGGAATACTCTCGCCGGTAAGCATGGATTCGTCGATGGAAGTGTGCCCCTGAATAACTATACCGTCAACCGGTATTTTTTCTCCAGGTTTTACAACGATTACGTCTCCTACCTCCACTTCTTCTATGGGGATTACGACCTCTTCTCCGTTTTGGATTACCAATGCGGTCTTAGGCTGGAGACCTATGAGTTTCTTTATGGCTTCGGAGGTTTTCCCTTTTGTCAGAGTCTCCAGATATCTACCCAGCATTATAAATGCTATTATTACTGCTGCCGACTCAAAGTATAGATCTTTGGCATATTCTAAGTTTCCTGTGGCGATCTGTACTGTTCCATATACACCATAAAGGACAGCAGCAGACGTCCCCATAGCTATAAGGGAATCCATGTTAGGGTTTCTCTTGATCAGGTTTTTAAATCCTATGGTGTAAAATTTATATCCGGCTGCTACAACAGGAACTGTAAGAATTAGTTGTATCAAAGCAAAACTTAATGGGTGCATATCTGGGCTTATAAACTCTGGCAGCTTAAGACCCAACATGTGACCCATGGCTATATAAAGCAGTGGGACTGAGAACACTGCGGCCGTTAAAAACTTGTAGAACATGACAGTTTTTTCCCTTTCGCGTTCCATTTTTTCCGCATCCAAAGTCTCTGTCTTGTCAATCTCCAGAGGCTCATACCCCGCGTTTATTATAGAGGTTTTTATCTCAGATATTCTGGTTATAGAGGGGTCGTATTTTACAGTGGCCTTTTCGGTGGCCAAGTTTACGTTTACCTCTAAGACACCGTCCAACTTGTTTATGCTTTTCGTAACTGCAGCTGTACATGAAGCACAGGTCATCCCCTTCACCGGGATACTTACTGATCTGAACTCCTCCTTTTCGCTTAATTCGTAGCCAGCATTTTTTACAGCCTCTGAAATAGTTTCTGAGTTCAGGATAGCTTCGTCAAAGTATATATGCAGCTTTTCTGTTGCGAAGTTAACATTAGCATCCTGCACACCGTCTAGCTTTTCAACCGTTTTTTCGACGGCCCTGGCGCAAGCAGCACAGGTCATTCCCTTTACGTCGAACTCTTTTTTTTCCAATTTAACCACTTCCTTAAGAATTTATATAATCCCTTATATATTATAATCCAGGTATTCTTCGATAAGGATCAGAAAAGACCTTTAAATATACCCCTACCCCCTATATAGATATTAATATATTCTACTGTTCTTGTCAACAAATGATTTCGGAAATAAAAAAAGGCTGAAATATTCAGCCTTAAATGTTTATCGTATCTAAATTTTTAAACTCAGAAAACTCCGGTTTTCCGTTGCACTTCATGGTGAAGAGTACAACCTCTTTTTCTTCAGGCAGGTAGTCAGATAAGACGTATTTTCCATCTATGTCCATAATCTTTCTTTTTCCATTTTCCCTTACTTGATCGCAGATATTTTTTAAGATATCTTTTTTCAGCTCGAAAGCATTTTTGATAATATTTGACACTGTCTCAGTAGATAAAATTTTGATTTCCACAATAATAACCCCCTTGTCTAATGCAGCCCTGTGGTGCAGTATATATTTAATAATAATACATATATACTATCAAAAATTGAAAAAATCAATAATAGTGATAAAAAATAATTAATAAATGATCAAAAAATGATTTAACTGTTTAACGTCTTCAAATGGGATCCCTTAAAAAATAAGCGTTTTGAAAAAAATAACCTATGTAGGCACAGGTTATTTTTTGATATGTTTATTTTATTATTTTTCCTATGGTGTCTAAGAGTTCGTCTATTACCTCGGTTTTGCCGTTGAGTATGTCCTCTGTTACGCAGGATTTCATATGGGCTTCTAATAGCAGCTTGGACACACCATTTAAAGCTGATTTTATAGAGGCTATCTGGTGAAGGACTTCGTCGCAATAGACGTCTTCCTCTATCATTTTGTTTACCCCTCTCACCTGACCTTCTATTCTGTTTAAACGGTTTTTTAACTTTTTCTTGAGTTCTTCCGAATGGTGAGCCTTTTTGTGTGAACAGCATTTTTCCAAATCTCATCCCTCCCAACTATAATATTAGCAAATAAAAGTAAAAAATTCCATATAAAATAGCTTAAGCTACTGTCGGTGTCTAATTTATTGAATCTGTATAAAGAGAATTAAAGAATATAAACCTCTGCCTTAGTCACGAATCACAAAAATTGGGTCAAAGAAAAAAATCTATAAAAATAGTTAAATTCAGTGCTTCATCAAAACTTTTAAGGAATAACTTAGGTCAAATATAAAGGTGGCAAAGTTATTTTTATAAAAATATGATGATGATATTTGATAAATTGATGAAAAAAGTGGTAAAATTTTTTATAAGGCAAAATTTAATTAGGAAAAACTCGGGCGGATTATCATCATCTATAAATTACAAGGAGGGAAATATGGCAGATATAATAGACTACAAGATATACGGTAAAGAGCTCCAGCTTGTGGAGATTGAGTTAGACCCGAATGAAGGGGTGAGGGCGGAAGCTGGGGCAATGACCTATATGGAAAAAGGTATATCCATGGAGACATCTGCCAGCGGAGGTTTTTTAGGTGGGTTTAAAAGAATGATTACCGGTGAAAGTTTTTTTATCACCACATTTTTTAATGAAAGCAGGGAGAAAAGTCGTGTAGGATTCAGTGCGCCTTATCCTGGGACTATAATTCCGCTTCATCTAGATAAGATGGATGGGGAGTTTATATGTCAAAAGGATTCCTACCTTTGCTCTGCCAACGGTATAGACATAGAGGTTGCCTTCACAAAGAGGCTGGGGGCTGGATTTTTTGGTGGAGAAGGTTTTATACTGCAAAGATTAAAGGGTGACGGACTTGCATTTGTACATGCCGGAGGTACGGTTATAAAAAAAGAATTAAACGCCGGGGAAACATTGAGGGTGGACACAGGCTGCATAGTGGGCTTTACCAGAGGTGTGGACTACGACATAAGGTTTGTGGGTGGATTCAAGAATGCACTTTTCGGGAAAGAGGGGTTGTTCTTGGCAAGTCTTACCGGACCTGGAACTGTTTACATGCAGAGCCTGCCAATATCTAAGCTGGCTGAGAGACTTTATTTTGCAGCCGGATCTTCCAAAGAGGGATCAAACAATAGCAGAGCAATTGGCGGAGCGTTGGCAGGAGGCATACTGGGTGGAATTTTAGGTGATGGTAGGGATTAAAAAAAGGACGCCAATTGGTGTCCTTTTTTTAATTTATGCTTCTGCAAGGATATTCTTTTTGTTGTTGAAAAAGCGCCATAATGCTAGATTTAAAATTGCAACCAAGAAATTTACTCCCCCTAAAAGTATAATATTGCTCCCTATATTAAACGAAGTCAGTAACATTCCTATACCTCCAAAAACTGTAAAGGAAAAATTTATTGCGGAAGAAACCGCCCCGGTATCACCATTTTGCTGGCTAAACATTAAGTTTACTCCCAAAGGACGGATTGCACTGCCGAAAAGAGTTGCCGGAATAAGTGACACCGCAAATACAATCGGGCTTAAAGTTCCTAAAAAATAGATAGTTATTCCACTAGCCATAGTGATAAACAAACTCAGGTTTACTATAGTTTTATAGGCATATTTTTTGGAAAGCCTTAAATACAACAGCGGACCTATTATTGAAAATACAGCGTTTGTAGCAAAGTAGAAACTATAGGTCTGTTCACTCAAACCGAACTCTTCTACATAAATATATGCTGATGAAGATACATATGTCATAAGGGGTACGGCCATAAGTGAAAATATTATGAGCGAGGTTGAAAAGCTCCTGTTTTTTAATACAAAAAACAGCCTACTTACAGCCCCGTATACACTGCCAAGGTACCTGTTTTCTATGGTTTCTTCATACAGAACTACCAAAAATAGTGACAACCCACCCAGCAGACTCAACGTTAAGAAGATTCCCTTCCACGATGTGTAGTTTAAGATAAATGCTCCAAGCAGAGGGGCTACTATTGGAGCTATCATTGCCATTGACTGTATAAGTGCCAGCATTGTCTCCCTTTTTTTATCCTCGAAAGAATCCTTGACTATTGCATTCGTCACAGCTATGACAGCACCGCTTCCAACCGCCTGGAAAATCCTGCAGGATATTAGAAAATATACGTTGTTTGCAAGTGAGCATAGAATGCTTCCCGATATATATATTCCAAGTCCTGCTAACAGTACTGGTTTCCTGCCGTACTTATCGCTTAAAGGCCCCCAGAAAAGTGTCGCTATTCCAAAGACCATGTAAAACGACGTCAGGGTTAGGTTCACAAGTCCAGAAGAGGCGTGAAGAGCTTCTGACATTGTAGGAAGTGCGGGCAGGTACATGTCTATGGATAGTGGGATAAATGCACTCAAAAGGACCAGCATAGCCATGAGTCCTTTTTCTTTAAGGTACTTTTGTTTGACTATTTTATCCATAAAGTTAAACCCTCCTAATAATTTATTTTTATTAGAACAGTATACAGCTTTTTGATTTATAAGTCAATGTGCCTATGCTCAAAAGAGCTTTCCTATATATGATAAAGTTTATTGAATTTTTTATATAAAATGCAGGGTTATTTCCAGAGTAGTAGATAAATTTAGTTTTGAGGGTAGTTATTTATTTTAAATATAATCACTTACAAATTATAAAGAAAAAAACATCCTTTAAGTATTTTTATTGTCAGGAAGGTCCATTCATAATTTTGTTAACTATTTATAAACTAAAATGTTGACATATTTAACAGTTGTAGGGTATACTATTCGTGGATGTCATATCATTCTTTTATTAAAATTTCCAGATATTTACCGGGGGGGCTAATACCTGGAAGTTTAGATTATATGCTGTTTGGATCGAATCAGCATATTTTCATATTTTCATAATTTTATAACACTCCTGCAAAGAGAGCTCGTACGGGCTCTCTTTGCGTTTAATAGATATGAAACCATTTAACCTAATTATTTTCATATTTTTTTTTACTTGAAATGTGACTTTTTGAGGAGTAAAATTAAAATATGATTTCACATAAAAATTTGAGTCAAGATAAAAGGCGGCTAAAACAGTAAAAATGACAGTAACTATAAAAGGATTTTATAGGGGGATTAAATGAGTGAAATTGTAGTGAGAACAAAATCGGAATTAAAAGAAGCTGTTAAAATGAAACATGAAAAAATTATAGTAAAGGGAGCATTGGCTGAGACATTAAATAGCGCATTGAAGATCAGGAAACTTTCCAAGATCACCCTAGGGGTCTTATCAGCCGCCGTAATAACAACTCCATTTTCAGGGGCATTGAGTACAGCTGCAGCCGCTCCAATAGCAGCCTCAACCGGTTTGGAAGCAGTGACAATAATTGCGGTTTCTTTTCTGGGGTTATCGTTAATTTTAGAAATTTTCAAAGATTATAAAAAAGCGAAATTCAAAGTAAAAACCGAAGATTACAAAGCTGAACTACATTTAGAAAAATAGATCAATATCTTGTTAAAAAAGGGTGAAAATATGAAAAAGATATTATTAGGGCTAATTTTGATTATATGAATTCGATTAAATTGTTAATTGACAAATATTTTAATATAATATAAAGTACGGATAAACAAAAAAATAATATAACAAACAAGAAAATCGAAAGGAAAATATATGGGAAATATTGAAACTAGGGTTGCAATCTTAGCAATTATTGTTGAAGATGAAATTTCCATAGATAAACTTAATAAGATTCTTTTTCAGTATAGACAGTATATAATTGGTAGAATGGGTTTGCCATATGCAAAAAAGAATATTAATGTAATTAGCATAATTGTAGATGCACCTCAAAATACTATAAGTGCACTTTCTGGAAAAGTTGGCAAATTAAAAGGAATCACTTCAAAAACTACTTATTCAAAAGTTTAAAAAGTTTTTGAAGGATTTTTTATTACTTGTTATGTGATTATTTTCTTTTAAAGATTTGAAAAATATTTTTTTGTTAAAAATTTCATAGCTGAAGGGAAAGAAATTCTGACCCGATTAAGAAAGGAGATTTATAATGTATAATCCAAAATCGACAAAATCAGAGGAATTTATATCGCATAATGAAATACTGGCAACTCTTGACTATGCTGAAAGCAATAAGAATAATTTGGAATTAATCGACAAGATAATTGAAAAAGCAAAATTAAGAAAAGGTCTTTCTTATAAAGAAGCAACAGTGTTATTGGAGTGTAATATTGAAGAGAAAAATAAAGAAATATTTGCATTAGCTGAGCAAATTAAAAAAGATTTTTATGGTAATAGAATTGTAATGTTTGCTCCATTATATTTATCTAATTATTGCATAAACGGTTGCGTATACTGCCCGTATCATTTAAAAAATAAAAATATAGCTAGAAAAAAAATGACTCAAGAAGAGATTCGAAGAGAAGTTATAGCTTTACAAGATATGGGGCATAAAAGATTAGCTATAGAAGCAGGAGAAGACCCGGTAAATAATCCTATTGAATATATTTTGGAATGTATTAATACAATATACAATACAGTACATAAAAATGGTGCAATCAGACGTGTAAATGTAAATATTGCAGCAACAACTGTGGAAAACTATAAAAAATTAAAAGATGCAAATATCGGGACATACATATTATTCCAAGAAACTTATCATAAAGAGAGTTACGAAAAGCTGCATCCAACAGGCCCAAAGCACAATTATGATTATCATACTGAAGCTATGGATAGAGCAATGCAAGCAGGTATAGATGATGTCGGTCTTGGAGTACTGTTTGGATTGGAGTTATATAGATATGAATTTGCAGGATTATTAATGCATGCAGAGCATTTAGAGGCAGCATATGGCGTAGGACCACATACAGTAAGTGTTCCGAGAATACGTCCGGCTGATGATATTGATCCGTCTACTTTTGATAATGGGATAAATGATGAAATATTTGAAAAAATAGTTTCTTGTATAAGAATATCATTACCTTATACAGGGATGATAGTATCGACTAGAGAAAACCAAAAATGCAGAGAAAAAGTATTGCATCTTGGTATATCTCAAATTAGTGGAGCTTCTAAAACAAGTGTCGGAGGGTATGCAGAACCTGAACCTGAAGAAGAAAATTCAGCTCAATTTGATGTAAGTGACAATCGTACATTAGATGAAGTTGTTAAATGGTTAATGGAAATGGATTATATTCCTAGTTTTTGTACAGCATGTTATAGAGAAGGGCGTACAGGTGATAGATTTATGAGCCTTTGCAAAAGCGGAGAAATACAAAATTGTTGTCATCCAAATGCACTTATGACATTAAAAGAGTATTTAGAAGATTATGCCTCAACTGAAACAAGAGAAATTGGCGAAAAATTAATAAAAAATGAACTTGATAATGTACCAAAAGCGAAAGTTAGGGAAATCGTAGAGAGAAATTTATATAACATATCAGATGGAAAACGTGATTTTAGATTTTAATTTATTATAATATAGGAAAAAGAGAAAGGATAATCCTTTCTCTTTTTTTATTGATAGCGTGTCATACAAAGCGCAGCACTTTATCTTTTCCCATAAAAACTCTGTAACTTTGAAATAATCTAATATTTTTCTAGGCCTATCTTTAATCTTTGTTATTACTTTTCGCAATTCTTTATCTGATACTTTGCTAAAATCTGTTTTTTTTTAGGAAATACTACCTTATTTCCTTTTTATTTTTTCTAGCAGCTTTCTCAGCCATCTCAAGAGCTATTTCATTCTTAGCATAATCTCGATACCACCAAGAATACCCCTCTCTTACCATAAGTTCATTTAGATATACACCTTTAGAATATGCCTTCCCAACTAACCTTCCATACCTGTCTTTATCTACAAACATTATTCTTGTCCATATGGTTTATCAGACCTTGGCCTCTAAGCCATAAGCTTGTATTTTCTCTGGACAATCTATGCCATAAAACCTTACCTTGGTTTAGTCGTGAACTATAGCCCTAAAAGATATTTTGCTAACAGGTTGCGAGCACATTGGTTTTGCTTGAAAACAGATTAATAATTAATATCTACGATTTTTCCATTAATAAGCTTAGCCAAGAATTCATGGACACCATCTTCAGCCTCTTCAATATCCACATCATACTTTTTAGCCAGAGCTTGTATTAGCTCGTCAACTGATAGTCCTTCTTCCAATCGCCCCCATAAAAAAGCACTTTCTTCCCTAAAAGCTGGTAATCCAGCGACTGATCCAGTGTTGTCGTTCTTTGAAAAAACCCAGAACTCATTTGAAAACATATCCAAATAATATTCTTCTTTTATAGTTACTGACTTAATTTGCATTTCAATTCCTCCCCTTTCTCACGCTGCGATTTCCAGCAGCTCATTTATTATTATAACCTAAGGATGACACATTGGATGCATCTTAATTTTTAAAAACGGTAATCTTATCCTGTAATATTATGCAAGTATTTTGTCATTCGGTAAGGCACTTTGTAACTTAGTCTTCCATAGTGTATCTCTTCTTGTATTGACACTTCAGCTGCTCTATATTTATCAGTTGCAATTACTATTTGTTGCTGATTATGCGATACTTCAAATAATTTCTTGAAGAATTTTTTGCTTTATCCTTGTCACGATGTTATGAAATGAAATAGCTCTTGAGATGGCTGAGAAAGCTGCTAGAAAAAATAAAAAGGGACTTTGGAAGCAAAAAAATCCTGTGGCTCCTTGGGAATATAGGAGAAAAAGATAATAAGATTCTAATTGCTCAAAGATGTTTAGATAAAAAGTTTAGTGGTAGATGGGAATTTCCAGGTGGAAAATTAGAAAAGGGTGAATAAAATCTATTATATATTCGTTCAAATCCACCGCACGATATAAATAAGTAAATTTTCCTTTAATCTTCAAATAAAAAAAGTTTACTAATAAATACTGGATATTATGTTTAGACAACTTTCCAGCCTAAGTATAGCACATAAAATTATTAATGAAGGTACCCCCTTGCTTACTAAAGCGAAAGTGAAATATTTATATTCTTATTTTAGTGCTGAGTAAGTACTTTAATGATTTTGGAGGTCATTATATAGTATGGGGATTCATACTAACAAGAACTGTAGAACCTTTAATTGAAAGTTTATCATACCAATCAACAACGCGCAAGATATAATTGATATATTAATAAATATTTACAAGATATAATTGATATATTAATAAATATTTAAATGATACAAAATTTTAGTCATTACAATTTTTAATCGGATATAAAGTCAATAATTTATTGGTAATATCTAATTTTCAAAATATCAATGTAACTAGAAAAGGATAAGGTTATATGAAACCTTATCCAATTCCTTAACTATATTATTTAATAAACTGGTATTAATAAATAACCTTGGGCTTGATATCCTATTAGAGATATAAAACCGTTTTATTTTTTCCCAGAAAATTTCTGTAGCTTTGAAATAACCTAATATTACCAAATAAAAAAAGAAGGGCTTTATACCCTTCTGAAATGTTTGTATTTATTGGTGGAGCTAACCGGGATCGAACCGGTGACCTCTACGCTGCCAGGATAAATATTTTTTTAATCTGTTCTCTACCCCTTTGTTTTCAAGCAGTTTTATTTCTTTTTTACGGTAATTTACTACTTTTTAT
>QKCP01000150.1 GCA_003246855.1 Ilyobacter polytropus
CCTTTTCTATTATAAATAATTTTAAATTAAAATTAAAATATTTTTTTAAGGTCTATTATTATGTGATTGTCAATTGAATAGTTTTCTTTTGAATCACCAAATCCCCTTTCTATACTCCCAGAATTTCCCATATTTTTTCTTCCCTGCTTTTGATTATAGATGAATATAATTTGACATCTCAATGGTTCTTTTACTTTGCTTGATTAAATCATTTTAGTTTGAATAAAGGTAAGCATTTTGAAAAATCATCCCACCATATAAAGTTACTTTTTACTTGTTTCAAACCACTTTTTTATAGCTTCGCTTTTTTCTTTTGAGAGTACATTCTTTACTTCCTCGTTTAGCCAGTATAAAGATTTTTCTTTCAAATATTTCCTCATCTGCTCCTCGGCATCGAGCATAACATTTTTTATTATGCAGGGACAATCTCCTGAGTATTTTTCGATTTCCTCATCAGTGTTTATGACTATGTTTTTTAAGATACCTGCACATTGGAACAAATTAGAGCTACCCTCTATAGCTTCAACTACATCCCAAAAGCTAATAGTCTTAGGATCTCGTGCCAACTCATACCCTCCTGTAACTCCAGGTGTTGATTTAACAATCCCTGCTTTTTTAAGCTTAGTAAATACTTTGGAAAGGTATGATTCTGATATCCCCTGGAAAGATGATAAATCTTTAACAGAAAGAGTTGCTCCAGACGGACGATCAACTAGATATAATAGACAGTGTAATGCGTATTCAACTCCTATACTAAATTGCAATTTTTCCTCCTTTGAAGATCAGGGATAAATAATTTTTAGTGTTATTTTATTAAAAATAAAGAGATATCAAATTATAACATAAATTAGTGTTTAAAAAAAATTTCTTTGTAAAAGTTTAATTTTTAACATAACTTTTGGGAATCCTTAGAAATAATAAGTTGACAATTCAAGTAAAAAATAGTATTCTTAATTACAGATATTAAAGATAGGTGATATCCGCAATAAAAATATTAAATATTTTGAGGAGGAGTAAAATGTTAAATGAAAAATTATTGGAAATATTATCTCATAAGGTTGATGGAGCTATAACTATATGTTCTCAAGGTTCAGAAGGTCCACATTTAGTTAACACGTGGAATAGTTATATAGAAATAGCTGATGGAAATAAGTTATTAATTCCAGCATATGGTTTCATAAAAACAGAAAAAAACTTATTGCAAAATAATAAGGTTTTGCTTTCAATTTGTAACCGTGAAGTAGAGGGATATAGAGGAGTGGGAACTGGTTTAATAGTAGAAGGAACTGGAGAAATTTTAAAATCAGGATCTAAATTTGATTTAATGAAGGAAAAATTTTCTTGGGCAAGAGCTGTTTTAGTTATAACAGTTGATTCAGTCAAACAAACCCTATAAGCAAGATCTGATAAACCAGGAAATTAGAGTTGTATACATAAAAAAACTGAGGTAAGTTTTTAGTATAGAAGCAGATAGGGTCTTTCCAATAAATATTTTAGAAAAATATCGCTCTTAATTTTACAAACTATCGTATAAATTTAAAATAAGGAGAATTTAAAAAATGGATTTAAAAAATCAAATTATAAAATTATTAACTGAATCAGAACCTTTAAGAAGTGGTAAAATTACTGAAATCCTTGATGCGGATAGAAAAGAAGTTGATAAAATACTAAAAGAATTAAAGAAAGAAGAAATCGTAATATCACCGAAAAGATGTTTTGTTTCTATAAAAAAATAAAATATGATATTTATACAAGTACCATAAATGATACGCAGCTAAAATAGCTTAAATAGAAAAGTCAGGCCAATCATGATCTGACTTTTTTTATTTTCAAACTAGAACCATAAGATCATCACTTAAATACGATAAAGTTTATGGGGATGCTTAAAAAAACTTTAGATTTTATGAAATAAAAGTTGACTTTCTTTAAATAAATTTTTAATATATATTTAAAGAAAATTTAAGGAGGATGTATGGATTCTTTAAGAGAACTGTTTAAGATAGGGAACGGACCTTCGAGCAGCCACACAATGGGACCGCAAAAAGCAGCCCAAAAATTCAAGGATAGAAACCCGGACGCTGCGAGTTTTAGGGTGGAACTTTACGGGAGCCTGGCGGCAACCGGGAAGGGGCATCTTACTGACTGGATAATAATAGAAACTTTAAAACCTAAAAGAACAGAGATAGTCTGGAAGCCTGAAGTGATAAAAAAATTCCATACAAACGGAATGAAGTTTTTTTCGTTGAATGATAGTAGGGAAGTTTTGAACGAATGGCTGGTGTTTTCCGTTGGTGGAGGGAGCATCATGGAAGAAAACGAGGATAGAAGAGGTGGCAACAAGGTGTACGACTTGAGCAAAATGTCGGACATCATGAAATGGTGCGATGAAAACAGCATGGAGTTTTGGCAGTATGTAGGTAGTTGCGAGGGGGAAGATATTTGGGAATATTTGAAAAAAATCTGGGCAGCCATGGAGGAAGCCATCGTGAGAGGGCTTAACACAAGCGGGATTCTACCTGGCGAGCTTAAATACCCGAGGAAAGCACAGAGGTTCTATAAAAAGGCCAGAATGAGACAGACAAGATTTGCCATAAACGGTAAGATATATGCCTATTCACTGGCTGTATCTGAAGAGAATGCTGCCGGGGGTGAAGTTGTAACTGCTCCTACTTGCGGGGCTTCTGGGGTTGTTCCTGGGCTACTCAAGGCTTTAAAAGAGGAATATGATCTTTCAGAGGACGAAGTCATAAAAGCGCTATCGACTGCAGGTCTAATTGGAAACATAGTAAAGGAAAACGCATCTATTTCCGGGGCGGAAGTAGGATGCCAGGGAGAGGTCGGGACGGCCTGTGCCATGGCTGCTGGGATGGCCTCTTATATACTTGGCGGAACCTTGGAGCAGATAGAATATGCAGCAGAAATGGCATTGGAACACCATTTGGGAATGACCTGTGATCCGGTAGGAGGATATGTACAGATACCCTGTATAGAGAGAAATGCCGTTGCAGCAGTTAGGGCTCTCGATGCTGCAAACTATACCCTTTTTACTGACGGTAAACACAGGGTTAGCTTAGATCAGGTGATAGTCACAATGGGTGAAACTGGCAGAGACCTAAACTGTGCCTATAAGGAAACCTCACAGGCAGGACTGGCAAAATATTACCAGGAGCTGTCGAAATACTTCAAACCAGAAAAATAAGAAGGATAAATGCTTGTATAGAGTTTTTTATAGGAGTTTATAAGTAATTATGATTCGAGCATATTGTAAAATCTATAAGAGCTGATTTTAAAAAATTTTTATTAATAGATTTTTTTATAAATCAGAAATTAAAAAAGAGCTTCCGTACGGAAGCTCTT
>QKCP01000118.1 GCA_003246855.1 Ilyobacter polytropus
AATCAGTTTTTTAAATTTTTTTTTATTTCTATCACTTAGACAAATTAAAAACTTGATTAATTGATTTTCTAATCTTAGTGACATTAAAACAAATAAAAAAGTCGAGGTTTTAAAACCTCGACACAATCAGTTTTTTAATTTAAAAAGTTAAAATTAGTACTATTCAGCTGGCAAATGACTATGAAATCTAAAAAATGTAGCATTCATAAAAGGGTTTCCCTTATTTTCATACAGTTTAAAGATAATTTTTTTGATTCTATATCTGAAATCTTAACTTCTCTTGCTTAGCGTTCACATTGTGAAATTTAAATAAGAGAATTTTTTAGTTGAGCTTATTTTCTCCTAAGAAGGATATATTTATAAGCTGGAGGTAGTACCCACTTTTGTCTTTCTTTACTTCACCAACTATTCCTACTCTTTCCCCATCCCTCAAATAATCTCTGTACATAACTGGGAGCTTGACAAATGCCACGGGTATTTCATAGCCTTCGCCAGACAAAACATATATCCTAAATCCGTCGTACTTGGATATCTCTCCATGAATCTTAACATCATACCCGAAAAATTTTTCAGGATTATCCTGAAGGGCTTTAATGTTTATGAAAGGGATGTCTAACTCTTCTATACTCAGCCTACCCGCTTCTATAAATGGGTAAAGGGTATTTGAATAAACGTATAACTTCCCACTCACATTTATATAGGCGGTCTCCAAATCCGACCGCAATATCTTTTGTACCTCCTCATCTGATACATTAGAATACACAAGTTCTATTTCATTTTCCCCATCCCAGATATACAACCCATTTCTCCAACTGTCTAAAAAAAAGAACCTCCCTTCTGTCTTCACATCCTTACCTATATAAATTTCCGGTGAAGATACCAGTTTTTTTATGGGATAAAACTTTTCTCTGTCTATAAAACGTATATTTTTCAACTGGCTGAGCTTCCCGCTTCCCAGTCCCATGAAAATCAAAAACAATAGGGTAAAAACTAGCAATAGCGGACCTATTACCGGCATCTCTACATTTTTTTTATTTCTCTTTTCCCTGTTCTTGATAGTCAGGTCTAAAAAGAACCCAAAAACTAGTATAGCTATGGAGAATACCATAAAAAAATAGACTAATATCCACATAGGCGCCTCCTATTCTATATTTAATTATACTCTATCCAACACCGAAAATCTTTTCTGTTTTAAATTTCAGCAGCACAAAAACTAATTTTTTTATTTAACTTGACTTTTTACCTATTTGATTCGTCGAAATTGTAGGTTTAAAGTTAAATGATAATTTTCTATCAAGGGGGTTTCTAAATGAAAAAATTAATTGTAATTTTTTTAGGTCTTTTATTTTGCACCGCCTCATTTGCTGGTAATTTCAGGAAAGCCGAATGGGGTTTTTCATCAGAACAGGTAAAAAATCTGGAAAAAGGTGTAACTTTTAAAAAAAACACATCTGTGGAAACAAAAACCATTTCTGGAAAAAAATATGAGTGGGAAAAGGAAACATACTCTTTTAAAGAAAAAGTAAAGTTTATGGGGGATTTCAACGTAACCTACACTTTTCTAAAAGATAAGCTTATTTCAGGAAAATACTCACAAGAAATAAATGGTGGTAACTTGGACAACTTCAACAGGATGAAGGAAATTTTGAACGAAAAATACGGCAACTACAGTTA
Organism: Ilyobacter polytropus; assembly: GCA_003246855.1. Lineage (GTDB taxonomy): Bacteria > Fusobacteriota > Fusobacteriia > Fusobacteriales > Fusobacteriaceae > Ilyobacter_A > Ilyobacter_A polytropus_A. Next base: position 1,675 of record QKCP01000118.1, read on the forward strand.
TGTAAAAGAAAATTCTTCTTACCTGTTTGTAGATGGCAAAAAAGAAATTCAGTACACTAAAACTTACTCTTGGGACCTGCCTGATACTGTGGTGAAGTTGGTTTTAGTAGATGATAAAGAGTTTGAAGTGGATTACTTTACCAAGAAAAAAGAGCTACTTGACTTCATTAGGGATACAGGGCTTGAAAAACAAAAAATAAAATATGAAAAAAGGAAAAAAGAAAACAAAAGCATAATAGAAAAATTTTAAAATATTCAAGAGATAAACCAAAACTTAACCTGTGATGCAACTGCGGGTTGTATCACGAATTTCTTCTTTTATTTTTCAATTTCTTTCTCAAAATAATAAAGACGGGAGATTATTTCCCGTCTGGAATTAACCTAAACCTCTTTACACAAAGTTAAGACCAAATGTGGTAATATCTTAGTGTAAAGGGGTGTTTTTTATGAAAAGAAAACAGTATTCTAAAGATTTTAAAATTGGTGCTGTAAATCAGGTTCTTCAGGAAGAAAAATCAGTTTCAGAAGTAGCTAAAAGTTTAAATATTCTACCAACTATGTTAAGCAGATGGATATATGAGTACAAAAATAATGGTGATGCTGCTTTTAACGGAAATGGAAAAAAGATTGTAAATAAAGATTTTCAGTTGGAGGTAATGAAAAAGAAAATTGCTGAATTAGAGAAGGAGAATGAAATTTTAAAAAAGTTTCAGGCCTTCTTCATAGATCAAAACAAATAAGATTTGAATTTATAAAACAAAATAAAAATGTATTGGATGTAAGAAGGCTATGTGGCATACTGAAGGTATCCAGACAAGGATATTACCACTACTTAAAGAAGAAAAAAAGTAGTAGAACCCTCGAAAACGAAGTTTTGTGTGAAGAAATCAAAAAAATTTTTTATGAAAATAAGGGAATTTATGGAAGTCCGAGGATTGCCTTCTCTTTAAATGATCGTGGGATATTTGTAAGCAAGAATAGAGTTGCCAGACATATGAAAAAAATGAATTTACAATCAAAAGTAACTAAAAGGCGGAGAAAGGGATATAAACATGTTCAAGAAACACTTATCTCTGAAAACTTATTAAACCAAAGTTTCTCAACCAATTCAAAAAATAAAATTTGGGTAGGTGATATTACGTATATTCCAGTAGCCAACACAAATATTTATTTATCTACCTTCATCGATATTTTTACAAGAAAAGTAGTGGGTTGGACTTTAGATAAGCGCATGGACCAAGCGCTTGTTATTAGTTCCTTAGAAAAAGCTTTAAAAGCCGAAAAACCTACTAAAGGCTTAATTATCCATACCGATAGAGGTTCTCAGTATACCAGTAAAGAATTCCAAAGGAAAGTATTGAAATATGGTGCTATTTCTAGCATGAGCCGTCCTGGCAATCCATACGATAATGCTTTAATGGAATCATTTTACAAATCTTTAAAATCAGAACTTCTCATAGATGGAAGGTTTGAAACTATGGAAAAATCAAAGAATGCAATCTTCGAGTATATAGAAATGTTCTATAATACTAAAAGACTGCATTCGTCATTAGGCTATATGTCTCCCATTCAATTTGAGAATCAATTTTAAATATCTTAACTTT
>QKCP01000065.1 GCA_003246855.1 Ilyobacter polytropus
TCCTTTCTTACTTATATATATTTTACTTCATAATTTTAGTTAAAAAGTGAAAAGGATAACATAAGTGGTAATTATAGACGTTTTAGCTGAAAGAGATATTAAAAATAATTTGTAATTAAAGGGATTTTAAAAAATCAGGTGTATTAAAATTATAGTGGATTAATTTATTGAGTAGAGGTGGTTAGTGTGAAAATAGCCTTTTTTGATAGTAAGAAATATGACATCAAAATATTTGAGCAGCACAACCAAAAATATAAATATGAAATAAAATTCTTTGAACCTAAACTTACTCCGGATTCAGTTGCTTTGGCGGACGGCTATGATGTGGTATGCGTATTTGTTAACGACGTAGTAGATAAGTACGTTATAGGGAAGCTTTATGAATATGGGGTAAAGATGATAGCGTTAAGATGTGCTGGATATAATAACGTTGATTTTAACGAAGCAAAAGATAAGATGAAAATTGTAAGAGTACCCGCTTATTCTCCATATGCGGTAGCAGAGCATACAGTTGCTTTAATGCTGACTTTAAATAGAAAAACGCATAAAGCCTATCTAAGAACCAGGGATGCAAATTTTACCTTAAGCGGATTAACCGGGTTTGATATGTATAATAAAACAGCAGGAATAATAGGAACAGGTAAAATAGCACAAATACTCATACGTATATTGAAGGGATTTGGGATGAAAATACTCGCCTACGATCCATACCCAAATGAAAATGCCTCCAAAGGACTGGGATTTGAGTATACAGACTTGGATACCCTATATAAAAATTCCAATGTCATATCTCTCCACTGTCCTCTTACAAAAGAAACAAAATATATAATAAATTCAGAAAGCATCTCCAAGATGAAAAATGGTGTGATGATAATAAATACGGGTAGAGGGGCACTTATAAATACAGAGGATCTAATAGAAGGGCTAAAGAGTCATAAAATAGGATATGCAGGTCTTGATGTATACGAAGAGGAAAGTGAATATTTTTTTGAAGATTATTCTGACACAATTATATCAGATGACACACTTGCCCGCCTTTTAACCTTTAATAACGTCTTGATTACCTCTCATCAGGCATTTTTAACAGAAGAAGCCTTAAATAATATTGCTTCTACTACTCTTGAAAATATAAAAGAGTTCGATGATAACAGAAAATTGACTAATGAAATTTGTTATATATGTCAGAATAGCAGCTGTTCCATAGAAGAAAAATGTAATACTTAATGTAGTTTTTTAATGGAAGGAGTTGAAGTAATGATAAAGTATGGAAATTTGGTTTTGAAAACAGAACAAAAATTTTATGAACTGCCTTACTCGTCAAGAATAGGAGGGTTTGCAGTTGAATATAAAGGGAAAGATTTAGAATTTAATTTTCTAAATGCAAGTAGTTCTGCAAAAATTATAGATGATGGTAAGGTTCAAGTAGAGTGGGATTTATCTATTTTAGACCAGGACACTTATAGAGAAGAGTGGAAAAAATTAGGAATTTCAGATAAAGATCTAACAGCAAAGTTTTTAACCTCACTTGATTTAATTGATTTGTATGGTGGCATATATTTTGGTGAGAATGCTGAAAAAACTGATAATAGTGCAAGTGCTGTGGTTGTATCATTTAGTTTAAGAGATGAAAATTCTGATGAGACTTTTAATTTTAGCATTTCAAAAACTTTGACGGTATAAAACGAGTAGCAAATTATTGTTTTAATGAATTTATTATAGCGTATCTGTTTTTAAGAAGGAGGTTAGAAATGGCAGATTTAAAAACAAAGTATATGGGGTTAGAGCTAAAAAATCCATTGATTATGGGGTCTACAAATCTTTCGGGAAGCACAGAGTTTGTTAAAAAATTAGAAGAAAATGGAATCGCAGCTATAATATATAAAACTATTTTTGAAGAGGATGTCCAGTTAGAAAACCTTGAACTACACGAAGAGATGGAAAGCTATACTGAAAGACATGCGCAGATGATAACGCAATTTCCTGAAATGGATGATTTTGGTCCTGAAGAAAGATTAAACAATATGAAGAAACTAAAAGAGAGCGTGAATATACCTGTTATTGCGAGCTTAAATGCTGTGAATAAAAGCAGTTGGATAGAGTACGCAAAAAAGATAGAGGCAACTGGTGTGGATGCCTTAGAACTAAATTTATACTATGAAGATATCGATTTTGACAAAGAAGCAGATGAAATAGAGAAGGAGCAGCTTGAAATAGTTAGAGAAGTTAGAAAGGCTATAAAGATACCTATTAGTGTGAAACTATCACCTTTTTACAGCAATTGTTTAAATATGATAAAAAAATTAGAAATGACTGGAGTAGACGGTTTCGTATTGTTTAATAAATTTTTAGAACCAGATATAAGCATAAAAGAAGAGGAATTACAAATAAAACACAACTTCAGTAAGTCAAATGAAAGTAGGCACCCTCTAAGATATATAGGAATGTGCTATGGAAACATCAGAGAGGATATATGTGCAAGCACAGGTATATTGAGCAGCACTGATGTCATTAAAATGATACTGGCTGGAGCACCTGCAGTTCAATTGGCTAGTTTTGTATACAAAAATGGATTTGATGCTATTGGGGATATGCTTAAAGAGATAGAAGATTGGATGGACAAGAGAGGTTACAGGACTATTGAAGAGTTTAAGGGAGAGTTGGCAATGAAAAATCTAAAAAATCCAACTATATATAAAAAAGTTCAGTATTTCGATGTTATGAAAAAACTATCGGATCTTATAGAAGGATATGCTTTAAAATAACTTGGATTTTTTGAAGTTATCTGAATTTAGGTTGTATTAATTAAGGAGGCGAAATAGAAGAAATTTCTATAGTATTATCAGGAGAGGCTTGCAGGATAGTGGATATAAGATAAAGGCACTCACAAAAAGTTTTAAGACGGGAAAATTCCCATTAGGAATACTGCAGAAAAAATAGGCCGGATATCCAGCCTATTTTACTTTCATAATAATTAAAAAAATAAGGTTAAGTGATGGAGGTTTCCATTGCTTATTTAAGATGTAACCAAATAAGCAATTAAGTTATGCTAAAAAATTAGAGTTATTATTCAATAGATTTTTGGGGCTATTGGAGTATAGAAACTAATAAAAATTAGAACCTCCAAATAAACCTTATCGTATCACTCGGGGGTGTATTATCAAAACAAGTGCACCACTTAAAATAAAAAGACCTCTCATAAAAAATCCTGTAGAATGTAATCACCACAAAAACATTTACAAAGGAGTCTTCTATGAAAGGTTA
>QKCP01000081.1 GCA_003246855.1 Ilyobacter polytropus
AGATAAAATAAACAGCTTGAAGAAAAAGTACGGTTTTACTATAGAAGAGATACTGTCTTACGGTGACAGGTTGAGGGGGCAGCTGGACACCCTTGATTCCAGTGGCCTTGAAGAGAAAACGTTTCTAAAAGAAAGGGAGCAAGTTTCGGAGGAGTATGCTAGAATAAGTGATAGGCTCAGCCTTGAGAGAAAGGCATTGGCCCAGAAAATAGAAGACAGGCTGATAGGTGAACTGAAAGATTTGAATATGAAGGACGCAAAGTTCAAAGTGAATTTTGAAGAAAATGAGGGGATATTGTCTACGGGAAAAGACAACCTGGAATTTTTGATAGCCCCAAACATCGGGCAAGAACTAAAACCCCTATCGAAGGTAGCGTCCGGAGGAGAGGTCAGCAGGATAATGTTGGCCCTAAAGTCAATCTTCTCAAAGGTAGACAATATACCGATACTGGTATTCGATGAGATAGATACCGGTGTAGGTGGGGAGACCGTGAACAAAGTCGCCGATAAGCTGAAAAGCATAGGAGACAATGTGCAGGTCATCTGTATAACCCATTCCCCTTCGATAGCCTCGAAGGCCCAACAGCAGTTTTATATAGAAAAAAATGTCGTAGATGGCAAAACCGTAACCACAGTATATGAACTGGACATGGAAGAGAGAGTAAATGAGATAGCTAGAATGTTATCAGGAGACAATATGAGCCAAACGGTTCTAGACCATGCGAGGGAACTTTTGGAAAAGAGGTAAGCGTATGAATGAAAACGAAATCCAAAGTTTTTTAGATTATATAAAAGACGAAAGAAATTTTTCAGATAATACACTTTTGGCATACAACAGGGATATACTTGATTTTTTTGAGCATATCGGCGGAAAATCTTATGAACTTGTAAGCGAGGAGGATATACTGGCCTACACAGAATTTTTGGAAAGCAGGTATGCTCAGAATAGCGTATACAGAAAGCTTGTTGCGATCAAGTCATTTTTCAAGTATCTGACATTAAACAGGAAAATAGAGAAATTGCCCAGCGAGAACATAAAAAGTTTTCGTCCAGTTAATAGGTCCCCGGAAACGTTGAATGAAAATGAGATAGAAAAGATACTACAGGTGTGCCCTGATGATGAGAAAGGCGATAGGGATAAGTTGATAATAGGGCTTCTAGCAGAAACCGGGATGCTTATATCTGATCTCCTATCATTGAAAATTGACGAATTTCACGGAAAATCCTATAATAAATTTAAACTTATAAAAGATCAGAAGGTAAATGCTGTGGTATTGCCGGAAAAATTTGAGCCGGAACTGAAGAGATATATAGAGGAGCTTAGGCCAAAACTTTTATCCTACGAAGATGAAGGGTATCTATTTCAGGGGTTAAGCAGGCAAAATTTCGGTGCTAGGCTGAAAAAGTATGTAAGGGAAACAGATATAAAAAGAAACATATCGCCAAACATGTTTAGGAATACAGTGGCAATGAACCTTCTCAAAGCTGGGAAGGGGATAAGCGTGGTGAAACATAAATTAAACTTTAAAAACATTTCCCAGACAGGAGTCTACACCAGTAGGAACAAGGAAAAAATAAGGGAGATGTACATGAAAATAGGTATTGGAGATAACTAGGATTAATAGGAGGAATTATGAAAGCTGGTTTTATAGCTGTAGTTGGCAGACCCAACGTAGGGAAATCAACACTTATGAACAAAATGGTAAACGAAAAGGTGGCCATAGTATCAGACAAGGCAGGGACAACAAGAGACAGCATAAAAGGGATATTAAACTATGGGGAAAATCAGTATATTTTCATAGATACCCCTGGTATACACAAGCCGAAGCACCTCTTAGGTGAGCATATGACCAATGTGGCAATAAACACACTAAAAGAGGTTGAGGTGATAGTTTTTGTATTGGACGGGACTCAGGAGATAAGTACCGGTGACCAGTTTGTAAATGAAAAAATACAAGAGGCAACTAGCACTCCTAAGGTAATCGTTATAAACAAGATGGATTTACTTAGTGATGAAGAGTTAGAGGCGAAGATGGCTGAGATAAAGGAAAAACTTGGGGAGTTTGATGCTGTTGTGACCATGTCAGCACAGTACTCCATGGGGATACCTAGATTGTTAGATGCTTTGGAACCTTTTTTAGAGGAAGGTGTAAAGTATTACCCTGATGATATGTATACTGATATGCCTATGTATAAGGCTATAACTGAGATAGTGAGGGAAAAAATTCTACTTAAGACAAGGGATGAGATACCGCATTCTGTGGCAGTTGAGATAGTAAATGTTGAAAGGAGAGAAAACGGTAAGGATAGATATGATATCAACATTTACGTGGAGAGGGATTCTCAAAAAGGCATAATAATAGGAAACAAGGGAAAAATGTTAAAAGAAGTAGGCAGTGAATCTAGAAAAGAGATAGAGGAGCTATTGGATAAAAAAATATATCTTAACTTATGGGTAAAAGTAAAGGAAAAATGGAGAAAGAAAAAGCCGTTTTTAAAAGAAATGGGTTACTATATAGAAGATTAGGAGCACAGCTCCTAATCTTTTTTTAAAATAAATCTTGACAAATGTTTTAAAATGGAGTAAATTAGTATTGAAAAGAATAGTTTACATAGAAACTATTTGAATAATTTTTAGACTTTTTAAGCATATAATTGGTCAAATAAGGTGAAGTTAATAATAAAACTTTATTTTTTTAAAAAATAAAGTTTACAAGTGAACTAGTTGCGCTATGGAGCGCAATTTAAAAAATAAAAAAGTTTATATGTGAACGAACGGAGGAGATTGAGATGAAGAAATTATTAGCAATAGGGATATTAGCATTGGGGATAGCAGCATATGCAGGTGAAAAAGAGGCAGAGCAAGGAGCAGACAGGCTTTCAAGGCCAATGATGCTGGAACTGTTTGAAGGATACGGTAATAGATACTAGCTGGCTGGAGTTTTGAAAACTCTATTTTAAAAAATAAAAAAGTTTATACGTGAACGAACGGAGGAGATTGAGATGAAGAAATTATTAGCAATAGGGATATTAGCATTGGGAATAGCAGCATATGCAGGTGAAAAAGAGGCAGAGCAGGGAGCAGACAGGCTTTCAAGGCCAATGATGCTGGAACTGTTTGAAGGATACGGTAATAGATACTAGCAGAATTGTTGCAAGATTAATACGAATATAGGTCTTTGAGGGTGTAAGTTGAAAATCTTTCTAGAATGGGATGATTATTATGGAAAGATATAAGATAGGGGAAAAAATAAG
>QKCP01000057.1 GCA_003246855.1 Ilyobacter polytropus
GTTATTTTAGAAAATCAGTAATATTTTTTTTGACAAACACAACCAAAACAAAAAAAACTTGAACTTACAGTCTTTTTGTCGGTTTTTTAAGCGACAATTTTAATTTGACGCTGCCTATTATTTGTGGTATTCTATAGTTGTTGCTTAAGATTTATGGTAATTTAAAAAAACTTACTATTGATTAATAAAATAATAATATATAAAAGGAGCTGATAAAATTGAGATTTTTAATTATTGTTCTGATTATAGGCGGCTTTTTTACAACACTAAGAAATTTTACCACTCCAGCATACTTAGGAGTAAACTACGGCCAGTTAGCACCGTTGTCAAAAGCTAAAAACGGTGTTTCAAGTCAAACAGAAGATCTAAGTAAAAAGGTAGATACTCTTAAATTTTACAGAAAAGATCTGGATAAAAGTAAAAAAAGAGCATTGGATGTACTCAAAACTTTTGATGGTGCGGAAATAAAAAAAGTAGAGCAAAACTATATATATGCGGTTTTTTCAAGCAAAACTTTTAGGTTTAAAGATGATGTCGAATTTTATTTTGACGAAAATTCTAATTCAATACATTACAGATCCTCATCAAGGATAGGTTTTTATGACTTTGGAAAAAACTTAGAGAGGTATAATAAATTTAAAAAAGAATACTATAGCACGAAAAAAGAAGTCTTTAAGCTATGAAATCTATCAAGGTAAAAATATTCGTTGTTTTTCTATTTTTAAGCATTTCTAGTTTGAGCTTATCACAAATAATATCCGGAAAAGTTGTAAAGATAATCGACGGGGATACATTTCTTCTGAAAAGCAATGATGGGATTTTTAAAATTAGGCTCTACGGAGTGGATGCCCCGGAACTAGATCAATATTATGGCAAGGAAGCCAAGCGATTAATAGAAAATTTATCCTATGAAAAACAGGTAACAGCTTATGTTAGGTACAATGACCCTTACGGGAGACTTGTTGGAAAAGTCATTTTAGACGACGGATCGGTTTTAAACGAAATTCTGATTGTAAATGGGGCTGTCTGGTGGTATAGGCACTATTCCAAAAATGAAAAAGTATTCCAAGTCTTGGAGGAATACGCCCAGAAAAATAAGATAGGCTTGTGGGAACAAGAAAACCCTGTAGCTCCTTGGGTATATAGAAAAAACAAATAGGCTGCCTACGGCAGCCTATATTTTTACAAAATCAAGTTTTCTTTCTGTATATGTAGAAAGGTATTTGAAGCCAATTGTTTTCAATATTTCCATTGTTTCTTTATAGTATCCTAGTATTCTGTCTGGCTTATGTGCATCAGAACCAAAGGTTATTATCTCTCCACCCAAACTTTTGTACATTTTTATTATGTCTACACTAGGATTCAGGAGTTTGCTGGAATAATAGAGGCCACCCGTGTTCACCTCAATACCTTTCCCAATATCGATAAGATACCTTAATATCTCTTCTATTTCTTGGTACGACTTTGATATATCGTACTCCTGAGCCTCCTTGGTATACCTTCTTATAAGGTCCAGATGTCCTATCACATCAAAATCTTGAAAATTCCTTATGTCATAATATAGTTCTTCGAAATAGGTGTCAAAGGCCCCTTTCACATTCTTTTCTTCTAGCTTCATGTAGTATAGGTCTTTTTTATCCATACAGTGTTGAGAAGCTATTACAAAATCAAAAGGAAATTTTTTTACAAACTCTCCGCACTCTTTTAGTATATGTTTTTGAAGCCCAAGTTCCAAACCGATTTTCATGTCTATCCTGTCCATATATTTTTCTCTTAGTTCATAGAACTTCTTTTCATACTTCAAGAGGTCTAGCTCAAACTCTAACTCGTCAACTGGATAGTCGAACTCCTTGTGTTCGGTAAAGCATATTTCCTTGGCTCCCTGCAGGATAGCCCCCTTTACCATGTCCTCCATTTCAGAGCTGCTATCCTCTGAAAAATGTGAGTGTATGTGGTAGTCATACATTTAAAACACTTCCTTCGCTACTTGTGTCTTTTTTTCAGCTCGTTCATTATATCCTCTAAAGTAAGACCCCTCTCAACCATCAAAACCATAGCGTGATAAACAAGGTCGGAAAGCTCATACTGCAACTCTGAAATATCTGTGTTTTTAGCCGCTATTATAACCTCAGCATTTTCCTCTCCTACTTTTTTAAGTATTTTATCTATCCCCTTGTCAAATAGGTAGTTAGTGTAAGAGCCTTCCACAGGGTTAGATTTTCTGTCAACTATCTGGTCGTATAGATCTTTTAATGAAAATTCAGAGTAAGCCTCATCTTTGAATGCCTCATTGAAAAAGCAGCTATACTCACCTGTATGGCAAGCTACTCCTTTTTGATCAACTTCTAAAAGTATTGTGTCTCCGTCACAGTCATAGCTCATTTTGATAAGCTTTTGGGTGTTACCAGAAGTAAGACCTTTTGTCCAAAGCTCCTGTCTTGAACGGCTATAGTAAGTAGCTAATCCCGTCTCCAGAGTCTTTTTTATGCTGTCCTCATTCATATAAGCAAGCATCAAAACCTTTTTCGTATTTATATCCTGCACAACAGCAGGAACCAACCCATTTTCATCAAATTTTATATCTTTAATAAATTTCTCCATTTTAAGAACCTCATCCTCTCATTTATATTCTAGTGCTTATCCCTTTATTTTTTAAGTACTTTTTAAGCTCAGGTATCTCTATGGTTCCAAAGTGGAATACTGATGCTGCTAGCCCGGCGTCCACACCTTTTACCCTGAAAACGTCCTCAAAATCTTCTATTTTCCCGGCACCACCAGAAGCTATTATAGGTATAGAAACCACCTTAGAAAATGCCTCTAGCATTTCCAAATCAAACCCTTCCTTCACCCCATCTGTGTCCATACTGTTTACAACCAATTCGCCCGCACCCAGCTCCTGACCACGTTTAGCCCATTCCAAGGCATCCATTCCGGTATCTTTCCTACCGCCGTTTATAAACACTCTAAACTGGCCGTCCACCCTTTTTACATCTATAGATAGTACTACGCACTGGTCTCCGAATTTTTCTGCGGCTTCTTTTATAAGCAACGGGTTGCTGACGGCTCCACTGTTTACGCTCACCTTGTCAGCACCGGCATTTAATACTCTGCTGAAATCTTCTATGGTGTTGATTCCTCCGCCTACAGTAAGAGGTATAAACACCTCTTTGGCAAGTCTCTCTAGTACGTCTGTGAAAAGCTTTCTTTTTTCGTGCGAAGCTGTTATGTCATAGAATACCA
>QKCP01000069.1 GCA_003246855.1 Ilyobacter polytropus
AACGCTGCCTTGTTGGAAGCTATTATGTCTTCTACTTCATCTAGATATATCTCAGCTCCCAACATCCACTTCCAATCAGAGATTCCTTTAACAAAGGCTATCCTTTCTACAGGTTTTTTTTTGCTGGATTTATACCATGAGTAATTTACAAAGTCTCCATCTTTTTTTTCAGCAGCCTTTTTAAAATCTTGGACTATTTTTATCCCCTTTGAGTCCTCAAGCTCCCACCAGTTTTTCCAAAATAGATAACTTCGAGTTTTATCTTTTGATATTAAATTTATCCCACTAAAATTCCCCACAAAAATATGACATCTTTCCCCAGAACTTACTCTTGAGATTTCCTCCAGTAGTTCCTGCTGTAATTCATGCTGAAAATCTACATAATATTCACCCGTGCCTATCCAAAGGTTTAGCGGTTCTAGCCGCTTCACGTATGATATTTTTCTATACCCTTTTCCTATATAACCTGGACGCTCCCACATATATTCATAAAAACCTTCCCCTTCTGAACTAACAATGTTTATCATATCTTTAAATATGTATCTGCCTTCTGTATCTTGGTATCTCAGCACATTTTTTCCTTGGAATCTTAGGTTATTGGTAAGCAAAAGTACACCATCTTCAATCTTGCCCCCAAAATAATAGTCTCTGCCTTTATTGTAGTTGAGTTTACTCAAGGTTTCTATGATAATACGCTGTATTTCACTTTTACCTTTGCTATTTTTGTTTTCTTTATAGATTTCCATGGCGATATCATATGCTTCATATGTTCTGTCCTTTACGTTTTGCCTAACCTTTTCTTCTGTTTTTGATTTGCGATACTCTATTTTTTTACTATTTCGTTTACCTCGTTTTTTATCAAATCTTTTTGGTAAGAAATATACTTAGATCTTAATTTTGCCGACTCTCTATAGAAATTTTTGTAACTGACATATCCCCACAAACAACCTAGTAAAAAAATTGTTATCAGTATAGCTAAATAAGCAAAACGAAAAATATCTCTTATTTTTTTTAGTTTTTGCATAAAAAATCACCCATAACATCGTTATCCGACAAAAAATCATGCCTGTGGGTACCCAGGCATGGTTCTTTGTCGTGTTTCAATTTATAATTTTTTGTAACCACAATTTTCTGTGTTGAAATATTTAATCTTGAAGTCAATTATTCTTTTACTCCACCTACTGTAAGCCCACCTACGATGAATTTAGACAGCCCTATAAACATTATAACTACTGGCAGCGTAGTTATTATAGCTGCCGCTGAATAAAGACCCCACGAGGTAGCGAACTCTCCCTGAAGCTGTATAAGCCCCAAAGGAAGTGTAAGCATGTTTGCCTTTGTCAGTATTATTCTGGCTATTACGAACTCCGACCATGCTACCATGAAGGAGAACAAGCCAGTTATAGCCAGCGCAGGCAATGAAAGTGGTAGAACTATTCTTATCATGGACTGCCATACGTTACAACCGTCTATGTAGGCGCTCTCCTCCAGTGACTTCGGTATAGTGTCAAAATACCCCTTCAGATTCCATACGGAGAACGGAACAGCCATTGCAACGTAAGGTATCAAAAGGCCTGCGAACTTATTTATAAGACCAAGTTTTACCAGTATTACATATGTTGGAAGCAACAGCATTGGCGCCGGGAACATCTGCGTAACCAAGAATGTCATCATTCCCATTTTCCTCCCCCAGAATCTGAACCTGGAGAAAGAGTAGGCTGCCGTTACCGAAAAGGCTACACTAATTACAGCTGTAAGTATGGATATGATAAACGAGTTTCTGAGCCAAAGCAGCAGGTCTTTTTCAAAGATAACCTCTCTGTAGTTGGCAAACGACCAATTTTCAGGTATTATCCTAAGTGACATTGAAAACAGTTGATCCCCGGGTCTAAGCGATATTGAAAGTACGTTTAAAAGCGGATACACTGCGACAAGACAAAACGTTATTACTATCAGGTACATCATCGCTACTTTTAAGTTCGAGTCTTTTTTTTCAAAATATATATTTCTTAGCTTCATCCTAATCCTCTCCTAATACCTTGCTTTTTTTCACGTAGTTTATTCCAAACACAAGCAAGATAATAAATATCAACACTGAGTATGCAGCCGCATAACCGTATCTGTAGAATTGGAACGACATTCTGTAAACCTCTGTAACCAGGATCTGAGTTTTATCATTTCCGAATCCACCGGCTATTATGAGTATTACATTCAACATGTTGAATGTCCATACAGTCCCCAAAACTATGGACGGGGTCATCGCGGGCTTAAGCATCGGCAGAGTTATGTTTTTAAACTGCTGCCACGAGCTGGCACCGTCTATTTCTGCTGCCTCGTACAGGTCTGCAGGAATTGATTGTAGCGCCCCAAGGGCAACCATCATCATGAAAGGAAAGCCAAGCCAGATATTAGTTATTATGGCTGCTATGAAAGTCATTGTAGGTTCTGAAAGCCAAGGAATAGGATCAATACCTATTTTTTGTAGAAATATGTTTACAGCTCCAAATTTAAGATTGAACATACCTTTCCAGGTAAGAGCCGATATGTATTGCGGCATCGCCCAAGGAATTATAAGAAATATCCTCAAAAACTTTTTACCCGGAAGTTTTCTGTTCAGTATAACCGCAAGTGCAAGACCAAGTGTCACGTGGGCTCCTACGTTTACAAAGGTCCATACAATAGTTCTTAATAATGTTCTAAAAATTCTTGGGTTTTTAAGTACATCAAAATAGTTTTTTAACCCGATTATGTTTGGATTTTTAAAAGTCTTCAAGCTCATATCTGTAATTGAAAGATAAAAACCGTATAGCAGCGGGTAGAAAACCATAAGCGCTAAAATGGTTATAGCTGGTAGGATGAAATAGTAAGCAGTGGCTCTACCCATGTAGGTAGAACCTCCACTTTTTATTTTTATTAAATCTTTTTTTATATTAATGAAACTGCCTCTAATCGCTTTAGTTTCCATAAGAACTCTCTCTTTCCTTTAGAATGATTTGCGGTAAATATTCCTTTTTTTTATTCCCCTTTGATCGCTTTTATTCCTTCTTCTGCATCTTCCTGCATTTTAGCTGCCGCTTCCTTTGGAGTCATTTGACCGTTTAATACAGCTTCCAGATTAGGCCTCATACCATCCCAAATAGCTCTCATTTCTGCTACAATTGGCATAGGTGTAGTAGTTTCTATAGTCTTTATAGAA
>QKCP01000075.1 GCA_003246855.1 Ilyobacter polytropus
GAAGAGAGAAAGGATGGAGCAGGAAATACAGGGGCCTAGAACAGATGGTGATAAATAGTAGGTTATTTATGAAAAATAAACTTGAGGAGGTAGTTATCTGTGTTTAGAAAAATTAAAAGGATTTTTTTGATTATGCTGATTTTAATTGCTTTTTACAGTACCTCGTACGGGGATGACGGCAGACTTGCAGTGGCGGCAAAAGCCAGCACCCTAGGTGGCGGTGTGGAGCTGCTTGCTCGGGTAAATTCAAACCTTACTCTAAGAGTAGGAGGGAATGCTTATAGCCATACTTATACAACTAGTCAGGACGACATAAAGTATGATGTAGATCTTGATCTCAGTTCAGTTTCGGCCATTTTGGATTGGCATCCTTTCAATGGGGGATTCAGGGTGAGTGCAGGGATTCTATCAAATGACAACAGTATCGATGTGGATGCACAGTCTTCAGCTACTTATAGCATAGGAAACACCACATACAGCGGATCAGATGTCGGTACTTTGACTGGGAGTGTGGGCTTTGAAAATGTGGCCCCTTACGTTGGGGTTGGATGGGGAAATGCTTTTGGAGAAGGGAAAAGAGTAGGAGTGGTATTTGATGTTGGGGTTATATTTCAAGGAACCCCGAATGTAAACCTGACTGCGGATGGCACACTTTCAGATAATGCAGCATTTTTGGAGGATTTAGCGTTAGAGGAGGAGGAGTTGAAAGATGAGCTGAATGAGTTCAAGTATTACCCTGTAATATCCCTAGGTATGACCTATAGATTCTGATGTCTATAAGTGTGAAGCATAGGAACTTGTTGGGTTTGAAGCATTGCGTCGAAATAATTTATTTGACATAGAAGAAAAAGTAGGGTATAATAATTTAGAATAATTTAGAAAAACTTTCATCTCTAATTTTGGTATATCTTTGTAAAGTACTTATAAATTGGGTATGTTATTATTATTTCTAATTTTTATTCAAAAAAGTATTTTATGGAGGTATTAAGAAATGGTAAACGGAACAGTAAAATGGTTTAATCAAGAAAAAGGATTTGGATTCATCACTTCAGAAGAAGGAAGCGACGTATTCGTACACTTCAGCCAAATCAACAAACCTGGGTTCAAAACTTTAGAAGAAGGGGAAGCAGTAACTTTCGAAATTACTGAAGGGCAAAAAGGTCCTCAAGCTTCTAACGTAACAGCTAAATAATTGAACTATGCACCTGCCTAACGGCAGGTTTTTTATTTTTTGCATAGTTCAAGACAAAATTTGAAAAAGTTAATGTCACTTTAGTGCTAAGTCTTGTATCCGGTAAAGTGTTGAGTTTATTTAAAAGTCTGTCTTGTCTCTAATTGTCCTGATTGTGTAGCCTAAAATAAATCCTATAACGAATACAAGCAGCAGCCAGATTATTCTAGACATACTGAACTCCCAAAAGAACAGTTTAAATGATACTATCTCGGTGTTCTGCACTATGATGGTAAATAAGAGCATGATTAATACGGTTATAATTATTGCCTTTGCTTTCATAATGTGTTCCCCTTTTGTAAAAAAAGATAATAGACGTTATTTATGCCGGTTAAATTATACATGAATTCATTATTTCAAATTTTTTTAGCATACGCAATATGGAAAAGAGTTGTGAACTACTCATAAGATTCGTTTTAGAAATAAAAAATCCTTTAAAAAATAGAGGCAATATATCTAAAAATATAAAATAGTAAAAAGCCTCCAAATTTAGGGGGCTTTTCAATAATGATTGGGTATTGAATTTTAAAACTAATATTTTAAAGATTTTAAAAATTTTTCCATTTCATCATAAATAAAAGCTATTTTAGGAGGCTCTTCGAAAACTTCGGTTGTATGAATAAACTCCTCTAGATAGCACACGGGACAATTTATATCTTTTGGCTTAATATTTTTCCAAGTTTTTATGGCTTCATAAAGGGATATTGCTACGTTGAGATTTACTTCGTTTGAAAATGGCAAATTTTTTTGTAAATCAGGGAGGTCTATTGAATCCTCTTCTGCTGCTTTTCTTACCTCGATCAAACGAGGAAGAAATTCGTTGGATTGTTTTAATAGCCTGTCAAAACAAGCTGGCTCATCGACTATTATCCCTGTTACTCGATTACTTTCTGCAGAGAGATGCATAGCGACTGCCCCTCCGAAAGCAAGCCCTATTACGGCATAGTTTTTCACATTGCACTCCTGGGTTATAATATCTATAATCTCGACGATAAATTGAATGCTGAAGTCTTTTATTCCCAACATTTCACAAGTCGATTCCCCATGGCAAGGGAAATCGACTGTTATAACCTTGTGATTTTCTGAAAACTTTTCAACATACCCTAGTTTGTGCCATGCTTGTCTGCTTTGTGGTAGTGAGCTGTGCAGCATTATTAATGCCGGACCTTCTCCAGTTACGTCATAAGCTATCGTGCAGTTGTCGTTGATCTTTAAATATTTTGTGTGCATTTAAACCACTCCAAATATTTTATTCTTTAATAATTAAATAGGAAATGTTAAAGTTGGTCCAAAATAAAAATTGAAAACTTTAATGACTTTCGTATATTGTTAACAATTTGGAGTACTTAAGATAGAAATCTGGATTTGATTTTAGAAATCTGTCTTTTTCCAATTCGCTCATTCTTTTGTGCAGCATATTTTTACCATTGAATTTTACTTCGCTGAATGAATGAGCCAGCCTTCCGTTTCTAAACATAACAACAAGGAATATGTGTCTTTTGTTATCTTTGAATTCGGCTAAATGATGGATACCTAAGATATCTAAGGATTCTACGCTTCCCCATGTATCTTCGTATTTCTTTTTGATAAATTTTATCATGTACTTAGAAGAGTTACGGTTTCTGTTTTTTACGGCGAATAAAATTATTATAAATATTATTAGTATAGCTATCGCTGTTGCTGTTATTTTTATAAACATTTTCATATCTCCTTTTGTGGTTTTTATTTGTTTTGAATAGATCAGCTAAATTTTTTTCCTTCCGAGATACCTGGTGTACACCTTTTCTTCCAGATGAGGCCAGATATTTTCCTCCCTTATAATTTCCGGGAACACATTAAGTTTGCTGAGATCTCCCTTGTCCACCCAGCGGACCTCTTCGATCATGTAGTCGTCGTGTCCTGGACAGTTTGGATTTTGCATGCAGAGAGAACCGCCGGTGATTATTCCTTTTAGGAATATCTCTAAATTGTGTGAGTTGTAGACCGAGGTTATAAATTCTCTAATGTATAGGATATCTTCAGTTTTAATATGGTATCCGGTTTCCTCCCAAGTTTCCCTTATTGCACATTCGTGTATATTCTTGTCTATATCTTCTAAGCCACCTCCAGGTGGAGCCCACCACTCAAAGCCGCTTTTTGGGTCGATGTTTCTAATCAGTAAAATCTTATCATCCTTTACTATTATTGCAGCCACACGGATTCTGTATTCCATAAATTTTTCCCCCTTTCTCTATATCTCTTATGGCGGATATTATAGATTCTTCGGCGTACAGTTAAAGAAGTGTTGGCACCGCGTCCTAAAAATAAAGTCTATTTGCCCTTGCGATGATTTCGGAGTAGACTTCTATCGTATTTTTTGTACCAAAGCTTTGCATGCGGTAGAATTTTGTTGCTCACAAATTTTACATCCCCCACAGAGTAGAAAGCATTGGGGTTGTAGTTTTTTATTATATCAATGATCTCTAAAACATCATGCCTGTCGAGTATCATATATATTACGCTCACTTGTTGCTCATCAGGACCTTCTGCATAAGATCTGGTTGGGTTGTAGTCTTTTAATTTCAAGATTTTTATAAGCTCTTCCGAATCTTTTTGGGTTATAACCCTAATAAGCACCATGCCTATAGATAGTTTATTTTCAATAAGGATTCCTGCAAGAGTACCTGTAGCAAAACCGCCGGCGTAAGCTAAATAATACACCGGGCTTTTTAAATTTTGGAAAATTTGAGTTACGGCCAAAAGCCAGATGCTTATTTCGAAAAAACCGATAACAGGCGCCAGATATTTATAACCTTTCGAGATAAAGATAATCCTTATGGTTCCCAAACTGACATCCAATATCCTGGCTAGAAATACAAATAGTGGAAGGATAAAGAGAGAGTATATTTTTGGGTTTGAAATAAAGAGATTAACCATAAGAATCATTCCTTTCTGATAGATGCACACCCTTTATATATTATATATTACGAGATTTAAAGAAATTTCCTGTGGGCTATATCAACTAATATTTTAAATGTTTACAAAAAAAATCAAAATAGTCATGTTGGAAGAAGTATAATACTTATATACGGGAGGCAAATCTAATTGATTGCAGAAGTAGAGTTAGATGCCAACTGTATGTTTTTAAAAGGAGGTGTAGGAATGAAATCTGTGAAGTCCTTTAAAAGTTTACTAGTTTTAGTATGCTTGTTATTCATAAGTGCTATGCCGGCGTTAGGTGAAGGGTATGCAGCTTTGACAAAGGTGAAAGCCGCCAAGGCAGTTTTTGACGTTAGAATGAGTAACCCAAAAAGTGCTGCTTTAATACTTGATTTGATACATAAAACCTACAAAGATGAAAACATAGTCGGACTTAAGAAAGATCCGAAATTTGTAGTGGTATTCAGTGGACCTGCTGTTAAATTGATATCTACAGATAAATCAAGCTTTACCCCTGAAGAACAAATGGCAATAGACAAAATAGCAGAAACAATAAAAGGCATGTCAGCGGATGGAATAACATTAGAAATCTGTGTATTTGCAACTACAGTTTTTAATGTAGACCCAGCAACTGTGCTACCTGAAATAGTTCAGGTGCCTAACGGTTTTATATCTCTAATAGGATATCAAGCTAAAGGTTATTCTTTGGTACCTGCATATTAAAAGCATAGTCAAAAAACAGGATAAGGCCGCAATGGCCTTATCCTATTTTTATTCATGGCGTATTTTGTAAAAGATTTATGTGTGATAAATGCAATAACGTAGTGTAATTTTTATCATTATAAAATTAAAAAACGCTTACTATTGGAGAATATATTTCTAAATTTAAAATTAACAAAAAACTTAAAAAAAATTCATTTTAAAAGTGAAACCTCTTGACAGGAGAGCGCTTTGGGGGTATAATGATTTTAAAATTAAATAGGATAAACTCTTATCCAGAGAAGCAGAGGGGCTGGCCCTGCGAAGCTTCAGCAACCTACCGCGAGAGGTGTGGTGCTAATTCCAGAGTTCTTTTAGGGACAAAGATGAGAGAGACTCGTGTGACTTCTGAGGCCTCTTTTATTAAGAGGCTTTTATTTATTTTTTAATATAAGTTGCGATTAGAGGTGAGTGTTTTGATAGAGATAAAAAATTTGAATAAGGTTTACAGCACCGCACCTGGTGCAGTCCATGCCGTAAAAAATGTAAACCTCAGAATAGAGGAAAACGATATATACGGGATAATGGGGCTTAGTGGTGCAGGAAAGTCCACCCTTATAAGGATGCTAAACAGGTTAGAGGACGCCACGAGTGGAGAGATATCAGTACTAGGAGAAAACATACTAAAGTATGACAAGAAGAAGCTAAGAGAGTACAGAAAAAAAACCGGAATGATATTCCAGCATTTCAACTTGTTACAATCAAGGGATGTAAAAGGGAATGTAGCCTTTGCCCTTGAGATAGCAGGGTGGAAGAAAAAGGATATACAGCCCAGGGTAGAGGAGCTTTTGGACCTTGTGGGGCTTTCGGATAAGGCTGATTCTTACCCGGCGCAGTTGAGTGGCGGACAAAAGCAGAGGGTTGCCATAGCCAGGGCCCTGGCAAACCACCCGAAAATTCTGCTTTCGGACGAGGCGACCAGTGCCTTAGACCCTAAGACCACAAAATCAATATTGGACCTTTTGAGGAATATACAGAAGAAATTGGGGATAACCATAGTGCTCATCACGCACCAGATGGAGGTTATAAGGAGTGTGTGCAACAGGGCGGCGATAATGTACGGCGGAGAGGTCATCGAAGAGGGTCCGACCGAGGAGATATTTTTGAACCCGAAAACAGACATTGCAAAGGAATTTGTCGAGCACACAGTCCACGATGAAAAGTCGGAAGTAGAACTAATCAAGACCTCGGGAAAGAAGATAATAAAGCTGCTTTTCAAAGGCCAGCTGACCACAGCTCCGGTACTTGCCGGTATGATAAGAAACTTCGATGTAGACCCAAATATACTCGCGGGCAATATAGACGAACTGACTACCACAAGAGTGGGACACCTTGTAGTGGAACTTCTGGGGGATATGGAAAATCAGGATAGCAGTATAGAGTGGCTGAAAACAAAAGGAGTAGGAGTGGAGGTGCTTTATAATGGATAAAGTAATAGGACTTTTGCTGCCATCTCTCTGGCAGACGCTTCACATGGTGGCTTGGTCTGCTGTATTCTCCACTATTTTAGGGGCGCCCATAGGCCTGCTTTTGGTGATAACCGGTAGAGGTCACATATGGGAAAAGCCAAGGTTAAACTTGTTATTGGATACGATTGTAAATATATTTAGGTCGTTTCCGTTTATAATCCTGATGATACTAGTATTTCCACTCTCTAGGGTAGTCGTTGGGACAACCATAGGCTCTACTGCTAGTATAGTGCCGCTCTCTATAGCTGCAGCACCGTTTGTGGCAAGAATAATAGAGGGAGCGGTAAAAGAAGTGGACGGTGGCTTGATAGAAGCCTCTATATCCATGGGGGCCTCGAACTGGGAGATAATATGTAAAGTACTCATTCCTGAAGCAGTACCTTCTCTGGTTCACGGTCTAACGATTACCGTTATAAGCCTCATAGGGTATTCTGCCATGGCTGGAGCCATTGGAGGCGGCGGGTTAGGAGATTTGGCGATAAGATATGGCTATCAAAGATTTAAAACAGACGTTATGTTTGTTGCTGTTGTGGCCATAATAGCTTTAGTGCAGTTTATACAGTGGTTGGGAAATACAATAGTTAAAAATGTTAAAAAAAATAGATCATAGGAGGAAGGCATGAAGAAAAATATTTTATTTATCCTTCTCGCACTGCTGTTTGTTGCGTGTGGAGGGAAAAAAGATGAAGATGTAAACAGTAAAGTTATAAGAGTGGGGGCAACACCTGTACCGCACTCTGAGATACTTGAGGCAGTAAAAGACGACCTGGCTGCGGAAGGTTTTCAGCTTGAGATAGTAGAGTTCACAGATTATGTGACACCGAACCTTGCTTTAAATGACGGGGAGATAGACGCAAACTTTTTTCAACACCTGCCTTATTTGGATAAGTTTGTAGAAGAGAGAGGTTTAGATCTTATATCTGTTGGGAATGTACATGTTGAGCCGATGGGGCTTTATTCTAAAAAGATAAATTCTCTTGATGAGCTGAAAGATGGTTCTGTTATAGCCATACCAAATGACCCGTCAAACGGTGGTAGGGCATTGCTCCTTTTGCAGGCCAAAGGATTTATAAAGTTAAATCCTGAAGCGGGATTGAATGCAACGGAACTTGATGTTGTAGAAAATCCGAAAAAATTGGAATTTAGAGCTCTTGATGCAGCTCAGCTTCCGAGAATCTTAGATGACGTGGATGCGGCTGTAATAAATGGTAACTACGCATTGGAATCAGATCTAAATCCTTCTGAAGATGCTATGCTGATAGAGGGGGCGGAGTCACCTTACGCCAATATAGTTGTTGTGAAATCAGGTAGTGAAAACCAAGAAAAGATAAAAACTCTTATGAAAGTTCTTCAGAGTGAAAAGGTAAAAGAGTTCATAGCCGAGAAATATGAAGGTGCAGTAGTACCTGCGTTTTAAATTCTAAAACAAGCAATCCCGCCAACATTTTTGGCGGGATTTTTTATTTTATATAGGTTTGTATAAAAAGGGGAATAAGAGATTTTTAGTATATTAAAATAAAAGTATAAAATTAACTGTCGAAAGGAGAAATAATAAATGGAGAAAAAATATATTCTATCATTATTTCAAGAAATTACTAACTCTAGAGCGGTTATTTTTGATAAAAATGAAAATATTTTAGGTAGAGCTGAGAAAAAAATTAAAATAGTATATCCTCAATCAGGATGGGTAGAACAAGATCCAATAGAAATATGGGAAAGCCAAAATGAAGCCTTAAAGGAGGCGATTCGTTCAGCAGGAATAAGTTGTGATGAAATAGCAGCTATAGGGATTGCAAACCAAAGAGAAACGACTGTAGTTTGGGATAAAAACAGTGGCGAGCCTATATATAATGCAATAAGCTGGCAGTGCAAAAGAACAGCTCCTATTTGTGAGGACATTAAAAATAATGGTATGGGGACATATATAAAAAAAACAACAGGTCTTATTGTAGATGCTTATTTTTCTGCTACAAAACTAAAATGGATTTTAGACAATGTAGATGGAGCTAGACAAAGAGCGGAGAAAGGAGAACTTTTATTTGGGACAATAGATACCTGGCTCATATGGAAACTGACAAACGGGAAGGTTCACGTAACTGACTATACAAATGCTTCGAGGACTATGATATATGATGTAAAGGAGTTAAAATGGGATGATAAGATACTGGAAGCATTGGAAATCCCGAAATCAATGCTACCAGAAGTAAAGAATTCAAGTGGGGTATGTGGCTATGCAAGTCTAGAAGAAGGGAAGG
The DNA here is from genome assembly GCA_003246855.1 of Ilyobacter polytropus. Taxonomy (GTDB): domain Bacteria; phylum Fusobacteriota; class Fusobacteriia; order Fusobacteriales; family Fusobacteriaceae; genus Ilyobacter_A; species Ilyobacter_A polytropus_A. Next base: position 8,634 of record QKCP01000075.1, read on the forward strand.
AATGCCTTATGCCGATAGCTGGATTAGCAGGTGACCAACAGGCAGCTCTTTTTGGACACAGATGCTTTAAATTAGGAGAAGCACAGAACACCTATGGAACAGCATGTGATTTTATTATGAATACAGGGGACAATTTTGTAGAGGCTAAAAGTGGACTAATTACAACCATAGCAGTTGGGATAGAAGGGAAAATAGAGTATGCTTTAGAAGGTATTATCTATATAGCAGGTGAGGCAATAGAGTGGATAAAAGATGAGTTGGGATTAATTGATGCTAAAGTCAAGATAGAGGACATTAAGGTAGATGTAGATGATAACCACGGGATATATATGGTTCCGGCATTTATAGGATTGGGAGCTCCTTATTGGGATATGTACGCTAGGGGAGCAATAATGGGTATAGCCAGAGGTGTAAACAAAGAGCATATAATCAGAGCTGCGTTAGAATCGATAGCGTATCAGACCAGAGATTTAGTGGAAGCGGTTGAAAAAAATGTAGGAATAAAATTAAGTGAATTAAAAGTTGATGGCAGTGTTATTCAAAATGATTTTTTAATACAGTTTCAGGCGGATATACTTGGAATAAGGTTAAAAAGGTGGGAAATGCGTGAAGTGGTTGCAATGGGAGCTGCTTATTTAGCTGGATTAGCGGTCGGATTTTGGAAAAATAGAGAAGAGATAAAAAATGTGAAAAGAGAAGAAAGTGAGTTTTTTCCAAAAATATCGGATGAGAAAAGAGGAGAGTACTATACGGAGTGGAAAAAAGCGGTATCAAGAATATTGAAGTGGAATGAATAAAAATAAATAATTAAGAATTTTAAAATGACTCCGCAAGCAACTTATAAAACTGCATTAGCGGAGTCATTTTATTTGTTTTTTTTATTAAAGCTTAGATTTCTCAGAACCTCTTTTTATAATAGTAGGAATAATTGTTAATTTATTGGTGAGAGAGGAGCTTTTGTTTATTTTTTTGTACAAGAGATCAAACCCAGCTTTTCCCATTTCCTGAAGGTCTGTAAAAGCTGCGGTAATTTTTATACCTAAGAGTTGAAGAATTTTAACGTCATCAAAAGAAACTATGGATATGTCTTTGCCGATCTCTAATCCGGCTTCGTTTATGGATTTTATTAATGCAATTGTTAAGAGACCGCTGCAGCTAATTATGGCTGTTGGTCTATTTTTGCTATTTAATACATTTTCTAAAATATCATATGCAAAATGGGTCTCGGTAAAACTTGTATAGTATATATTTTTTGGATTACAAGGAATTTCATGTTCTGAGAGGGCTCTTTTGTATCCCTCTAATCTTTTTTTTGTAACTTCTGAATCTTTTTCACCGGTTAATATGCCAATGTTTTTATGTCCCTGTTCTATTAGGAGTTCTGTAAGCATGAACACTCCAGTGATGTCATCAAAAAATACACCATCAACTTGTAGATTCTTAATTTCTCTATCCATTAAAATAATAGGTATTTTTATCTGTTTAAATAGAGCTTTTATTCCCTCGCAATGGTAACTTTTACTTGAAGTCATTAATATAATGCCGTTTATTTCCTGCTTTGAAGCTTTTTTTAAATACTTGAATTCTTTTTCAGGATCATCGTGAGTATCGTATAAAAGTATATCGAAATTATGCTTGTCAGCCATTTTAGAAATTCCCTTTATAAGTTCACCATAAAAAGGGTTATTTATATCTGGTACAATAACAGCTATAGTCTGATTTCTTTCGGTGGATACAAGATACTTGTAGCTTTTATCGCTTTGATTTAAAAGTTGTAAAATTTTTTCTTTTGTATCAGATTTCACATTTCCTTTATTGTTAATAACACGAGAAACTGTAGCGATAGATACGCCACATCTGTCAGCAATTTCTTTTAAAGTCATACTTTAAGCCTCCTAAAGAATTAGAAATATATCTTCTACATAATATATTAGAAATATTAAAATGTCTAGAAATTGTGTAATTACTTTAGTAAAAAATTAATGTTCTATATTCTAATTATACCATATTAAAAAGTATTTCATTTGAAAGGCGTTGTAATTTTTTTACATTATGAAATTGATTTCTCAGAACCTCTTTTTATAATGTTAGGGATAATTTTTAACTTGCTTGAAAATAAAGTTTCATTTTTTATTTTTTTGTATAAAAGATCAAATCCTGCTTTTCCCATCTCTTGAAGATCTGTAGAAGCAGAAGTTATATTCATTCCTAATAGTTGTAAAATTTTAACATCATCGAAAGAAACTATGGCTAAATCTTTTCCAATTTTTAAATCGGCGTCTTTTATAGATTTTACTAATGCAATTGTTAAAAGACCGCTACAGCTAATTATGGCAGTTGGTCTGTTTTCATTTTTTAATACATTATCTAAAATATTATACGCAAGATGTTCTTTGGTGAAGCTAGAGTAGAATATATTTTCTTGATTATATGGAATTTCATATTCTAAAAGCCCTTCTTTATATCCCTTTAATCTTTTTTTTGTAACTTCAGAATCGTTTTCACCTACTAAAATACCGATATTTTTATGTCCGTTTTCAATTAAGGTTTTGGTGAGGAGAAATGTCCCGGAAATATCATCCAAAAATATCCCATCAAATTGTAGGTTTTTAATTTCCTTATCCATCAAAATGATGGGTATTTTTATTTGTAAAAATAGTTTTTTTAGTTCATCATTTTCATCACCCTTACTAGAGCTCATGAATATGATGCCGTTAACTTTTTGTTCTACAGATTTTTTTAAATACTTTAACTCTTTTTTTAGTTCATCATTAGTATCGTATAGAAGAATATCAAAATTGTATTTATTAGCGGTATAAGTAATTCCTTTTACAATTTCGCTGTAAAAGGAGTTATGGATATTTGGAATGATAATTGCGATTGTGTCATTTTTTTCATTAGAAGAAAAATATTTATAGTTTTTTTCGTTCTCGTTTAAAAAATGTAAAATCTTTTCCTGAGTGTTGTAACTCACATTTCCTTTATTGTTTATAACACGAGAAACTGTAGCCACGGAAACTTGGCATTTATTAGCGATTTCTTTTAAAGTCATAGTTGAATCCCCCTATCTTTCTATAACTATTATATACGAAGAAACAGAAAAAATCAAATGTAAAAATATTACATAAAGTAAATTTTTTACAAAAAATCGTTGACTTTTGTGTTGAGATGGTGTAAACTCATTAGTGAAGAGAGCGAAAATTGACCTTTTTAACCTAGAAAATGATTCTTTTTTTACTT
>QKCP01000148.1 GCA_003246855.1 Ilyobacter polytropus
AGAAGTGCTAAACATAATGACAGATGACGGTAAGATAAACGAAAATGGGGGAAAATACGCCGGACTGGACAGGTTCGAAGCTAGAAAGGCTATATTAGAAGACCTCGATGGATTGGGACTGCTTATAAAAACAAAAACACACAACCACTCAGTGGGGCACTGCTACAGGTGCGACACAATCGTCGAACCAAGGGTGTCAAAACAATGGTTTGTTAAGATGAAGCCACTTGCCGAGAAAGCCTTGGAAGTTGTTAGAAGCGGAGAAATAGAGATAAAGCCTAAGAGATGGGAGAAGGTATACTATAACTGGCTTGAAAATATAAGAGACTGGTGTATCTCAAGACAGATATGGTGGGGGCACAGAATTCCTGCCTACTACGGGCCTGATGGGCATTTATTTGTAGCAAAATCGACGGAAGAAGCCATGGAGCAAGCAAAAGAACACTACGGTAAAGAGGTAGAGTTAACACAGGATACAGACGTGCTTGACACTTGGTTCAGTTCGGCGCTTTGGCCTTTTTCTACAATGGGTTGGCCTGAAAAAACTCCTGAACTAGAAGCTTTTTATCCTACATCGGCAATAGTAACAGGAGCAGACATACTTTTCTTCTGGATAGCCAGAATGGTAATGATGGGACTTTACGAAATGAAGGATATTCCATTTAAGACAGTTTACCTTCACGGTATAGTAAGGGATGACCTTGGAAGAAAGATGTCTAAATCTCTAGGAAACTCACCGGATCCAATAAACTTAATAAACGAATACGGTGCCGATGCAATAAGGTTTACAATGCTTTACAACACATCACAGGGACAGGATGTATTCTTTTCCGAAAAGCTAATAGAGATGGGAAGAAACTTCTCCAATAAAGTGTGGAACGTATCTAGATTCGTACTTATGAACTTAGAAGATTTCGACATAAAAAGTGTAAACAAGGACGAGCTGCAGTTCGAGCTTGTAGATGAATGGATATTTTCAAGACTCAATAAAACAATAATAGAGGTAAACAAAAAACTGGATAACTTTGTTTTGGATGAGGCAGCAAAGTCGGTGTATGAATTCCTTAGAGGAGATTTCTGTGACTGGTATGTAGAGATGGCCAAACCAAGACTATACGGAAACGAAGATGTAAAAACAAAGAAAACGGCTCAATATATGCTTTGGACAATATTAGAAAGTGGTCTTAGGATGCTTCACCCGTTCATGCCTTATCTTACTGAGGAGATATGGCAGAAACTCGGAGTGGAAGCGGATACTATCATGCTTAGACCTTTTCCTATCCTGGACGAATCAAAAATAGATGACGCTGTAGAGAAGAAAATGGAATACCTAAAAGGTCTTATAACTGCTGTAAGAAACATAAGAGCTGAAATGGGCATCTCTCCTGCAAAAAAAGTAAACTCTATCATAAGGACAAAAGAGCAGGACGAGCTTTCTACAGTTGAAAACAATAAAAACTTCCTTTCAAAGCTGGCGAATCTTGAATCAGTTTCTTACGGAAGTGATGTAGAGAAACCAAGCAGCGCCGGGTTTAGGGTGGTAGACAGCAGCGAAATCTACATACCACTTGAAGGGTTATTGGATATGGAAGCTGAGGTTAAAAAAATAAAGGATCAGATAGAGAAGATAGATAAAGAACTACAAAAGGTAAACAGAAAATTAAACGACGAAAAATTCATGTCTAAAGCCCCTGACCACATAGTGGACAGAGAGAAAAAAATACAAAAAGAGTATATGGACAAGCTGGAAAAACTTCAAGAAAATTTGGAAGCCTTTTCAAGCTAACAATAAACCCGGCAGAAATGCCGGGTTAAATAGTTTGTCGGGATCTATATATGCAATATATAGATTAATCTTGAATATTGGGGATAATTAGTATATAATTGGAGAGTATTAATTTGCTTATATTTTAGCTTTATAGGGAGTGAGAAACTTGGATTTGCACTATCTAAGAATATTTTATGAAGTTGCCAAAGAAGGAAGTTTTACAAAAGCAGCACACAAGCTTTTTATAAACCAATCGGCAGTTTCTATTCAGGTTAAAAAGTTTGAAGAGATCTTGGACACAAAGCTTTTTGATAGAAGTTCAAAAAAGATAAAATTAACATATTCCGGCAAAGTTTTGTATAAAATGGCAGAGGAGATATTCCAAAAGGTAAAGAGGGCTGAAAAAGAGATAGCCAGAATAGTGGAGAGCAAAAAAGCCAAGGTAGTAATAGGAGCTACGCATATTATAGGTGAGCCGTTGCTGCCTAAGCTTATGAAAAACTTTTCGGCCATCCACTCTGAGATTGAGTACGACATACACCTGAGGGAAAAGGAGTACATCTTGAAAATGCTCAGGGAGGGAGAAATCGACATAGCAGTAATAGATGAAACCCATATAACCGACCAAAATTTAAAAGTTATAAGGCTAACGGACTACCCATTTGTATTCGTATCCAACATGGAATATGAGGATGTAAAGGAAGTAACGAATAGGCCTCTTATAATAAGAGATAATATACCAAAGCAGACCCATGCTATAGAGCTTATGGAAGAAAAGTACAACATGAGCTTCGAGAAAAAAATAGGGGTTAAAGGTAGCTTGCAGGCCATAAAGGACATGGTCAGAGAGGGTGTGGGGAATGTGTTTTTGCCTTACTATGCCGCCTACAAAGAGGTAGAGAGTGGCGAGTTTAAGGTGATAGACAAGATACCAAACGTATCGGATGCATATCAGGTGGTCATAACGTTGGACAAGGAAAACCTGCTTGAAATACAAAAGTTTATAAGTTACGTAAAAGACTTTAAAATCATTTAGGGGGAGAAATGGACATAATAAAAAAGAGGATAGAAGAGAGTATAGCGAGCAAACAGGCGCTGCTAAACGATACTGAGGTTTTAGATTCTGTAAAGGCTACCTGCGATGCTATTATAGACTCATATAAGAACAGCGGATGCATATTTTTTGCAGGGAATGGTGGGAGTGCAGCAGACGCCCAGCACTTAGCCGCAGAACTTGTGGTTAGATTCTACCTGAATAGGAAAGGGTTGGCAGCACACGCTCTGACAGTGGATACATCTATTTTGACTGCCTGTTCAAACGATTTTTCATTTGATGATGTGTTCGCCAGACAGCTTGAGGCAAATGCAAAATTAGGGGATGTTTTCGTAGGGATATCGACTAGTGGGAATTCTGAAAATGTGATAAGGGCGGTAAGGAAGTGCAACGAACTGGGTGTAAAAACTATTATATTTACAGGTGCTAAAAATGGTAAACTGGACGACATGGGTGACATCGTTATAAAGGTACCGTCGGAAGATACGCCTAGAATCCAGGAGATGCACATACTTTTGGGGCACATAATTTGTGAAATAGTAGAAAAAGAGATGGCAGGAATATAGTAGAAGTATAAAAGAAGGAGGGGCTTAAGAGCACCCTCCTTCTTTTATATCTTCATCATCATCTTCATTTATTTTACATATTTTTATTTTTTTATTGAGTATCTGCTTTCCTTTACTTTTGTCATAGAAAAACAGTAGTACAAAAGAGAAAAACATGGAAACAAAGCTCGACAAAATCCTTTTTCCCTCACTCAATCCTAACTTGCTAGAGAGGATATACCCAAAGAAAAGAAAGATAACAGGGAGTATATAGACAAGAAAAGCAAGGTTTAAAACTACTTTATCTTCTATCTCGAAAGAAATAGAGTCCCCCTTCTTAACGTTTCCCTCCGCTTGGAATTCAAACTCGCCCTGAAAACGGTTGCCTTCGCTGCAGCTGCTGCAGTGGCTGCATGCACTGTCTTTATAAACTAAAATTTTCAAGTTTTTACCGTCTACTTCCTGAACTATGCCCTTGTTTAACATAGGAGACCTCCACTTCGATATAAAATAAATATTATGAATGTTTATTCTGGCCGCTAATCACACTAAATTTTACAGATCTTTTTCTAAGCATAGAGCCTAACAGAACTTTTAATACAAGCCGTACTGGGAAAATATAAACTCAGTGTGTAGAAGATTGGATATAGAAAAAAATCATAAACTATATATATTAAAAATTTATTTCAACCTATATATTTTATCGCAAGCCGTAAAAAAAATCAATTATAATTTGATGCCCTTCGTAAAAACTAGTTTTGCACTCCGGGATACTCCGAACCCGTTATGCTTTATTCACAGCAAACCTTACTATACAATGTAATGCCCATTTTTGAGGGGAAAAGTTGGCTTACAGTTTCCAAATTTCCGATACCCACAAACGTGGTTAGAGAGACTTCCTAACTCGCTGGGAAAAATCTAGTGTTTCAAGCATTTTCTAGATGAAGAGAAGGGCCTTTTGAAGTTAAGCTGAGATCCTCACGTTAAGCAAGCAGCCAACATTAAAATTTTTATATTAGAAAAGTCTAGTATTTTTATAATATGAGTACATTATAACATAAAAAAACACAAGTTGTAAACTTTAGCCAAAATAGTTCCAGAATACCTTAAACTTCCTTGAAAAATGGGGTATATTGTGATAGAATTAAGAGTAAAGTTTCATGGAGGCGGGTGGCATGATGAGCAAAAGAATCTACAGGGTTTTATTCAAATTTACAGTAGCAAGCGTCTTCATTTTAGCGGAGTTAATCTCCCCTAGAATGGAAAACTTTGTGAGTGAAAAATTAGGCGTGTTTTCTTTTATGTTGCCGCTGTATTTTATACTGAGCGCCATTGTGGACATGCTTAAAGATAAAAAAATGAGGATACTGTATATGACAAGGCTGATTTTCTTCTACCTTTCTGCATTTATACTGATAAATCTTTTGATTTTTACAGTGCAGAGCGGTGGGGAGAAAGACAGTTTTATAGACATAGCACTCAACAAGAACAACTACGGTGAGTACCTGACGACGCTTTTTTATTACCTGGACTTTGAACTCGGACGTGATGCGGTATTTGCGGTGAGCGGTACAGTACTTTTTACTTCGATATTTGTTTTCTTTGGCAGACTTATGGGAGGTTTCGTCAGGTACACAAGATACAGCCTCAGTAAGGTCGGTCGAGAAGAACGTAGGGAAAAAAAACTTAAAAAGCTGAGGGCGAAAAAAATAAAAAAATCTCTTAAGGAAAAACATAGGGAGATGAAAAAACTTTCTAAAGTTAAAAACAGGGCTGTAAGCCAGAAGCCAGAGTTGTTAAGCAGTGTAGGTACTCTAGAGCAAGCGGACGCAGTTGCTGTCAACGAAGATATTACCGAAGCTCCAGAGGTGACTGTGCAACCCCAAGAAGAGGATATAAACTTAGACCTTATAGGGGCTAGCCGTGTTGAAGACCCTTACAGTTTCAGTGAGAAAGAGGCCGAGCCTGACCAGGCTGAGGAGGTAGAAACTCAAGAAAACTTTGGAAAAGTAAGTTATGAGGATGAACTTGACAGCATAATTGATGATCTAGAAAGCTTCGATGAGAAACTGTCAGTAAAAGAAAGTGAAGAAAAAACAGCCAAGGATAAATTTTTGTCAGGCAAGGATGAGTGCTATGCAACGGCCTACGATATAATTGAAAAAGACAGGAAAATATCCGTCGTAAAGCTGCAGGGAAAACTAAAAGTAGGCTACCAGAAGGCGAAACAGATACATATAGAAATTAGCGAGGAGTTAAGCAGGGATGATACTAGCATCTAAATCACCTAGAAGAAAAGAAATATTGGAAAAACTGGGGATGGAACTGGATATAAAAGTAAGCGATGTAGATGAGTACAGCGAAAAAGAGGGGTTAATAGAGAAGATAGAAGACATATCCTATAAAAAGTGTGTGGCGGTGGCAGAGAAAAACACGGAGGAATACGTGCTTGCCGCAGACACGGTGGTTGTGATAGATGACGTGATCTTAGGGAAACCAGAGGGTGAGGACGATGCCAAGGAAATGCTCAGATCGCTTTCAGGTAGGCAGCACCAGGTTGTTACGGCATACACCCTTTTAAATGTGAAGAAGGGGTTCTTGCTCAAAGACCATGACACCACTCAGGTGTACTTCAAGGAGCTAGACGCAGATGAGATAGATTGGTATATATCCACCGGAGAACCTTTTGATAAAGCCGGGGCCTATGGCATACAGGGCAAGGGGAGTATTTTCGTCGAGAGGATAGAGGGGGATTTTTTTAATGTAATGGGTTTTCCAGTTTCTAAGTTTTATGAAAACCTTAAAAAAAATGGCTTTGATATGAGTAGAATAAAAAAATTATAAAAAATTATAAAGAGGTGGCATAATGTTTAAATTTTTTAATAAGGCTATGGGAATGTTTTCCGAAGACTTGGGGATAGATTTGGGTACAGCCAACACCCTGGTTTGCGTAAAAAACAAAGGGGTTGTATTAAACGAACCGTCGGTGGTGGCGGTAAACAACAGAACAAAGGATATACACGAAGTTGGAGAAAAGGCAAAAAAGATGATAGGGAAGACCCCAGCCTTTATAAGTGCCGTAAGGCCTCTTAAAAATGGAGTTATAGCAGACTACGAAATAACAGAAAAGATGCTAAGGGAGTTCTACAAAAAAGTCCACAAGAGAAAGTTTTTGACCAGCCCTAGGGTAGTAATATGCGTTCCGGCCGGAGTAACCCAGGTTGAGAAAAGAGCAGTTGTAGACGTTACTAGGGAAGCTGGAGCCAGAGAGGCGTACCTTATAGAGGAGCCAATGGCCGCAGCTATAGGAGCTGGGTTAAATATATTTGAGCCCGAGGGAAATTTGATAGTAGATATAGGTGGAGGAACAACAGAGGTCGCCGTGATATCTCTTGGAGGGATAGTTAAATCCACTTCCCTTAGAGTTGCCGGGGATAAATTCGATGAGGCTATTATGCAGTATGTTAGACAAAAGCATAATCTACTTATAGGGGACAAGACGGCAGAAGATATAAAGATAAACATAGCTACTGTTTTCGATAGTGACAAGGTGCTTAAATATGAGATAAGAGGAAGGAATATGCTAAACGGCCTTCCTAGAAACGTAGAGATACACTCAAGCGAGATAAGGGAAGCCATGGAAGAACTGGTGAACCAGATAATAGAAGAGATTAAGGTTACACTTGAAAAGACTCCGCCTGAGCTTGCAGCAGATATATACCAAAAAGGGATAGTCTTGGCTGGTGGAGGAGCCCTTATAAGGGATTTGGATAAGAAAATAGAAAAGAATCTACAGATACCGGTTACCATAGCAGAGAATCCTTTGAATTGTGTGGTGAACGGGATAGAGGTTTTACTCCAGAATTTTGACGAATACAAAGGTGTTATAATATCGCCTGAAACCGACTATTAATAGAGTTCGAAAGGAGGGGAAATGAAAAGAATACTGTTTTTGTTTTTTCTCTCATTCAAACTGATATTTTGTGCGGAGACCCTCACCACTGGTAACGGTCTGATTGCAGCAGAGGTGGTAAAAAGCAGCGGTGGGCTAAGGGTAAAGAATAAATTGAAGTCGGCAGATTTTGCTGTAGATAGCTTGGATATAGCAGTTTCCATAGATGGAGTTATACATCCAATAAAAAACTCTTTGAACAGAGTGTCTTACGTGGATGGGACCGGCATGGTAAAGGTTGCTGCATCTGAAGAAAAATTTGACCTAAACCTCTACTATTCTCCTTCCATGCTTCAGAAAGAGTTGTTTTATGTATTTGTTGAAGTAGAGCCCAAGCTTAGTATAGGGGAGTTTGAACTTTTGTACTACATCAATCCTGGGAAGGAGATAGGCGTCTTAAACTACTATCCTGGAGGCTTCGTATACGGTGATACCAGGTTTAGATACGGGGAAGGCAAAAAACTTTTTTTTAGTGACGATAACGATATATTTGTGCCAAAAATGAAGATGGTCGAAGATGGGAGCAAAAAATATACAGAAGACCGGTTCTTGATATTGGACAAACTTTCCTTAAAAGATAGAACTGCTACCTCAAAGCTTGTTTTGGATTTCTCAAATGGGTTTGCTAAGACTGAAAAATGGTCCCCAGAAGACGAGGTATCCTACTGGACAAACTGGCTTGGAGGTACCGAGTACCGGTCAAACGAAAATATACTGAAGCAGCAGCTGATTTTTTTAAAGACTATGCAGATGGAGAACGGAGAGGTACTTTCAAACCATGTGAAGAACTCACTGGAAACCGTGGAGTGCACGCTGTTTGCAGCCAAAACATTTATGAAGTACTCATTTTACGAGGAGGCAAAAAAAGGGCTCTCTTTTGTATTGGAGAAGGCCTCGAAAAAAGAACTCAGCAGCTATGAGGAGGCTCTTTTTGCCTACGTAGTATCGGATTATATGGTAGACACCGGCGACCTGGAATTTTTTTACAGCAACAGGGAAGCTATAACTGGTACCTGGGTATTTTCTAGGATGAACGACTTATCGTTTGGAAAAATTTCTATAGAGGGAACAGGAGAGATAGGAACTGATTACTACTTGTACGTGGCAATGGAAAATCTGTACAGCCTAGAGATAGAGGAGTTTCAAAACTACAGGCTTCCGCTGTTAGACCTGAGGGTGGACTTCAATTTGAGATATCTGGAAGGGGATAAAGTTGTGAGTCAACCAGCCGACACTACGGCCACAGAATATAACCTTTTATATATAGGGTTATTGCCATCCCAAAAGCGCGAGGAACTGATAAAAACGCAGATAGAGGCTTACGGAGGAGACATACTTTCTCGGACGAGTGAGGCTACGATAGACCTTTTAGGGCAGATATATGGCAACCGTTTTTTTAGCTACAGGGATGAAAACTTGTTAGTAGTATTGAATAAACTAATAATAAGAAATGATTTTATAATTTCAGAGTATTTAAATAAAAGCGGGTATATAGATTCACGCATCGCCAGTAAATATCTTCTAATGATGCACGACAGGGGGATTTAGATGGACATTTTGAAGCAGTTAGAGGCGATACTTTTTTTGGCAAACGAGGAGCTAGATATAGCGAATCTATGTAGATTTTTTAATATTTCCAAGGGAGACATGCTCGATGTATTGAAGCAGTTAAAAGAGGTAAAAAAGGATACTGGGATAAATATCTGCATAGAAGGGGAAAAGGTCTATATGGCCAGCAACCCGGCATATGGAAAGATAGTGTACGAATTCTTTAACCCAGAATCCAAGCCTAAAAAACTTTCAAAAGCTGCACTGGAGACTTTGTCCATAATAGCCTACAGGCAGCCCATAACCAAAGCCGAGATAGAAGGGATAAGGGGTGTCGGTGCCGACGGAGTCCTGCACAGCTTGGAGGACAAAAAGCTGGTGAGGGTTTGTGGGAAGTTAGACAGCATAGGAAGGCCGAACCTATATGAAATAACAGAGAATTTTCTCAAATATATGGGCATAGAAAGAGTGGAAGAGCTTCCAAACTACGAAGAGGTGAAAAGCGGATTTGGAAAAATTGAGGATAAATAAGTACCTCTCCTCAAAGGGGGTAGCCTCGAGGAGAGAGGTTGACAAAATGATAGAGGACAGCAGGATACTGGTCAACGGCAAGCAGCCGTCTCCTGGTGAAAAGGTATCCGATCAAGATGAAATAAGGATAGACGGCCGCTTGCTGAACTCAAACGAAGAAAAAAGGTACTTCCTGTTGAACAAACCTGTAAGAGTAATAAGCAGTGCAAAGGATGACAGGGGGAGAAAGACTGTGGTAGATCTTGTGAAAATAGATGCTAGGTTATATCCTGTTGGCAGATTGGACTACGATACTGAGGGGCTTATAATACTTACAAATGACGGTGAGCTTTTTAACAGAGTGATACACCCGAGGGCAAAGGTGTATAAAACATATACAGTTAGACTCAAGGGGCACATTGGCAAGGGAGACCTTGCAAAGCTTAGGGATGGCGTAGAGCTAGAAGACGGCATGACCCTGCCGGCTAAGGTGGAAATTTTGAGATTTGACGGGTTGGATAGTTGGATAGAAATATCCATACGTGAGGGCAGGAACAGGCAGATAAGAAGGATGTGCAAAGCTGTAGGGTACCCGGTTTTATATCTTAGAAGAGACAAGATAGGAAACATAGGTTTGGGAGATTTGAGTATAGGCGAGTACAGAAAACTCACCAAGGATGAGGTCGCTTATTTAAAGGGGCTCTAATTTTTAGGAGTAGGCGTATGAAAAAAATATTTTTGATAGATTTTGATAAAACAATAAGCTTTAAAGATTCTACCGATACCCTTATGGAAGCTCATAATTATGATCTTTTGATGGATTACCAGAGGCTCTTTAGAGCTAAAAAACTAAGGGTGCGTGAGTACCTTAAGGGGCTTTTGGAAAGCCTCAATATGGACGAGGCGACTTATATGGACGAGGTCAGCAAAAACCTGCCTTTAGACCCTCACTTCAAGGAATTTGTGGGGCTTGGGTATGACTTCAGGATAGTAAGCGCAGGTACCTATTTTAATATTATCCCAAACTTAAAAAAAGAGGGAATACTTGTACCCAAGGAGCATATATACAGCAACGATATAGCTTTTAAGAGCGATGGAAGTCTGGAAGTTTTTTTCCCACATGAAAATGGAGATTCACGCGATGGCATCTGCAAAAGGACTGTGGTGGAGAAGTACAAAAAAATATACGACCAGGTCATATTTATAGGTGACGGGGTTTCTGATTTCGACTGTGCAGACGTAGCGGATTTTGTTTTTGCAAAGGTAGGGCTAAGACTGGCTAACTATTGTGAAGAAAACAATATACCGTATATTCCGTATGAGAGCTTCAAGGATATAAACAAGTATATTCTTACAAACAAGATTTGAAATATAAGGAGGAAGATATGGCTTTAAGCAGAGAGGAAGTTTTGAAAATAGCAAATCTCGCTAGATTGGAATTTAAGGATGAGGAAATAGAGAAATTCCAGCACGAGTTGAACGATATACTGAAGTATATAGATATTCTAAATGAAGTGGATACAAGCGATGTTTCGCCTCTTTTCCATACAAATGAGATGCAGAATATTTTGAGAGATGATAAAGTAAAGGAATCTTTATCACAGGAGCTTGCAACTAAAAATGCTCCTCAGAGTGAATCAGGTACGTTTATAGTGCCTAAAGTTGTTGGATAAAAATGATGGGAGGAAATTGCTAAATGGAACTTTACAAGCTAACGGCATATGAAGTAGCTGAAAAACTTAGAAGTAGGGAGATAAGAGCCACAGACTTGATTGAAAGTATATTTGACAGGATAGAAGAAGTAGACGGCAAGGTGGGAAGTTTTGTATCCCTTAGGAAAGAAAAGGCTTTGGCTGAAGCAAAAAATGTTGACGAAAAAATAGCAAACGGAGTGAAACTAAAGCCATTTGAGGGGATACCTGTGGCTATAAAAGATAATATGGTTTCACTTGGAGACCCAGCTACAGCGGCCTCTAGAATACTTTGCAATTATGAAGGCATCTACGACGCAACTGTTGTGAAAAAGCTCAAGGAGCAAGGTGCGATAATAATTGGCAAGACAAACATGGACGAGTTCGCCATGGGATCTACCACAAAGACTTCTTATGTAAAAGAGACGAGAAACCCTTGGAGCCTAGACAGGGTACCCGGCGGCAGCTCTGGCGGAGCGGCAGCCTCTGTAGCAGCAGGGGAGGCAATCGTATCCCTTGGATCAGATACGGGAGGAAGTATCAGACAGCCTGCATCATTTTGCGGGGTAGTTGGTCTGAAGCCAACATACGGGAGGGTATCTAGGTATGGGCTTATGGCATTCGGATCTTCCTTGGATCAGATAGGACCTATAACAAGGACGGTAAGGGATGCAGCCATGACTCTTAACGTAATCTCTGGAATGGACGACATGGATTCCACGCTTGTGGATATAGAGGTCC
The DNA here is from genome assembly GCA_003246855.1 of Ilyobacter polytropus. Classification (GTDB taxonomy): domain Bacteria; phylum Fusobacteriota; class Fusobacteriia; order Fusobacteriales; family Fusobacteriaceae; genus Ilyobacter_A; species Ilyobacter_A polytropus_A. Next base: position 11,810 of record QKCP01000148.1, read on the forward strand.
CTGATTATACAGAGTACCTTACAGGCGATATAAAGGGGATGAAAATAGGAGTTCCTA
>QKCP01000012.1 GCA_003246855.1 Ilyobacter polytropus
ATTACCATAGTTTTTCACCTTGAATTCTTCAGCACCTAACAGAATTATCCTTTGTTTATCCTGTTCACTCTGCATAATGAAAAAGTTTACCTTTTTAAAAAGCCTTCTCAAATACCAAATAAATTTTTTGTACGACTTCAAAGATTTATCCGATATCCTCCCGTTTATGACAACCACAGGAGCCTGCCTTCTGCATTGACTTATTAGGTTTGGCCAAATCTCGGTTTCAACTATCACCAGTTCCCTAAGCTTTACTTTTCTCAGGATATTTCTTATGGCAAAGAAATCATCTAGGGGAAAATACAAGATATCCACTCGCGGATTTTCAAAATATTTTTTTGAGGCAGTCTCCATACCTGTATCCGTCATCATAGTCAAGATCACTTTATAGTTCGTTTCCTTTATTATCTTTCTTACAACAGGTTCAGACAGGTTTACCTCCCCAACTGAGGCACAATGAACCCATATATATTCCTTATCTTTTTGAAGCTCTGGTTTTTGAAAAAGTCTCTTAACTAAAAACTGTCTAAAAGATGGCTTAAGCAAGGCTGCTATGAACAAAAATGGGTATACTGCCGCTCTCAAGATATTGTAGACCAAATTTCTTCCTCCTCATTTATGCATAAAAATATCCCGTGGAATCGGGATATCACAGCTACTCCAAAACCTCTTTTACACTTACAAGTTTTATGCCTTCTCTTGATAGGTAGTCTCTCATCTCAAGCAAAGCTTTAGCCATATTATTGTGGTAATGCCCTATTACAAGTGCCTTTCCCTTATTTTTGGCTAACTTTACGGAGAATCTTATCTCATCCTTTATTTTTTCTACATCCTTGTCATTATCTAAAAAGTGCGAGCAGTAATAGGTTTTTATCCCATATTTTTTAGCTATTCCATACCCCATATTATTGATGCTTGTCTTACTGTCGACATAAAAAAGTCTTTTATCAGAGGCATATCTCAATAATTCACTCATCTTAGCTTCATCTGACGTGAAGATAGACCCCATGTGATTATTGAATCCCTCCACCTTACCAACATTTTCAATTGCCGCATCAAACATGTCATATATGACTTCTTTCTTCATATCAGTTGAAATCAGCCCTGGTGTTTTAGTGTTTAACCTTTCATTTGAGCCCGCCATAGGCATATGCAATATTGTCATATATCCATTTTTTCTTAATAACTCGTTGGACTCCTTACTTTTTGGCAAAAACGGCAGCACGGCAAAGCTCATTTCCATGCCTGTTTTCAAGAATTCCTGCGCTATTGATGTATTCATTCCAACATCGTCTATAAGTATAGCCAATTTCACAGGTGTGAAGTAAGTAATTTTCACAGTTAGCACAATATTTTCTTTCTTATCTCTAAACTTTATATACTCTTCATTTCCTTTTTTTAAAGATTCCTTGTCGAAAATTTCTGAGGATATATTTAATCTTGTACCCTCTTCAAGTTTCAACTGGTACTCCAGAGGATTTTCTTTTAACTTGTATTCACTTTTGTTTTCCTGTAAAAAACTTTCTATTTTTTCTCTCATAGAAACAAGTTCTGCATCAGAAAAATTTTCTATCGGTGCAACATCTTTTTTACTTAATTTTTTCTCCTGTGTAGGCGTCTTTTTTTCAATAAATTTTTCTTTTTTGTGCCTGCATCCTCTAAATGCTACTAGAAGCATTAAAAATACTACAATCCAGATTGCTATTTTTACCTTTTTATCCATAGATTTGTGCCACCCCTATATTCTACTGTCAACCATTTTCGATATCTCGTCGCATACTTCTTCAATGGTCATTCCGCTGGTATCCAACTCCACGGCATCGGTAGCCTTTTTAAGCGGGCTTTCCTTTCTGGTGGAATCAATTTTGTCCCTCTTTTTTATTTCCTCAAGCACACTGTAAAATTCGGCCTCCTGACCTTTAGATTCATAGTCTTTTAGCCTCCTACTTGCCCTTTCTTCCGGGCTTGCTACCAAAAATATCTTTAGGTCTGCATTTGGAAATACAACCGTTCCTATATCTCTCCCATCAAGTATAACCCTTTTCCCTTGCCCTATTTTTCTCTGCATTTCAACAAGCTTCTCTCTGACAGATTTAACCGCCGCCACCTGTGAGACTATAGCCGTCACTTCCCTACTTCTTATGTCAATGCTTACGTCTTCTCCATCTAAAAAAAACTTTTCTCCGTCTATATCTATCTTAGATTCAGAAAGAACTCTCTCTATACTTTCTACTCTTTCTAAGTCGGCACCTTCTTTTAAAACTTTAAGGGCAATCATCCTATACATAGCTCCAGTATCCAAATACGTGAGTCCGTATCTTTTTGCTATTATTTTTGAAATAGTACTCTTCCCGCTGCCAGCCGGCCCGTCTACTGCGACTACAAACTTTTCCAATTACCACAACTCCTTTAGTATTTATGCACCCCGTTTATACTCTTACAGTTAGAGAACACCATTCCCCTTCCTGCATTACATCTATTATATCGAAGCCTAACTCTTCTATTTTTTTCTCCACAAGCCATCTTTTGTCCTCTATTATTCCAGAGAATATAGCCAGTCCTCCATTTTTAACAACCTTCGCTACATCATCCAATAGGATCAGTATTACGTCAGCTAAAATATTAGCTACCAACACATCAAATTTTTTCCCGTCCACCACTTTTACAAGGTCCCCTTTTAAGACTTTCACCTTTTCCATGTTCACCCTGTTTAGTTCCAGATTCTCAATAGCTACTTCTACTGCCATTTCATCTATGTCGACTCCCCATATTTCCTCGACTCCAAGTTTTTCAGCAGCTACCATTAGTATCCCTGATCCGGTCCCTACATCTATGAGACTTTCACTTTGTTGAACATATTTTTCCATCATCCTCATGCACAAAGAGGTCGTTGGATGTGAACCGGTACCAAAAGCTCTGCCAGGGTCTAACTCTATCACAATTTCTCCCTGTTCCGCCTCGTAATCCCTCCAAGTCGGCTTTACCACAAACCTTTCGCCAACCTTTTCAGGATGCAGGTATTTTTTCCAAGAATTTTGGTAGTCCTCATCGTCTAGTTCATAAAAATCCAGAGTATAGACTATATCTTCACGACTGTTAAATTTTTCATGAAACGTGTCTCTAAAAAGCTTTTTTTTCTTGTTTGCGTAGATATTATCTGGAAAG
>QKCP01000111.1 GCA_003246855.1 Ilyobacter polytropus
CCTGATGATGACATTGCGAATACCTTTGGTGAAATAGTTTCAAAAGCTGGTTTAAAACAGCTAAGGACTGCTGAAACAGAAAAATATGCTCACGTTACATTCTTCTTCAACGGGGGATCTGAGCTGGAATTCGAAGGGGAAGATAGAATATTGGTAGCATCTCCAAAAGTTGCAACATATGACCTTCAACCTGAGATGAGCGCGTATGAGTTAACCGATAAAGTTATCGAAGCGCTGGACGCAGATAAGTACGATGTTATAATAATGAACTATGCAAATCCTGATATGGTAGGACATACAGGAATATACGAAGCGGCTAAAAAAGCTGTTGAAGTCGTGGATGAGTGTCTAGGTAAAGTAGCTGAAAAAATACTTGAAAAAAATGGAGTTCTTTTAGTTACGGCAGATCATGGAAATGCTGACCTTATGGTAGATCCTGAGACTGGAAATCCTTTTACTGCTCACACAATAAACCCTGTACCTTTTGTACTAATTTCTAATGAGTACAAGGGTGCCAAATTAAAAGATGGTAAGCTTGCTGATCTAGCACCTACTATGCTTGAAATACTAGAGCTTGAAAAACCTGCCTCTATGGACGGGGAAAGCTTAATAATTAAATAATTATAGGCGGTGAGTTCACCGCCTATAATTTTGTGTAAAAAATTCTTTAAAATTAGACCAGTATGTACTATAATATAGTTGTCTATAAATAAAAGAAGGCGGGATGAAGATGACGACGTTTTTTACAATTTTACTTTTTATATTTGCTATATCGCTGATAATTTTAGTGTTGATTCAGCCAGATAGAAGCCGTGGAATGTCGGGGGCTTTGGGAACAGGCGCTTCGAACACCGTATTCGGTGTGTCTCCGGATGGAGGACCACTTGTAAAAATAACGGAAGTTGTTGCGGCACTTTTTATAGTAACCGCACTGCTCCTATACATTTTCAGCTAAAGACGGTATTTTATACCGTCTTTTTATTGTCAAATAAAAGTGGTAAAAATTTTTTTAAAATGATATAATTTACTTTGTTATTTTAGGGCTTAAATCCTTGTTAACGCTTGTGAATTATGTTATAATGGAGAGCAAATGAGAAATTTATTTTATAAAGAGCACGAAAAAATCAGACCGCTTGCGTACAGGCTAAGGCCGACAAAAATTTCTGAATACGTTGGGCAAGGGAAACTTATGGGTGAAGACTCTGCATTGAGGAGGCTCATAAAGAACGGCAGGATGGTGAATTCCATCTTCTACGGTCCTCCTGGCACAGGTAAGACCTCCCTCGCTGAGCTAATAGCAAACGAGCTGGATATAAATTTTGAAAAGCTCAACGCGACCACGGCAAACCTCAAGGAATTAGGAGAAGTAGTGGCAAGGGCAAAGAAAAACCTAGAGATGGGTGGGGGCAGGACTATCTTATTTTTGGATGAGATACACAGGTTTAACAAACTCCAGCAGGATGCACTTTTGCCACATACGGAAAACGGGCTTCTAATACTGGTGGGAGCGACCACAGAAAATCCATACTATACACTGAACAACGCCCTGCTATCAAGATGTATGGTATTTGAATTTGAAAAGCTCGAAATAGGCGATATAATGGAGATGGTTAAAAGGGGCTTCAGTGAGCTAGGGATCGGCTTCGACGAGGATGTGGCGCAGTATATATCGGAGCTTGCAGACGGAGATGCCAGAGTAGCTATAAACTATCTGGAGCTTTTGAGTAACCTGGAGGGAAACCTCGACATAGATGAGATAAAAAAGATATTTGAAAAACGAAAGCTAGCCTACGACAAAAAAGAGGACAAGTATAACATAATCTCCGCATTTATAAAAAGCATACGGGGAAGCGACCCAGATTCTGCAGTTTATTGGCTGGCTAGGATGCTTGAAGGTGGAGAGGATCCGAGGTATATAGCGAGGCGACTTATTATTTCGGCTTCTGAAGACATAGGCATGGCAAACCCTGAGGCGCTCCTGGTGGCAAACGCAGCCATGGATGCCACAGAGAAAATAGGAATGCCGGAAGTTAGGATAATACTTTCGCACGCCACAGTGTATCTTGCCATATCCTCAAAAAGTAACTCGGTTTATATGGCAATAAACGATGCCATGGGTGATGTGAGGGGTGGAGAGGTAGAAGAGGTGCCTAAACATTTGCGGGACCAGTACAAGGAACTCTACGTGTACCCTCATGCATATCCAGGTAACTTTGTCAGCCAGAAATATAGAGAAAGAGACAAAGTCTACTATAAGCCTGGCGACAATAAATACGAGAATATGATAAAGCAAAAAATGGAAAAACTTTGGGATAAAAAATATAAATATTAACATAGATGTTAGACGAGGTGAACTATGAAACTTAAAGCTGTAAGAGGAACAAAGGATATTTTTGGAGACGATGCAGTAAAATATGATTATATAGTTGAAACAGCAAAAAAAATATTTACAAGCTACGGTTACTCCAGAATAATAACTCCTATATTTGAGGAGACATCCCTTTTTAAAAGGGGTATAGGGGAAGGTACAGACATAGTAGAAAAAGAGATGTACACTTTTCTAGACAAGGGTGAAAGAAGTGTAACCTTAAGACCTGAGGGGACTGCTTCTATAGTAAGGTCATACCTTGAGCACAAAGTATACGGTAAAGAGGACTCAACAAAATACTTCTACCACGGACCTATGTTCAGATATGAAAGGCCTCAGGCTGGTAGATACAGAGAGTTCAATCAAATTGGTGTAGAGGCCATAGGTGGAAACTCCCCAATACTGGATGCAGAGACTATCTCTATGGGATATAAACTTTTAGAAGCACTTGGTTTAGAAGAACTTGAGGTGCAAATAAACTCTGTTGGAGGAAATGCATCCAGGGTAAAATACAGACAGAAACTAGTCGACTTTCTTTCTGACAAGAAGGACGTCCTTTGCGAGGACTGCAAGACTAGATATTATAAAAACCCTTTGAGGGTACTTGACTGTAAAAATCAAAACTGTCAGGATATCACAAAAGATGCCCCAAATTTGGTGGACAGCTTGAGTATTGAAGAAAACGAGCACTACAGCGAGGTTAAAAAGTATCTTGAGGTTTTTGGGGTTAACTATTCGGAAAACCCTAGACTGGTAAGGGGACTTGACTATTACTCCAATACAGTTTTTGAGATTGTGACAAATAAACTCGGTGCGCAGGGGACGGTTCTTGCCGGCGGCAGGTATGACGGTCTATTGAAAACCATAGGGGATAAGGACATTCCTGCGGTTGGATTTGCAGCGGGGATAGAGAGAATAATGCTGCTGCTTGGAGACAACGTGAAAAAGGAAACGCCTAAAGTCTACATAGCTTGGCTGGGGGACGAGGTAAAAGAGTACGCCTTCAAAGTGGCGGAGACACTGAGAAAAAGTTATATAAACTCTTATATAGAGTTTGATGAAAAATCCATGAGGGCCCATATGAAAAAAGCGGACAAACTTGGTATAAATTTTGCAGTTATAATAGGGACGGAAGAGATGGAAAGCGGGAAGGTTCTTCTTAAAAACTTAGCTGAAAGAGAGCAAGAAAGCCTTGGTGTAGAAGAAGTTGCGGAAAAACTTTCAAAGTAAAATAGATTTTTTAATGAATTTTGCTGATAAAATAAAATTAGTAGCATTGAGAGGGGATCGTGATGCAATACAGAACTCATAATTTGGGGGAACTTAGAAGAGAAGACATAGGCAAAAAAGTGGTTTTGTCCGGATGGGTCGACACAAAACGTGACCTTGGAGGGCTTACGTTCATAGATATGAGGGACAGAGAGGGTAAAACACAGGTTGTGTTCAACCCTGAAGAGGTAAATGTTGAATTAATGGAAAAAGCCCAAAAGCTGAAAAGTGAATATGTAATAAAAATATCTGGTGAGGTAAGGGAGAGATACAGTAAAAATCTGAACATACCTACAGGCGAGATAGAGGTTTTTGCAGATGGGCTAGAGGTATTAAACAGCTGCGGCGCCCTTCCTTTTGGGATATCAGAGGATACACAGCTAAACGAAAATCTAAGGTTGAAATACAGGTATCTTGACCTTAGAAGATCAAACATGATGAAAAACATGATGAAAAGGCATACAATGCTGAATTCCATAAGAAAATATATGGATGAGAAAGGGTTTTTGGAGATAGATACCCCTATCCTAACGAAATCAACCCCGGAAGGGGCAAGGGATTTCCTTGTGCCGAGCAGGACAAACGGAGGGCAGTTTTACGCACTTCCGCAGTCGCCACAACTTTTTAAACAGCTGCTTATGATAAGCGGCATAGAGAGATACTACCAGATAGCAAAATGTTTTAGGGACGAGGATTTAAGGGCCGACAGACAGCCTGAATTTACCCAGCTAGACTTGGAAATGTCTTTTGTAAGCATGGAAGACGTGATGAATGAAATAGAAGATTTGGCAAAAAGAGTATTTGAAGATGTAACCGGAGAAAAAGCAGACTACAGCTTTGAAAGAATGCCTTACAAAGAGGCTATGGAAAAGTACGGTTCGGACAAGCCGGATACCAGATTTGAACTACAGCTAAAAGATCTTACTGAAATCATGAAGTCATGCGGGTTTAAGGCTTTCAACGGAGTTGCAAACTCCGGCGGGCTTGTAAAAGCAGTAGTGGCTCCAGATTCGGCAGAAGATTTTTCAAGAAAAGTTTTAGCTGATTACGAAAGTTACCTAAAAACCTATTTCGGTGCAAAGGGACTGGCTTGGATAAAAGTGACAGAAGATGGCGTGAACTCACCTATAGCTAAGTTCTTTACGGATGAAGAAATTGCTGCAATACTTGAAAAAACAGAAGCAAAATCTGGCGATGTAATACTTATAGTTGCAGACAAGGCAAAGGTTGTATACGATTCCCTAGGAGCTCTTAGACTTAAGCTTGGAAATGACTTGAATCTAATAGACGCAGACGTCTTTAAGTTTTTATGGGTAGTAGACTTCCCTATGTTTGAGTGGAGCGAAGAGGAACAAAGATATAAGGCGCAGCACCACCCTTTCACATCTATCAAAGAGGAGGATATGGGAGCCTTCTTAGGTGGAGAGATGGAAGAAGTAAGGACAAACAGTTATGACCTTGTGCTTAACGGATCTGAAATAGGCGGGGGAAGTATAAGGATACACAACCCAGAAGTTCAAGAAAAAGTTTTTGAAAAACTTGGACTAAGCCAAGAGGAGGCACGTGAAAAATTCGGTTTCTTTATGGATGCTTTTAAATACGGAGCACCTCCACACGGCGGATTGGCTTTTGGAGTGGATAGATGGCTCATGGTTATGCTGAAAGAAAAATCCATAAGAGACGTAATCCCTTTCCCGAAGACAAATAAAGGGCAGTGCCTAATGACGGAAGCCCCTAATCATGTTGAGGTTTCACAGCTAGACGAGCTCTACCTGGCTAGCACTTACAGCGAAGAAAAGTAGACGCTGTGGATTCAAGATTCGGATTATAGGTTGAAAAAAAAATAATTTATTGATATAATAAAATCAGAAGGAAATAATCCTGGTCTATTCGCTATTCCCCCATATTTTTTTGGGCCTAAGTTCGCCGAGGGGGTCGGCGCTGCATAGAGTACATCAGAGTAATCACGACGACACCTAGAGGCCGTACGGATCCTGTATGCTCCATGTATCTGACTACCACTTATTTATAAGAAGGCGACCAAAAAAAGTGGGGAGGCGGTAGTACCGGGGCTTTCTTGAGACTTTATTTTATAGAGTCTTTTTTTTATTTTCAAATGTTAAACGTCTTCTAAAGGAGGAGAGATGAACTTAATAGAAAAAGAGATAGCCGGCGTTTTCGAGGAAACGATAAAGAAATTATACCCTGAAGTGGAAGGGGTTAAAAATATAGATGTTCAGGCGGCTTCAAATGATAGGTTTGGGGACTTTCAGACAAACTTTGCAATGGTTAACGCCAAACTTTTGAAAAACAATCCTAGAGCTGTTGCAAGCCAGGTAGTTGAGAATATAACGGAAAACGATATAATAGATAAGCTTGAGATAGCAGGGCCTGGTTTCATAAATATTTTTGTGAAAGACAAGTACCTGAGTGAGAGGGCAAAAAAACTAAAAGAGGGTTACGATTTTTCTTTTTTAAATAGAGATGGGGACGTAATAATAGATTACTCATCCCCCAACATAGCGAAAAGGATGCATATAGGCCATTTGAGAAGTACCATAATAGGAGATGCAATCAAAAGGGCTTATAAATTCTTGGGGTACAATGTAGTGGCGGATAACCATATAGGTGACTGGGGGACACAGTTCGGAAAACTCATAATAGGGTATAGAAACTGGCTGGACAGAGAAGCCTATGAACAGAATGCAATAGAAGAGCTAGAGAGGGTATACGTTGAGTTCAGCAATCAGGCTGAGAAGAACCCGGAGCTAGAGGATGTTGCAAGGGAAGAGCTTAAAAAGCTGCATGACGGAGACAGTGAAAACTTAAAACTCTGGGAGGAGTTCATAAAAGTATCCCTTGCCGAGTATGACAAGGTATATAGCAGGCTAGGTGTAAGCTTCGACACATATTACGGAGAATCTTTCTACCATGACATGATGCCGGAAGTAGTGGAGCTATTGAAGGAAAAAGGAATAGCGAAAGAGGACCAAGGTGCTCAGGTAGTTTTCTTCCCTGAAGAGGACAACCTTCATCCGTGCATAGTTCAGAAGAAGGATGGGGCATTTTTATATGCAACTTCTGATATAGCAACTGTTAAATTTAGGAAAGAAAATTATGATTTAAATAAAATAATATATGTAACTGACGAGAGGCAGCAGGACCACTTCAAGCAGTTTTTCAAGATAACTGATATGCTTGGTTGGGAAGTTGAGAAAGATCACGTTTGGTTTGGTATAATGAGATTCGCAGACGGGATATTCTCTACAAGAAAAGGGAATGTCATCAGGCTTGAGCAACTATTAGACGAAAGCAAGAAAAAAGCCTTCGAGATAGTGGAGGAGAAAAATCCAGGACTATCAGCCGAAGAGAAAGAGAATATAGCCGAGATAGTTGGTATAGGGGCCATAAAATATGCTGATCTGTCACAAAACAGGCAGAGCCCAGTTATTTTCGAATGGGATAAGATATTGAGTTTCGAGGGGAACACGGCTCCGTATCTTCAGTACACCTACGCTAGGGTGAGCTCTATCCTGAGAAAGGCTGGCGAGGACGGCAAAGTCTTAAAAGAGGACGCAGATGTATTGCTATGTGAGAAGCAAGAGAGGGCTCTGGCGCTGTTTTTCAACCAGTTTCCAAACGTGGTACTGAAGGCTGCAGAGACTTATAAGCCAAACCTTATAGCAGACTATCTGTTCGAACTTGCTAAAAAATTTAATACTTTTTATAATGCTCTACCAGTTTTAAGAGAAAAGGACGAGATCTTATACTCAAGACTGCTTATCGCTGAAAGAACTGCCTTTGTACTTAAGCAGGGGCTGGAACTTCTGGGAATAGAAACTGTAGATAGGATGTAATTGATGGCGGAGTTTTTCCGCCATTATCTTTATATTGTGCCTGTATAATATAGGGGGGGCTATGAAGGAATTTGAGCTTATAATAATAACCGGTATGAGCGGTGCCGGGAAAACTACCGCACTTAGATATTTTGAAGATTTAGACTATTTCACCATCGACAACTTCCCGTGTTACCTTATAAATAATTTTTTAGATCCCAACGTAAAAAAGATGGAAAGGCTTAAAAAAATGGCCTTCGTAATGGACACGAGGTCCTTTGAGGAGCCTGAAGAGTTTGACGCTGTAGTGGAAAAGCTGAACTCCATGGGCCTCAAGTGCAAAATTATATTTCTAGATGCCAGAGATGACATACTCCTTAATAGATTTAACCTTACCAGAAGGAAGCACCCCTTTTCCAAAACATCCTCCCTTATAAAAAATATAGAGGAAGAAAGGAAGACCCTTCAGGGAATAAGGGAAAAGGCGAGTGTGATAATAGATACCAGTACAGTAGGCGAAAAAGGCCTTGTAGAGCGCATAAAAGAAATATCCTTAGGCGAAAAATTCAAAGAGATGACGGTTTCCTTTGTTTCGTTCGGTTTTAAATACGGGATACCAATAGATCTGGATATGATGTTTGACGTGAGATTTCTGCCAAATCCTTATTATCTGGAGAACCTCAGGGAAAAGAATGGCTTTGACAAGGATGTGCAGGAGTACGTCTTGAGGTTTGAGGAGAGCATGGAATTTTATAAGAAGCTTGAAGATATGCTAGACTTTTTGATACCTAAATTCATAAAAGAGGGCAAGTCCAGACTGGCGATAGGTATAGGCTGCAGCGGCGGTAAACATAGATCGGTAACTTTTGTGAACAAACTTTCAGATAGTTTTTCAAAATATAAAAATCTTTACGTTACCGCAACCCACAGAGAACAGGGCAGGTACTGGGATATAGAAAAATAGGTGAATTTATGAAAAAAATAAATTTTGATGAAATACCTGAAAACCCCGGCGTTTATCTAATGAAAAAAGATGCTAGGATAATATATATAGGCAAAGCTAAAAACCTAAAAAAGAGGGTCAGCTCCTATTTTGTAAAGGAGCATTCTGATGAAAAGACCAGGGAGCTGGTTAAGAACATAGAGGATATTGAGTACATAATATGCAACTCAGAACTAGATGCCCTGATATTGGAAAATAACCTTATAAAAAAGCACAAACCTAAATACAACATAAACCTAAAAGACCACAAGACCTATCCTTATATAAAGATAAGCAAGGAGGAGTTTCCTAAGATATCTATTGTAAGGAGCACCAAGGCCTTAGACAGCAAAAATGGCGAGTATTTCGGGCCCTATCCTTCTGGTGCGTACCATCTTCTGAGAAATATCATGAAAATATTCAAAATAAGGGACTGCAACAGGGATATGGACAAGGAGTACAGGAAGCCGTGCCTTAAGTATTACATGGGGATATGTATGGGGCCCTGCGTGTACAAAGACGTGGAGCAGGAGTACAGTCAGAATGTACAGGATGCCAAGAAATTTTTAAAGGGAGACACGGCAGATCTCTTAAGAGAATTGAAGGAGAAGATGGAAAAGTACAGCCAGGAGATGGATTTCGAAAGGGCCATAGTATACAGGGAACAGATTAACGAGATAGAGAAGGCTGTAAAAAACCAAGTAACTGAAAAAGCCAGCGATATAAACGAGGACCTGTTTCTTTTCGGCGTAGAGGCGGATACGCTTTTTATCTGTGTCTTAAACGTGAGAGAGGGGAAAATAATATCCAAGGTGTCTTCTAACATGAAGTTAGAAGATTCTGTAACCGAGAATATATTTGAGGACGTCGTAACAGCTTTTTATTCAAAAAATACCATACCCAAAAATATAATTTTTGATTCCAAATATTCCAGCGATGAGGAACTCATAAAAGGGTGGCTCATAAAAAATGCTGGGAAAAATATAAATGTCTACTTTCCTAGTATAAAGAGCAGGAGAATGGAGCTTTTGAATATGGGGCATCTAAACCTGAAAAAGGATATGGACAGCTACTTTATCCAGAAGCATATACTAGAGCAAGGACTTATAAAACTCCATGATATACTTGATTTGAAAAAGTACCCAAGGAGGATAGAGTGCTTTGATATCTCAAACATACAGGGTAAGGACGCAGTGGCCTCAATGTCTGTTGCCATAGAGGGGAGGTTGTCCAAGAAAAACTACAGGAAGTTCAGAATAAGGGTAAAGGACACCCCGGATGATTTTGCCATGATGGAGGAAGCGTTGGAGAGAAGATACAGCAAGCTTAATGAATGGGAACTTCCAGATCTGATATTAGTAGACGGTGGACTCGGCCAGCTCGGAGTGGCAGAAAAAGTTCTTAAAAAATTGAAAAAAGAAAAATTTTTAGATATAATTAGTATTGCAAAAAGAGAAGAGGAGATATTTAAGCTTGGAGAATCGGTTCCGTATATTTTTGATAGTGGGGACGAATCCTTGAAGATACTCCAAAGGTTGAGGGATGAAGCGCACAGATTTGGCGTAACTTACCACAGGAAGCTTAGGTCAAAAAGGGTAATAAAAAGTGAACTGGACAATATTCCTGGTATAGGGCCGAAAAGAAAGGAAGCTCTCTTGAAAAGATTTAAGTCGGTTAAGATGGTCAAAAGTGCCAGTTTAGAAGAGTTAAAAGAGTGTGTTCCCGAAGATGTTGCAAAAAAAATTAAGAAATTGGGGGAAGAGGATGACTAAAAAAAAGATACTGGTAATCGATGACGAACCTAGCATAAGATTTCTGTTAAATGAATTCTTGACGGATATAGGGTACGAGTGCATCGAGGCCGAGAGGGCAATAAAGGGCATAGAGATACTAAAAAGAGAGCAGATAGACCTAATAATACTGGATATACAGCTGCCTCAGATGAATGGTTTGGAGGCTATACAAAAAATAAGGGAAATAAACAAAGAGGTTCCGGTTTTTATGCTTACCGCATTTTCAAATATGAAAAGTGTGGTGGAGAACTTGGATGTGAACATTCAGGAGTTTATACCTAAGCCATTCGATATTTATCAGCTTGAAATAAAGATAAAGTCTCAATTAGGGGACTAAGAAGATAATTCGTTTTTGAAAATATGCTTTTTTTGGAGGAGTTAGATGGCTGTATACTTTTTGCTTTTTTTTATTTTAATTTTGGCAAGTTTTTATGTCGTCTTGAAGAAGCAGGAGACATATTATCTGGATGAAATGCAAAATATCATCGAAAAAATAAGGGATAGAGAGTCATTTAATAATATAAGGGATGAACTTAAAGATGAATACGATTTTACCCTTAAAAGTATTAAAATGCAGGATGATGAACTTAAAAAGTCCATGGATGAGCTGAAGTCTTATAAAACCGAGCTCGACATAATGTATAATTCGCTTCTTGCAAAGTCTACACAGTTGGAATACTCAAACTCTGTTTTGGAAAAGAGAGTGGCAAATCTGTCTAACTTGAATGCTATATCCAAGACAGTTCTTTCAGTAATAGACCTGGACAAGATAATTTCAATTATTTTAGACGCCTATTTTGTGCTCACAGGTGCTAAGAAAATTTCGCTTTGCCTCTGGGAAAATGGGATACTCGTAAACAAAAGAACAAAGGGGTTTATAAATTTTGAAGAGGACATAGCCCTCTCTGACAAGGAAATTGAAAGCTTCAAGAGGGAGGACTATAGGAAGATATATGATAGGCTGGGGGACTCCATAAAACAAGATGGGGAAAGGGTAGTAATTTCAGAGCTAAACGTAAAAGGGAAGGAACTCGGTGTCATCTACATAGTAGAAGATGAAAGAGCAGACTTTTCAAACGATGAAGAGACAATATCAGCACTGGGGATACAGGTTGCCATAGCTATAAATAACGCAAAAATGTACTCGGAGCTTTTGATAAAAGAAAGGCTGGATAAAGAGGTATCTATAGCTGCGGATATTCAGAAAAATCTTTTGCCTAAGAGCATAGATTCCATTTTTGGACTAGAGATAGCAAACTATTTTGAGCCAGCCAAGGAGATAGGCGGGGACTATTACGACTACGGGAAGATTGATGATGACAAGTTCTTTGTCACCATAGGAGATGTAAGCGGAAAAGGAGTACCGGCAGCATTTTTGATGGCTCTAATAAAAGCGGTGTTAAAGACCTTGAGCTATAAGGATACGATACCTTCTCAAGTGCTGACTGACCTTAATGATATACTTTACCCAGACATAAACAACGAAATGTTTGTGACGCTTTTTTATAGTCATTACGA
>QKCP01000131.1 GCA_003246855.1 Ilyobacter polytropus
ATAAATTTACAAATTTATAAAATGGTGCTATAATTTTTATTAGTAATATTTTGGAGGGTGCTTTATGAAAGATATAAATTCTAGATTGGAAGAATATATAGGTATCATATTGGAAAACAAAATTCCGGAAAATGATTTTAACCAGTTCGCAGTGGAGTTTTACATACTTACTAGTCAGTTGCTTATCTCGCTGAATAAATTTCTTACCATAAGAAAATTGAGAAGTCCGAAAGTATTACAGGTTAAAAACGCAGGCGAATTATTATATTTATCTAAGGACAATATCAGGATAATGGATTTTTTAAAAGAAAACTCTTATGAGAGTATACCGCAGCTAACACCACAAATAGCTTATTACGTGATAAAAAAGAATAAGTTCACCCTGGAAGAAAATTGGAAAAATATACTAAGAGTATTGCGTGATAAGGAAAATCCTTCCAAGGTTGTTTCAGAGAACAAGTATAAATTCACTGAAGAGCAAAAGTATATAATAAAAAATGAGGTAAAAGACAGGTTGAATCTCGAGGAACATGAGATAAACTGGATACTAGAAACAATCAGAAAAGTAAAGTCTAGGGACAGAGAACTATTTGAAAAGTTCAAGGCCATACTTTAAGTTAATTCATAAGGGGGACAAAAGTTGAAGTTAAGCGATTTGAGATTTCTGAAAGTTAAAGTTGAAAAACATCCGGTTACAGGTATAGACTTGGAATTTTTAAATAAGCAAAATGCGATAGCAATACTGCTGTTTAACCACGATTATTCTAAAGTACTTCTTGTAAACCAGTATAGACCCGGGGTAAGCAGCCGTATTTTTGAAATACCGGCAGGACTAATAGACCCTGGTGAAAATGCCGATGAGACCATGTACAGAGAGGTAGAAGAGGAGACAGGCTACAGTAAAGATGACTTAGTGGATGTATATAAATACCCTAGGCCACTTATACTTTCTCCAGGATATACAACAGAGAGGTTATCAATATACATAGCCAGGGTAAAGGATGGGGAAATTATTCCAGGTGAGCAGAAATTAGATGAGGGTGAGGAGCTTTTCTGTGAATGGATAGATTTAGATAAGGTAGAAGAAACTACGATAGATTTTAAAACTATATTTGCAATAAATCTATATAAAAACTTAAAATATGAAAAAAAATATTGAGGCTAAAGGCCTCAATTTTAATTTATTTTAAATTTTTCTTTTTTATATTCCCAGTAAGCTTTTTCAAATTCTTGTGCTATTTCCCCTATTATTTCGAAAGTCATGCTTATGAACTCTTCATCGACAGTTATCTTGTGTTTTTGTTTGCCCAAGGTTTCAGTTAATTCTTGTTGAAGATTTTCAGGGATATCCTTATCTAAACTATGGAGATAGTTGTTTCTTATTTTTCTTATGATGTTTAGCTTGTTCCATGAGTCTTTGGCTATGTCTATATTCAACCCACATTCATTTTTTAAGAATAGGGCATATTTATTGATATAGGGGATAGTTTTTTCATCTGTATCAATGTATTTATCCTGCTCCTTTGAAATATCTTTTGTCATATCATATAGGAGAGTCTCAAAAAGTGTAAATAACATAAGAAGGATAGAGAGGTAGTGCATTTCGTAAAAATATTCTACGTCGGCGAAATGGCACACTCCAAAAGCTTTGATATCCTGATCGTTATAATCTTTATCTTTAGTTTTTCTTTTTTGTAACTCTTTCTTGCTCATATTTATATACTGTTTTATGTGCGTGTTGTTGATTTCAAAATATCTTTGAAGGCTAGCAATTCTAGTCTCAAATTCAGAGAAAATTTTGGAAAAATTCTCAGAGCATTTGAAGTATGGATTGCTTATACAGTATGCGAAAGGATCGATACTTGGAAAAAAGCAGTTATGCGATTTTTTTTCTTTAGCTTCTATAGGAGCACTATTTTTCCTTTTGGAAAAATAGTTTTTTAAAAGTTTTAACATGGTTTTCCCCCTTATAAGTTGTATTCACTATATAATTATACTAAAGTATTCGCTAAAAAAAAAGAATAAAGAGCACTTTGTGTAGGAGCAGACAATAAAAATTAATGGAAGGATATTTTTTTTTGTTTTGTAAAATATATTAGAGCCTATAATCTATAATTTTTTAGGGGGTGTTATGTATGAGGCCTATTTTTAATCAGCATGGAAAGACCGTTTCCTGGTTGAGTAAAGATGTCATATATGATTTAGGAGGGGAAGAGATCGCTTTCATAAAAGATAAAGCGGTATTCACCTATGATGGAAAATATGTTGGAATTTTTGAAAATGGATTTTTTAGGGATAAGAGTGGGCATGCCGTTGCATTTTTAACAGGAGCATATGGAGGTCCCAAGCTTCCTACTCCGGAGATTCCACCAGTACCTCCAGTGCCAGCAAAGCATCCTGTGCCATCAAGTCCGCCAGCTATGTCTGAGGACCCTACAGTTAAGTCAAAATGGTCTAGAATAGATTGGATAGAATTTATAAGGTAGGTATATATAAAAAGAGCAGGCTTTCGCCTGCTCTTTTTATATAAATAGGTTTGAGTAGGCATCTTGAGCATCCCCAAGATACGCAGCGACTCCACCAAATTCAACACCATCGACTAACTCTTGTTCAGTTATACCCATTACATCCATTGACATTGTACATGCAGTTATCTTACCGCCGTTTTCTAGGTATGTCTTCATAAGCTCATCCAATGAATCTACATTTTTTTGTTTCATTACATACTTCATCATAGAAGTACCCATCCCACCCATATTCATTTTGGATAGTTTTAGCTTATTTGCACCTTTAGGCATCATCATACCGAACATCTTGTCCAAGAAATTTTTATTTTTGTTAGTGTACCCTTCTTTTCTAAGTGCATTTAATCCCCAGAAGGTGAAAAACATACTTACTTTTTTCCCCATTGCAAGGGCACCGTTTGCTATTATAAAGCTAGCAAGAACCTTATCCAAATCACCGCTGAATACAACTAGGGTCTGCACCTCTTTATCTTGCGCAACCGCCCCTGTAAATTCGGCTTTTTTCCCTTTTTGCACATGAGCAGTAACAATTCCTTTTTCTAGTTTAACATCGATTACCTTATTTCCGGTTTTTTCTGACCAGGTTACTATATCTTTTTTAAATCCTGGATCGGTAGCCTTTATCGAAAGGACATCCCCCTCGCTGAGCTCCTCCATTGTCTTTTTAGTCTTTAAAATAGGTCCTGGACACTGCAGCCCGCAAGCATCTACTTCTATATTTTTCTTCATTTCCCTCTCCTCGTCTATAAGTTGCGTTACCCCGCCGCAGCAAGAATCAGATTTATGTTTGAAACTAGCTTCACTACCTTTTTTGAAGATATCTCTGTTACTCTGATCTATGGTTGTATAGTACCAAAGTTTGTAGCCGCCATCCAAATTTTTAGCTTTAAATCCATGGTGAACCAGCATTTTGTATGCGATGTATCCTCTAAGTCCAACCTGACAATAAACTATGTACTCCTTATCTTTATCAAGAGTATCCAATTTTCCCCTAAGTTCAGCAAGGTCTATGTGCAGTGATCCAGGGATTACCCCAAGTTCATTTTCATCCTTCGTCCTGATATCAAGAAGTTCAGCATTGTTTTCTTTGAGATAGTTGTCTAGCTCAAAATACCTTATATTCTCAATTTCATCATTTAGCATATTTTCTGCTACATACCCGACTATATTTACAGGATCTTTTGCCGAATTGTATGGCGGTGCATATGCCAGCTCTAAATCCTGGAGATCCCAGACCTTCATTTTTCCCTTTATGGCGGTAGCTATGACATCGATCCTTTTATCCACACCGTCGCATCCAATCCCCTGTGCTCCTAGAATCTCCCCGTCTTTTGTAAATATAAGTTTTAACGTAAGTGGGACCCCACCTGGATAATAGCCAGCATGACTGTTACGGTTTACAGTTGCAACCATGTAGTCTATTCCATTTCTTTTTAGAGCTTTTTCATTAAGTCCAGTTGCAGCAACAGTAAGATCAAAGGCTTTTATGATAGAAGTTCCAAGAGAACCGTTGTATTGTTTTAGATTTATTCCAAGCATATTGTCTGCAACGATTCTTCCTTGTCTATTTGCCGGCCAAGCAAGCGGTATCAAAACCTCTTTTTTACTTATATAGTGTTTTACCTCTATGGCATCCCCAACCGCATAAATATTTTCATCAGAAGTCTGAAGGAATTCGTTTACTTTTATCCCGCCAGTTACACCTATATCTAAACCAGCTTCTTTAGCCAGTTTGTTTTCAGGTTTGACACCTATGGCCATTATTACAAGCTCGGCTTCTATCTCCTTGCCACTCTCAAGCTTTACTAGAGTTTTTCCCCCTCTGTCCTCAAACTCAGTAACACCGTCTTCTAGATACAGCTCTACCTCTTTTTCTTTAATATTTTGATGAACTTGTGCCGCCATTTCAAAATCGACAGGTGTCAAAACTTGGTTTGCTTTTTCCAGTATTGAAACCTCAATATCTCTTTCTAAAAGATTTTCAGCCATCTCTATACCTATAAAACCAGCACCGATAACCACGGCTCTTTTAACTGATTTTTTTTCGATATGCCCTATTATTTTATCCATATCATGCATGTTTCTAAGTGAAAATATGTTGCTCGAATTTATCCCTTTTATAGGTGGGATAAAAGGTTCTGCACCTGGAGAGAGCAGTATTTTGTCGTATTTCTCCTGGTATGTTTCACCGGTTACAAGATTTTTGACCATTACAGATTTATTTTCCCTATCTATTTTGGTAACCTCTGTGTTAACCCTTATATCTATATTGAAACGGTTTTTCATTCCTTCCACTGTTTCAACAAGTAGGCTGTCCCTTTCTTTTATTACGCCACCTATATGATAAGGTAGACCACAGTTCGCAAAAGATATGTACCCGCCTCTTTCAATCATCAATATTTCATTTTCTTCGCTTAGCCTTCTTAATCTAGCAGCAGCAGATGCACCACCAGCTACTCCTCCAACTATCAAAATTTTCATGGAATACCCCCCAGTTTATTTTTCTTTTACATTATTTAAAATAAAGTTAGCGAACTCTTCTAGACCGCCGGCCTTAAATATTGTAATCCCTTTATCCTTATCTCCTAAGACCACCAGCTGGTCTCCAGGCTGGATGTCGAAATAATCTCTGGCTTTTTTAGGGATGACAATCTGCCCCCTCTCACCAACAGTAACAGTCCCGCAGATACACTGTCCGTCTTTAAATTCTAACATATAAATCCTCCTCATATACCCTAATCATACTTTTCATACAAATTATACAATTTTTTCTACATTTAGTCAACTGACTGTTGAAACTATTTTTTTCAAAACTATTTATAAAAGTTATCAAATTAAAAACCAAGATATTCTAGATAGCTTTTATTTCTGCTTTCTAAAGCTTGAATAAAATTACTATTATGGAAGTATTCAAAATAAAAACAGCATTCCTTCAAGTATTTTTTATGATATTAGACAAGACGCTTGAGTTTTGAAAAAAACATATAAATCATATTTGTTGACAAAGAATGAAAAACATGATATATTCATATCATAATATTTGGAGGTGCATAGTTATGAATAAATTGCCAAAATCACATCTGTCGTGGTCATGGATTTTAATGGTTTTGTTTTTTATACTCTCAATAATAGATATAAAGTTTGCACTGTTTGGTCTTGTGTGCATGCTGGCACCATTGTACCAAGCTTTGAGGGGCAAAGGTAAGGTGCATTGTTCGCACTACTGTCCTAGAGGGTCTTTTCTTGGGAAGTTTTTAAAGCCCATCAGTATGGACAATAGCCTGCCTGTATGGATGAGGGGAGAAAAATTCAAGAACTCCCTTATGATTCTTATGTTTACAGTATTCGGGGTGTCACTATACCTTTCAGGTGGTGACTTAAACAAGATGGCTTTTGCTGTACTTAGGCTTATAATAGTATCTTCTGTATTTGCGATAATGTTAGGATTGTTTTTTAAACCAAGGGCTTGGTGCCAAGTTTGCCCTATGGGACATATAACTGGAAAAATGCCAAAAAAATAGAGTGCCCCTGGGGCACTCTATTTTGCGTATATGACGGTTCTAAAAGAATTTTCATCCCAAGGGGCTTCGTCGAAACCTGAAAAAAATTCAATATCTTCAAAACCGGATTTTTTAAGAAGCTCTTCTATTTCTAGTTTCTCAACAGGGAACAGTTTTATTACGTTTTCAAAAACCTGGCCGTTTTCTTTTATTAAAAGTTTGGTTTTAAAATCCACTGACTTTCCCTTTTCCAGATTTTCATAGTATCGTTCAAATTTCAGCATATCATTTTCTATAAGAGGAAGACTTTTTACACTGCTAGCATAGATGTGGCCGTAGTTTATTACCTGTATTATAAAATTGGCACCTGGTTTTAAAAGTCCTTTTACTTTTTTGAAAAAAGAAAAAACTTCTTTACTGTTTTTTAGGTGTACAAGAGTGTTGCCTAGACAGAGTATGCTGTCGAACTGAAAATCAAACTTTTTATCGATGGCCATCATATCTGTCAGGCTGTATTGGGAGGACTTATCCCTGGATTTGGCAAAATCCAGCATTTTTTTGTCCAGGTCTATTCCGTATCCTGAAACCCCCTGTAGCTTAAAGAGTAGCTCCCCTGTGGCGCAGCCTATATCCAGCAGCTTGTCTCCTTTTTTTGTTCTCTTTTCAATGAACTTAAGTTTTTTGGCTCCCAACGGAAAAATATCTTCATAAAAAATTGAAATGTCATCGTAAAACTTCATGGAAATCCCCCCTTTTTAATATTCTAGCATATAAAATAAGGATGTTCAGTTACAAAGGTCACCTAAATAGGATAAAAATATCTTAAAAAAAATTTTTTTAAATGGTATACTGTGTTGTTGAATGGTAGTTTAAAATCAAGATTTTTTTATAATATAGTTTTTAAATTTGGGAGGGATATAGATTGGAAAAGAGAAAAGATTACCTTAGCTGGGATGAATATTTTATGGGTATGGCCCTCCTGTCTGCAAAAAGGAGCAAGGACCCTAGCACGCAGGTCGGAGCCTGCATAGCAAACCCGGATAAAAAGGTAGTGGGAATCGGCTATAACGGCCTTCCTATAGGCTGTTCAGACGATGACTTCCCTTGGGGGAGAGAGGGAGAGTTCTTAGACACCAAGTACCCCTTTGTATGTCATGCTGAGCAGAACGCTATATTAAACAGCATCAAGAGTTTGAAAAACTGTACCATATATGTCGGACTTTTCCCGTGCCATGAGTGTGCAAAAGCAATAATACAAAGCGGAATAATAGAGGTCGTATACCTTTCGGACAAGTATCAAGACACCCCGTCCAATGCAGCTTCAAAAAAGATGTTCGAAGCAGCCGGGGTTAAATACAGAAAGTTGGAGCCTACAATTGAAGAGATAAGAATTTCCTTCAAGGAGGAAACGGTTTAGAAAAATTTATCAAATTAATCAGGAATCGGTAACGTATGTTACCGATTTTTTTATTAAAAATCCGTAAAATGTGTACATGAAGAAACGGGGAGGTAAGCTTAAATAATGAAATTTTTTAAAAATATTTTCCAAAAAAATCATGGAGGAGTTGATACAATGTCAATGTTTTGTTATCAGTGTCAGGAAGCAGCAGGAGGGAATGGTTGTACTAAAATAGGGGTTTGCGGTAAACCGGCAGATGTTGCCAACCTACAGGACCTTCTTATCCATGTGGTAAAGGGAGTGGCAATATACAACCATGAGCTTAGGGGTGTAGGTGCAAATCTGAAAGAGGTTGACCACTATATAATGAACGGACTTTTCATGACAATAACCAATGCAAACTTCGATAAGGAAAAATTTGTGAAAGTCATAAAAGAGGGATTAGATCTTAGGGATAATCTGAAAAAAATATTTAACGAAAATGGGCTGTCTTCAAAATTTTCAAACCATGATGCTGCCGTATGGGTTGGTTCGGAGGATACTTTTGAAACAAAGGCGAGTATAGTAGGGATTTTGAGGACAGAAAATGAAGATGTGAGATCGCTTAGAGAACTTATAACTTATGGACTGAAAGGTGTGGCAGCATACGCCGAACACGCTTATAATCTAGGATATGAAAATAAGGATATCTACAGCTTTTTAGAAAAAGCTCTTTTAGCTACAATAGACGACTCTCTATCTGGTGATGAGTTGACGGCTTTGACACTTGAAACAGGAAATTACGGAGTACAGGTTATGGCTCTTTTAGATGAGGCAAATACTTCAACGTTTGGTAATCCTGAAATAACAGAGGTTAATATCGGAGTTGGAACAAGACCTGGGATACTAGTTTCAGGACATGATCTAAATGATCTGGTGCAACTATTAGAGCAGAGTAAAGACAGCGGAGTGGACATCTACACTCACTCTGAGATGCTTCCTGCACACTATTACCCTGAACTGAAAAAATATTCTCACCTGGTTGGGAACTACGGTAACGCTTGGTGGAAACAAACAGAGGAGTTTGAGTCATTCAACGGACCAATATTATTTACAACAAACTGCCTTGTTCCGCCAAAATCAAATGCAGGCTACCAAGAAAGGGTATACACCACAGGTGCAGCTGGATTTGACGGGTTCCCTCACATAGAAGCGAATGAAAATGGGAAAAAAGATTTTTCAGCTGTAATAGAGCATGCGAAGAAAAGTCAGGCTCCTAAAGGAATAGAAGAGGGGAAAATAGTTGGAGGATTTGCCCATAACCAAGTTCTGGCTTTAGCAGATAAAGTCGTGGATGCAGTAAAATCCGGAGCTATTAAAAAGTTTTTCGTAATGGCTGGTTGCGACGGAAGAATGAAGTCAAGGGATTACTATACAGAGTTTGCTGAAAAACTTCCAGAAGACACAGTTATACTGACAGCTGGCTGCGCTAAATACAGATACAATAAATTAGCTTTGGGTGACATAGGCGGAATACCAAGAGTATTGGATGCGGGTCAGTGCAACGATTCTTATTCACTTGCAGTTGTGGCGCTTAAGTTAAAAGAAGTTTTCGAATTAAATGATATCAATGAACTTCCAATAGCTTACAATATCGCGTGGTATGAACAAAAAGCGGTAATCGTATTACTTGCACTTCTACACCTTGGAGTAAAAAATATTCACCTTGGGCCAACTTTACCAGCTTTCTTGTCTCCGAATGTGGCAAATGTACTTGTTGAAAACTTTGGAATAGCAGGTGTAGGTACTGTTGATGAAGATATAAAAGCTTTTTTAGGATAAAAGGCAATACCCCTTCATATTTATAGTATAAAAAAAGAGGTCCACCTTGGTGGACCTCTTTTGATTTTAAGCAGTTTCTATACTCGCTAGATTTTCTTTTGATTTTAAAACTTTGAGCTCTTTTTTGAACAGGTATACGCAGACTGAAAATATTATAGCGTCTGCTATAGGGTTTGCCATCCATATGCCGTCTATACCCATTAATTTCGGCATCATAATGAGTAAGGGGATTGTAATCGCTACTTGCTTAGTTATGTTTATCATTGTTGTTATTTTGGCTTTTCCAACTGATTGGAAATAGGTCGATACAATTACATGAAATCCAAGACAGAACACAGCACTAAAAAACAAACGAAGCCCTCTAATAGCTGAATCCATTAGTTCAGCATCATTTTTTATAAAAGGTGATATAAGCACGTCTGGGAAAAAAACTGCGGCAATAAAGCTTATGGCAGATATAGAGGATGCCACTTTAATAGCAAGGATAAATGCAGTCTTGACTCTTGTATAGTTACCGGCACCGTAGTTAAAACCTATTATTGGCTGGCTGCCTTGGTATATAGAGATGATAGGCATGTATATGAGTGCCCCCAAGCTGTTTATGATACCGTATGCAGCTATTAAAATGTCTCCACCGTATATATTAAGCTGTTTGTTTATGAATATTACCACTATACTGTTTGAAACCTGTAGGATGAACGGAGCCACACCTATACTTATTATCCCCATGATAATATTCTTTTTTAATGATAAGTTAATCAACCTTAGCTTCAATTTGCTGGATTTTGAGAAGCAAAAATAGTAAAAATAAACAGTAGCAACTATGGCGCTTGAAATTATAGTGGCGAGCGCAGCTCCTTTTATTCCCATATCAAATACAAATATGAATAGAGGGTCTAGTGCTATATTTAATCCACATCCAATAAAACTCATTCTCATTACGACTTTTGGACTTCCTTCTCCTCGAACTATATTGTTCATAGCAATAAAACTAAGTTGAAAGAAAAGAGCGTAAAAAATAATGGACATATAATCTCTAGCATATGGCAAGGTGTCCGTGCTAGCCCCGAAAATCTTCAATATATCATCAATAAAAATCAGACCGATAACGGTATATAAACCGCCAACTATAAAGAATAAAACTACAGCATTGCCTAGGATATTTTCAGCATAAAGCTTTTTTTTAGCTCCAAGATTTAGGGATATCAAAGCACCGCTACCCACACCTATTAGGAGTCCTGTTGCCAGGATAAAGGTA
This sequence comes from Ilyobacter polytropus, assembly GCA_003246855.1. Lineage (GTDB taxonomy): Bacteria > Fusobacteriota > Fusobacteriia > Fusobacteriales > Fusobacteriaceae > Ilyobacter_A > Ilyobacter_A polytropus_A. Next base: position 10,504 of record QKCP01000131.1, read on the forward strand.
AACAAAGGAAGAGTTACACTTATCCCAGCAAGTGCAAGCCTACCTATTCCGATACTTATAAAGATCCTATCAACTATATTATAAAGAATATAGACTAAGGAACCTATTAGGGAAGGCACGGAAAATTCCATTAAAAGTTTTGGAATGCTTTCGGTTTCAAGCTTACTTTTGTCCATCGGCTATCGCCTCCAATAAAATATTTTCTATATTACCCATCAGTTTACTCAGCAGGAAAAAAATATTTTCTTCTTCTTTTTCAGAAAAACCTTCAAGGAGTTTATTGTTGATAAAAGTTAAGGTTTTATTTAGTTCTGGCAGTATATCCATAGATTTTTTAGACGGATAGAGCTCCCATGCTCTTTTATCTTCTACACTCCTTTTCCTTATTACATACCCGTTATCGCATAGCTTCTTCACTGCGCGTGCGGTGGTACCCTTATCTATCTTGAGCATAGCACTTAGAGCCTCCTGATTTATCCCGGGATGTTTTACTATGTGGATGAAGTACAGGTATTGCCCCCTGCCAAACTCGAATGGCTCCAACGTTGTATCTACTAGAATCTGAAGCTGCCTGTATACTTGGCCGACATCTTTACCGATTATTTTTTCATCATGTTTTTCCAATAATACACCTCCGAAATGGTTGTTTATGCAACAATTTTATGATTTTTTTTAATTTTTGTCAAACAAAGGAGGAAAAAAATTGCTGACTTGAATAATATTTTTTAGCTGGTTTATAAAAATTTCGTTTAAGAATGTAATGAGGTCATGGATTTCTTTGTGACTTTAAGGATTTCACTGCTAGAAAAGAGGCTGCTGCAAGTGCCATAAGAAAAAATAAAATTATTGGAAAAACTTTCAAAAAAATTGTTGACAAAGAAATGTTTCTATGATATTATTAATCCTGTCCTCAAGGGGCAAAGCAAGCAACAAACGCCTGGGTGGCGGAACAGGTAGACGCACAGGACTTAAAATCCTGTGACCTTCTTGGTCGTGCGGGTTCGATTCCCGCCCCAGGCACCATTTAAATATCGCGGGGTAGAGCAGCTTGGTAGCTCGTCGGGCTCATAACCCGAAGGTCGTAGGTTCAAATCCTGCCCCCGCCACCAAAATGCTTATGCGGGAATAGCTCAGTTGGTAGAGCGTCAGCCTTCCAAGCTGAATGTCGCGAGTTCGACCCTCGTTTCCCGCTCCATGCGCCATTAGCTCAGTTGGTAGAGCACTCGACTTTTAATCGAGTTGTCACAGGTTCAAATCCTGTCTGTATGGCGCACCATGTATGTGCCTGTAGCTCAGCTGGATAGAGCAACGCCCTTCTAAGGCGTGGGTCAGGAGTTCGAATCTCTTCAGGCACGCCATCATACATGGATCCATAGCTCAGTTGGTTAGAGCACTCGGCTCATAACCGAGTGGTCGCTGGTTCGACTCCAGCTGGATCCACCATTTGGCCCGTTCGTCTAGTGGTCAGGACTCATGGTTTTCATCCATGCAACAGGAGTTCGATTCTCCTACGGGCTACCAAATAAAAATAATAGTGGAGGAATGTCCGAATGGCTAAGGGGCCGGTCTTGAAAACCGGTGAAACCGCAAGGTGTCTGGGTTCGAGTCCCAGTTCCTCCGCCACTATTGCCCAGATAGCTCAGTCGGTAGAGCAGGGGACTGAAAATCCCCGTGTCGGTGGTTCGATTCCGCCTCTGGGCACCACTAAGGTCGCATAGCTCAGTTGGGAGAGCACCTGCCTTACAAGCAGGGGGTCACAGGTTCAAGTCCTGTTGCGACCACCATATAAATACGGGGGTGTAGCTCAGTTGGTTAGAGTGCTTGCCTGTCACGCAAGATGTCGCGAGTTCGAGTCTCGTCACTCCCGCCATTAATTGGTAGTTAGACAAAGTCAAAGACTTTGTCTTTTTTTATTTTTATCGAAAGGATTTGTTAGCATGAAAAAAGTTACAGTTATATCTTTGGCTATTTTTGCCTGTTTTTTATGGTCTACAGCTTTTGTTGGTGTAAAAATAGGGCTTAACTACATGCCGGCACCGTTCACATTTGCTGGGATGAGGTTTTTTTTGGCAGGACTTCTCCTTGTGCCATTCTCATGGGATAAAAACAGCATCGGTAACATTATACGAAATTGGAAGCTTATCACATATGTAGTGTTTTTAAATACCTTTATAGGTTACGGGATATACTATGTAGCGCTGACTTATGTTTCTGGAGCTACGGCTGCAATAGTGATAGGGTCTGGACCTCTAATAACGGCAATCATGTCACATTTTTTGATGCACAATGATAAAATGAACCGGGTAAAAATGTTAAGTATATCTCTTGGAATTTTCGGGATAGCAATTATAGTCATAAACTCAAAGCCTTTGACGGCTGTTGGTAAATTAGAAACTTTTGGAATAGTTCTCCTACTCTTAAATAGCGCCCTGGGATCTTTTGCCAATATAAAAGTAGCCCAAATGAATAAAGGGATTGGGGCTAAATTTTTGACCTCCAATCAGATGCTATGGGGAGGAGTTATGCTTTTGATTTTGGGTAGGGTCGTTGAGGGTAGGTATAGCTTCTCTCAGCCTTTTGAGTTTTACTCTAGCTTGTGTTGGTTGGCTATGGTTTCAGCTGTGGCGTTTTCGATCTGGTTTCGCCTGCTTCAATTAGAAGAGGTAAAGGTGTCGGAACTTAATATGTGGAAGTTTATAATTCCTGTATCTGGAGCCTGCCTGAGTTGGGCGATGCTGCCGGAGGAATCCCCCGATTTTTTATCGATTTTTGGGATGCTGATGGTTTTCCTGTCATTGGTGATACATTCTAGATATATATCCAGATAATCTCGGTTTTATACCGAGATTTTTCAAAAAATAAAAAAAAACAGGGTCTGTTACCCTGTAGTCATAATATCAATATTTAATTGTAGACTACTTATGAGTATTTGTAAGTGTGTTCGAGTTTATTCTTACGCTAATTTATCTGTATACTACTATAAGTCCCGTCGTGTAGGAGACTAAAATAATAATTCCTGCTATGTGACGTGCTAAGATGCCGAATGCTATGTAAAACCTATCCTTGTAATAAAGTTATTTTTGAAGTTCTTTTTTAACGATGTCGGCCACGACTTTAAGTCCCACCATGTAACCAGCTAAGATACCGAATTCCATATAAATCATCTCCTTATAATAGTGTTATTTATTAAGTTCTTTTTTAACGATGTCAGCCACGACTTTAAGTCCCACCATGTAACCAGCTAAGATACCGAATTCCATGTAAATCATCTCCTTATAATAGTGTTATTTATTAAGTTCTTTTTTAACGATGTCGGCCACGACTTTAAGTCCTACCATGTAACCAGCTAAGATACCGAATTCCATGTAAATCATCTCCTCTTATTATTTGTTTTTCTCTTTTCACTAGTAGTATATAGCGTTAGACCAGCAAAGTCAACGGTTTCAGAAGTGTCAACAA
>QKCP01000027.1 GCA_003246855.1 Ilyobacter polytropus
AAGAGCCGGGTGTTCTATTATCTGGCTAATACCAATTTTTATCGACTTCTCTTTTCCGGATTCTTTTTTCCCGCATCCTGCAAACAGCAGAAGTGTTAAAATTGCCATAATCATAAATTTTAAATTTTTCGCTACCATTCTACCTATCTTCCTCCCTTTTTTGTTTAAAAAAATTCCCGCAAAAACGGATATAGATAAACCAAACACCCTCGTATTAAAATCAGGTTAAAATTTAAAAATACGCCTGGACTGTTTTCAGATTTATCTTAGTCTACCGCAACTCCCTGCCATAACAGCTATCTTTATTGAAAATGGTCAGATCGTGTGCACTACAGTTACTACTACAATATTAAAATAATGATATCAATTTTTAATTTTTTTGTCAAGAATTTTAAGACTTCTCGCCTTCTAGTATAGGTATTGACCTATGGGATAGGGCTATGACCACCTCATTTAGATGAAGCAAGCCTATGTTGAAGAACACAGCCACACTTATGTGCTCCCCTTTCCTAGATATTCCTATCTTCCCGCCGATACTCAAGCCGTTCGCCTTACTCTGAAGCTGTTCAAGAGCCTCCCTTACAGCCCCTGCAACCGCCCCATCATGTACATGGCAGTCCAATATAAGTCCTTTTCTCTTGGACGCCACTAGGGTGTTCTCGATTATCTTAGGTACTACCCCAGGGAACTGCCCACCTATATCCACTGCCGTGGACTTGAAGCCTAACTTTCTATAGTTATCGACTAGTTCTCTCTCCTCTTTTCTGTCTGATAGAGCCAGTTTTACCGCTATTTTCGAGACTTCGTTGCTCTCTTTCACCATTTTCAAAATACCCCCTCAATTTTCTATAAAAATTCCATAATTTTTTAAAAAAAGTGTTCCATTATGACGTAAGATTTACCTCCTTTTTCAAAACATTTATCTGTTTTGCAGAACCCAAACTTTTTGTAAAATTCAACTTTAGAACTTCTAGCATTGCACCATACCCTTTTCACACCCAGCTCTTTCATCTCATCTAACGCTGTTTTTAGAAGGATTGTTCCGTAACCTTTACCCTGCTCTGATTTACTGGTGGCGAACTTTCTAAACTGCACCGAATCCCCTTCTACGAAAAGCGATATTACCGAAACCATCCTGACTCCCACAAACAGACCAAAATGTATCCCCTCATTATCATCCTCTAATTTTACATACTCAATATCCCTATCAGGCCACATCACCTCATGCCTCAAATTCCAAGTCTGTTCGGCACGAACCCTCTTTATCTCCATCCACAGAACCCCCTCACAATCTAAAAAGAAGCAGGCTGCCCCGCTTCTTTTAAAAAATTTCTTCTTCTATCGGAAATACACTCACAATACACCAGTTCCCAGCTGTGCCTTGCCATACTATCTCGAATATCTTATAGGCATCCCTATCTTCCATGTCCATGTAGAAACTTTTCGCATCTTCGAGGGATTCAAAAACCTCCACGGTATACTTCCCCTTGTGATCGCTTATGCAATACTCCACTTTTGTTTCCAATAAAAAAACACCGCCCTGTATAAAATATTATTATAAAACTACCATGTACCTATAAAAGCAAAAAGTGCTATCAATGTGAAATACATCCAGTCACTCATAAAAACTAAGGCCTTTTTTATATCAGAAGTAAAGGCCAACTGGAGCTCCCAAACTGAAAACATCAGGTAGTTTAATGATATAAACTTAATCAATATTGTCCCGTCTTTAAAAACACCGAATCCAAACATCAGCAAAAATAAGGTCGAAAATATCAAAAATATCATGTTATAAGAAAAAAAACTCTGTATATTTTTCTTTATTACTTCCTCTAAATTCTGGTCGCCTAGTACCTTTAAAACATTTTTTCTGTCTTGGGTCATAAACTTAAATGTGGTTACAAGGGCAAGAATACCTGCAATAAGTACAAAAATATTCATCCGTCTCCTCCTTGAATGATTTTCTACGCAGTAAAAAACGTTACCCAAAACTACTTTACAGAAAATCTATACCTTTTGTCAAGTCTTGTGAAAACATTTTACGCGGCTTCAACTTTTATACGGCTCAAATTTTTATTTTGGTCATACTACTTTCTACAGCAAAAACATAAATATTCCTCCAATGATTCACGCTGTTTTTCATCAGGAACCCTACTTCATTTTTTTGGTGGGCTTAGTCTTTCAGATTTTGTTGCTGAACAAAAATTTGAAAAAATTCCTGTTAATCTGATATAATAGGCTAAAATCTATTTTTGAAAGGTGAATTATGGAAAAATATCTTATAACAGTGGAAGAAAAAAAAGAATTTTTGGAAAGACACCCAGTTCTAGCATGTGCCGATTCAATAGGTATAGACTATGATGGCGGGGAATTCTTTTCCGTAAAATGTAAACTGCTGACCGGTTCATGCACCTATGCAAGGTATACAGACAACTCTTTTGAAAACTGCAGAGTAAAAAAATAACTGCACTGGAAATGGCAGTTATTTTTTTTATATACTTTAATCCATTTTTATGATCCCTTTAAAAATTTCAAACCATATGCTTCGTTGCCAAAATACTACACTATTTTTTTAATGTATTCAATCGCTCCGTTTATTTCAATATTAGATTTATCAAAAATTTGTTCTAACCTTTTCGTATTTTCTTCTCTTTCCACGCCTTCTTTTTCATCGTATATAACTATATCTTTTATCTTTTCTTTAAATTCACAAAAAAACACCAGGTTATCAAAATCTGTTCTAGGAAAACCGTAACCGATAAAGTTTATTTCTTTTGAATTTTCTAAATAATATTTCATTTTTTTCCAAATAATTTTATAGAAATTTCCATTAAAATATTTGTGTTTTGTATTCGTCATTGGAACATATAAAGGGATCTCATTATACAACTCTATGTACTCATCTTTTTGAGAAACCAGTATGATATCTTCTATATTTGAATTTTCCAACTGTTTTAAAGAAAACCAATTAAAAGAGCCGTGCGGCTTTAATATTTCCATTTTTATTTCATCAGCATAGCTCCCAATATTTATTTTTTCTGTTTCATAGGGACTTGATTTTAGCGAAACTCCGTAATCATACCTTATATTTTCTCCAATATCGTCTAATGCTTTT
>QKCP01000099.1 GCA_003246855.1 Ilyobacter polytropus
AGGCGAAGGTGCTATATAAGGAGACCCATTTGGGTCTCCTTTTTATATTTCTGTAATAAATTTATAGATGCAAACATCTAAAAAATTATCAAATAATATAGAAAGTTTAAATTTATAAAAATTCAGATAAATCAATGGAAACATAGAAGAAAAAATTTTCCAAAATAAAAATTAACATAAATTAATTTAAAAAAAAATATTTTTTAATAAAAGCGTGATAAAAACTCCTGTACAAATTTTTATAAAACTCACATTTTAAAACTTTTTTAAGATCACTTCAAAAAATCTTAAAAGCCGTTCTTTATTTGGAAATTAATTCAAAACAACAGAAAATACAAAATGTATAAATGTATAAGCGTAATTCTAGTTATGGTTTTTAACATATGAAATTTTTTATTCAGTCGAAAAAGTTTTAAATTAACCTTGAACGGACACCTTATTTCAAATTATGGGGATGGTTTGGGATATACACGGTGCTTTCAGGGATAAATTATATATATATAATATCAAAAGTTATATTGAGGAGGAGTTTTATGAAAAAAATATTTTCGCTGAAAGTAGTTTTGATGCTGCTTGTTATTTCGTCCAATTTGTTTGCTGCGGATGATGTACAGTCAAATCTTAACTTCATCTGGTTGGGGATTGCTGCGGCAATGGTAATGTTTATGCAGTTAGGATTTATTGCGTTAGAAGCAGGGTTTACTAGAGCCAAAAATGCAGTTAACGTTACTTTCAAAGGAACTTTGGATTTAGCACTTGGTGCTATACTGTTCTTTTGTTTCGGTTATGCGTTTATGTTTGGGCAAGGGAAATTCATAGGTACTACTAATTTTTTCTTATCAGACTATATCGATTCAAAAGATAATTGGGGATTAATGCTTTGGTTTTTCCAAGCGATGTTTGCAGGTGCAACGGTTACAATAGTATCTGGAGCAGTTGCTGAAAGGATAAAACTTATTGGTTATGTTATAGCTTGTGCGTTTATTGCAACAATAATATACCCACTATTCGGTCACTGGGCTTGGAGTGAAGATGGATGGCTTGCTGCTAAAAATTTCCATGATTTTGCAGGTTCTACTGTAATTCACTCTTTAGGTGGCTGGCTGGCTTTAACCGGTGCTATAGTTCTTGGACCAAGATTTGGTAAGTATGGAGAAAATGGAAAAGTTAGCGCTATTCCTGGACACAACATACCGCTTGCAACTGTGGGGACTTTCGTACTTTGGTTTGGTTGGTACGGCTTTAACGGGGGATCAACTCTAATAGCTGACGGTTCCATAGCGGTAGTAGTTGTAAACACAACTCTTGGTGGAGCAGCTGGAGCTCTCTCGGCTATGGTTTATTCAGTTTTCAGGACAAAAAAATTAGTTGACGTGGGTATGATGCTAAATGGAGCTTTAGCAGGTTTAGTAGCTGTAACTGCAGGCGCAGATGTACTTGAGCCGGTTCCAGCAATAATAATAGGACTTGTAGCTGGAATACTTGTATCACTTGCCGTACCGTTTTTTGATAAAATAAAAATAGATGATCCTATAGGTGCAGTATCTGTTCACGGTGTTAATGGTACTTGGGGGACACTTGCAGTGGGGATCTTCACAAAAGAGTACAGTTTTTTAACACAATTAATGGGATCTGTAAGTGTTTTTGTATATGCAATTGTAGCCGGAATGGCGCTATTTGTATTTATTGACAAGGTTGCTGGACTTAGAGTTAGCCCTCAGGATGAGTTGGTAGGCCTTGATTTGGCTGCACACGGATACTCTGCGTACCCAGAATTCCAATCGCATTACAGTACTTCGCTATTTAAATAAGATACCTAGTTATCTGTAGTCTAGTATTTACATCAAATAATATTGGAAGGTGGTATCTGTGAAAAAGATTGAAGCGATTATAAAACCGGGTAAACTGGACGAAATAAAAGAAGCCCTGTTGGCTGTAAATGTACACGGAATGACCGTCAGTGAAGTGAGGGGATTCGGAAGCCAGGAAGGGAAAATAGAGTACTTTAGGGGGGCAAAGTTTAAGATAGATTTTTTGCCAAAAATCAAGATAGAGATAGTCTGCAAAGAAGAGGTCTGTGATAAGATAATAGATGTTATAGTCGAAAATGCTAGAACTGGAGAAATAGGTGACGGAAAAATATTCGTACTTCCTATAGAAGAAACCATTAGAATAAGGACCGGAGAAAAAGGCGAAGACGCAGTTTAATTACTGCGTTTTACCGATAAACTAAATTGTAGTGTATAATTAAAATAGATAGAGTGACTTTATAGCGTCAGTTGTAGAAGAGAAAGTTCCAAGGAGGTTCTTAAATGAAAAAGGTGGAGGCTATAATAAAACCTACCAAAATAGACAACTTAAAGACAGCCCTTTCGGAGATAAATATCAAAGGGATCACTGTAAGTGAGGTAAGAGGATTTGGTAGGCAAAAGGGTAAAAAGGAGATATTTAGGGGAGCGGAATATGTAGTTGATTTTTTGCCAAAAATCAAGATAGAAGTATTGGTGAAAGATAGCGATTTAGAAAGAGTTGTCGATGTTATATTGAAAACTACTAAAACTGGCGACGAAGGAGAAATTGGCGACGGGAAAATATTCATATATCCTGTTGATCAGGTGATAAGAATAAGAACAGGTGAAAAAGGTGAAGGAGCAATATAGTTAAATTAGTTGAGGGCGCCTAAAGGGTGCTCTTTTTATTTTTTGAAGAAAGTAGAAGAAGTTATGCATTTATAGGCAACTCTTTTCTTTGGCTACTTAAAGAAACAAAGGAAAATAAAAGTCTATAAAAAATCTTTCAAAAATTCTAGAACTCGACATAATAATCATCTCTTCTAACACTAAAACTTTTTTAAAATTGCCTTTTGAATTTATCGATAATTTTAAAAATTTAAATTTTTTTAGGTGCTGTGAGGATGTTTTTTATAAGAAATTTTAGGAGTTTTGTATAAATTTTTCTTAATTAAAAGCAAAATTTAAATTTCAAAAAAATATAAGACGGATATCTGACATAAAAAAAACCTTGAAAATAAAAGGTTTTCTAAAATTTTGTGAATTCTATAAGTAAAAATAAAAAAGTTTTTAATTTAAATTAAACATTTTTTTAA
>QKCP01000053.1 GCA_003246855.1 Ilyobacter polytropus
ATGACCATGAGTTCATAAACACAGTTGCAAATAGAATAATAGAGATAACTCCAAACGGGGTAGTTGATAAATTGATGGAATACGATGAGTATATAGAAGATGAGGGGACTCAGGCTAGACTTGAAGAACTTTATGGGAAGTAGAGGAGGCATATGCCTCTTCTTTTTTCTATAATAAATTATTTAGAGTGCTGAAAAAGTATCGGATAATTTTAGTAAAGCAACGATCTATCTGGTAAAAAATAAAAAAGGTGCCTTAAGCACCTTTTTTTAGGAGGGTTTATAAAATTAAGCCTCTACACGAATACGTACACCTTTATTCTTAAAGTAGAGGAAAATTTCAGCAAGCACCATTGCAGAATTAAGCATGTAAAGATAGATAACACTATCGAAATTATTGTACACTTTGTTAAGAATACCAGACATATACCCCAAAAATATAGCTAACATAAAGAGTACGCTCTTACCATTTGAATCTTTGGTCCTATAAGACTTGTAGATAGAGAATGGCCAAGCACTACCAAAACAGATCAACATTAAAATTTCTAAAATATTCATTTTTATACCCCCTTTATGTAAAAAAATTAAAATCAATATATTAAATATGTTTAGACGATTATATTACAATAAAATAATATTGTCAAGTTCAAATTTTTAGATATTTTTATCAGAAGATGATGAAATATGTTTCAAATATGTAAATTAAAAAAGAGTTGATAAAATCAACTCTTTCTAAGCTACTAAATACTATTTTTCTATCCAGTGTTTTAATAACTCTTTCGCCATGACTGTATTTTCAGGTGCTTCTTTTTCGGTCACTTTATTTTCAAATTCATCGTAATAAGTAAAGTTTTTATTTCCACAATTTTCGCAATCACTTTCTACTACTTCTGAGCGCTTGAAAAGATAAACGCCGCTTATGTCTTCTTCTATCTGATCGAACTGAACATGTTGCTTGTCATATTCCTTTTCCTCCAAAATTCTTGGTTTAGGAATGTGGTAGTGATGACCGCAGTGGCTGCATTTTATTTTTACTTCCCCAGAGTGCTTTTTGAAGAAATCTTTGATACTCATAAAATCACCTACCTATCAATTTGATAAAACAAATCTTAAGCGCCTCTTAATAATAATATACTACCTAAATCAGCATTTCTTTCAAAAAAATAAAAAAGACAGCAAAGCTGTCTAAAAATCTTTTAAATTTTCAATTATTTCATTCATGGAGATGCTTCCTTTGATATTTCCATTGGAATCACTTCCTCCCCCTTTTATTTCGTAAGAGTTTCGCAACCTATTTATAAACTCTTTGCAGCTTATCTTATTCGAAAATATAGAGAAAATCCCATTCTTTTCAACTAGTAAAGTGTATTTATCCATGTCGATGAACTTGTGTAGGAACTCTCCCTCGCCTCTTTTATCTGTATATGTGATTAAAAGGGTTTTATCCATTTCTATAGCTTGATTTTCGAGCTTGACGGCAAGAAGTTCGGAAAAATCCATGGCAAGTGCCCTCAGATCAGTCTTCATACTGTTTAGATTCTCGAAAAGGGAGTTAACCCTGTCCTCTATCTCATCATTTTGGCAGCTGAGGGCCTGGCATACCCCCCTAGTTATCCTGTTCTTTAATGAGTAGTCGTCAATGGCCCTTTGTCCGGCTTTGAAATAAACTCTTAGGTATTTGCCCTTGACCCTCTCGGTGTGTGTTACTTTCAGAAGCTGTAGTTTAGAAAGATTGTCAACGTGGAATCCACCGCAGGCACACAGGTCAGTATCCTCAATCTCTATTATCCTGACATCTCCGGATACTTTTTCGCTTACCTCTTTCCTTAACTCTCCGAGTTCATTTACTTTTTCAGGTGGCAGAGAAAAATCTTTTACCAGGAGGCCTTCTTTTATTTTTCTGTTTGCGATTTTTTCAATGGCGTCAACTTTTTCGTCGCTCACACCCTCACCATCCAAATCTATAGTTGAGTACTCTTCGGACATCCTGAATCCAGCATTCCTGAGGGCAAACTCTCTGTGGGCTATCCCAGCTATGAGGTGCTCCGCCGTATGCTGGCATGCAACATCTTCTCTTCTCTTCATATCGATAGAGTATTCGTGTATGCCTGGAGCTATATCCGAAGCTAGAATGGGACTTCCATCAGCAGAAACGGATATAATTGGGACGCCGGCGATAAAACCTCTGTCACCAAGCTGGCCACCCTTGCCGTCTGGATAGAAGACTTGAAACGAGTCGCTATTTAGACACAGCTTGTAGCCGACTTTTATTTTGCTGCTGCTGATTATATTTATAGAACTCACAATTAACCTCCTAAAAGTTTAAAATTTTAATAGCTATCTTTACATTATAGTTTTTTTAATAGATTTTTTCAAATATAAAATTAGCCTGACTATAAAAGCCAGGCTGATTTATATACAAATTAACTCTAAATATTTTTGAAATAATTGCTTTTTTTTACCTGATCATTTAAATTTTCGACACTTACATGAATGTCACCACATGCCCTACAAAGATCCACATACCTCAATAATATTTTCTTAGAATTTTCATGATCTCCTATATTGTATAGAAATCTTGAGTAGTCAACATAGCAGGCTGAAGGAGGGCTTAGCTTTCTAAGTTTGAAATCTACGCCATTTTCCAATATTTCCATAGCAGCTTCAAATTCCCTTTTTGCCTTTTGTAAATCGCCCTTTTCAATGGACAGTTTGGCGGAATGCATTTTTTTCAAATGTTTTACCAATTCCCTTTCTGAAAGAAGTTCAACTACTTCGTAATCTTTCATCTCGGAATCTCCGGCCTCGTTTTGTATAGATTGTTTGTCTTCGGCTTCTCTGTCTGCATTCGTAGTTTTTACTATAAAAAATAAACTTATGATAAAAACTGTAAAAATCAGGATATCCACATTCCCCACCTCGAAATTATTAATATACTATCATATACAAAAAATATATGAACTTTCCTATTTTATTTTTATGTTAAACATTATTTAAATTTTCGTTTATACTGGACTTACGTCAATATCATAGACACAAAAAGTTTAACTTTTATGCTGCCACTTGGGCAGCTTCGTAAACTGCCTGCGGAGTCATGTAATTTATTG
>QKCP01000105.1 GCA_003246855.1 Ilyobacter polytropus
GGATCTATAGCTGGGCTTCCAGTACCGGTACTTATACTTGCTGTTGTCGGCGTGATATCCTACATCATGCTTAACCACACTAAGTTCGGTAAATACCTTTTCGCTATTGGTGGAAATGAAAACGCTGCATATGTATCTGGTGTTAACATCAAAAAATACAAAGTGTTAGTTTATACATATGGATCTCTATTAGCGGGTCTATCTGGTATAGTTTTATCTTCTAGGATCAGTTCTGGACAACCTGGACTAGGGCTTGCTTACGAATTGGACGCAATCGCGGCAGCTACAATCGGTGGAACATCTCATTCTGGTGGGATAGGAACTATCGGTGGAACTATCATAGGTGCTCTAATAATCGGGGTACTTAACAACGGACTTGACCTGCTAAACGTATCTGCTTACTGGCAACAAATCGTAAAAGGGGTTATCATAGTTGGAGCTGTTGTACTAGATGTTCGTAAAAATGCTAAGAAAAAATAGTGAGTATAACAAGGCCGCAAATTGCGGCCTTGTTATATTGATGTCTCTAAAATAAAGTTAAGCATGTAGGAGAATACACGAATAATTTCCTGGAGGAGCTTATGTCTGATAGTGTTAATTTAAAGAATATAAGTGAATTAAAATTTAAGAATGTAAAAAAAGATAAAAAATATGTAACTTCATTGGCTATTTTAGCATGCTTTCTCTGGTCAACTGCTTTTGTTGGAGTTAAAATAGGTTTTAGATATATGCATGCTCCGCTTACCTTTGCGGGTATGAGGTTTTTTTTAGCCGGAATTATTTTAATCCCGTTTTTATGGGGTAAAAAAAGTTATAAAGAATTTATTCAGAATTGGAAAGTAATAGCGTATGTTGCTTTTTTAAATACTTTCTTGGGGTATGCATTTTATTACTCAGCACTAACGTGTGTATCAGGAGCTACAGCTGCGATAGTTATAGGTTCTGGTCCGCTTACTATAGCACTTATGTCACATTTTTTAATGCAGGACGATAAGATGAATAGGCTTAAATTCTTTAGTATATTTCTAGGTTTAGTGGGTGTAAGTGTTGTTATAATCAACTCCAAGCCCCTTACTAGTCTAGGTAAAAAAGAATTTTTAGGAATTTGTTTGCTAGTGTTAAAATCTATCTTAGGAGGTCTCGCGAATATAAAAGTAGCAAAAACAAATTCCTGTATGGGGTCTGGGTTTTTAGCTTCAAATCAGATGATTTTTGGAGGAGCTCTGCTTTTAGTAATGGGAAGAGCAACAGAAGGAGAGTTTGACTTTTCACATCCAATTCAATTTTATATAAGTTTACTCTGGCTAGCAACGGTTTCCGCTGTCGCGTTTTCAATATGGTTTTATATTTTGAAATTTAAAAATGTTAAAGTTTCAGAGATAAATATGTGGAAGTTTATAATCCCAGTTTCTGGTGCTTTTTTAAGTTGGATGATTTTACCAAATGAATCCCCAGATTTTATATCGATTTTAGGGATGTTTCTTGTTTTTGTTTCTCTAATAGTATACTCAAAATATTCCGAGTAAAAAAGTTTTTTGTAAGATAAATATATAAAGTTGCGTATAATTTTAATTAAGATATATATAGGTTTGTTTTTAATGGGATTTTTTATTTTTGTATAGTTCGAGTAGAAAGGATTTTATATGAGAATGAAATATGGTAAATTTTTCGGATTCTTTTTAACCTTTTTTTTAGTTTTTTTATCAGTTTTTTTTACTAAATGCTCGAAAAAAGAAAAGGATACAATTAAAATTGGAGTAAGTGTATCAAACTTTGAAGATAGGTTTTTAAGTTATGTAAAATCTGGGATGGAGGAATATCAGAAAGAACTGGGCGATAAGGTCGAAGTTATTTATCTAGATGCTGATGAAGATTTCCAAAAACAAGTTCAGCAGGTTAGTTACTTCTTAGAAAACAAAGTAGATGCTTTGGTAGTCGTACCTGTAAATACCGCGTATACTTCTGAAATGACACAAATGGCTAAAAAAGAAAAGATTCCAATTGTTTATGTAAATAGGTACCCCGACGAGTTTTTAAATCAAGATTTATCTGAGAATGTGTATTACGTCGGCTCTAAAGAAAAGACCGCTGGGATTATACAGATGGAATATTTAGCTAAAAAACTGAAAGGCAAAGGCGATATAGCAATTTTAATGGGTAATCCTAATACTAGAGCTACCTTTGAGAGAAGTACTGGTGTGGAGGAGACAGCTGAAAAATATCCCGAAATTAATATAGTCGACAAAAGCTTCGGAAGGTGGGTCGGACCACTTGCGGAAAGTATTGTGGAGGAATGGCTGAGTTCTGGGGTTGAATTTGATGCAATAGTATCGAACAACGACGAAATGGCCATCGGCGCGATAAGAACCCTGGAAAGATATGGTAAGCTCGATGAAGTAATGGTCGTCGGGATAGATGCTACAAACGAAGGTTTAATTGAATTAAAGGCTGGAAAGTTGACCGCAACTGTATTCCAAGATTCTAAATCCCAGGGTAAAATTGCGTTAGAAACTGCTTACAGACTCTCTCAAGGTGACCTAATTAAAAACATAAGGTGGATTCCATTTAAATTGATAACTCAAGATAATTTTGGAGAAATTGAATAAAAGAATTAATTGTATGATCATGATTTGTATGATGTATTTACTAAGGGTATTTTTAGATATACAAAAAGAAAGGTGCGACCCAAGTTTGGGGTGCACCTTATTTTATTGATTAGTTTATTTTTCTATTTCAGAAATTTTTACAGGTCTTCCTTCTTCTAGAGATTTTTTAGCTGCGATACCTATAAGTACAGGTTTTAATCCGTCTACACCGCTTACAGGGGTAGCTTTATCTTCAGCTATGGCATCGAAGAACGCTTTCATTTCGTCTACGAAAGACTGCATATATCTTTCAAGAAAGAAGAACTTAGGTTTTTCAGCGACTACTCCACCGTTTGTAGACACAACTGCAGTAGAGTCAGTGTCATTTGCTACAGCAACCATCCCTTTTGATCCAAACACTTCCGCCCTTTGGTCGTAACCGTATGCCGCCTCCCTACTGTTGTCGATTATAGCTATAGCACCGTTTGCAAGCGTAAGTGTTATT
>QKCP01000039.1 GCA_003246855.1 Ilyobacter polytropus
AAAAGAGCTAAAGGTCAAGGTGGTAAAGATAGTGCCAGATTTCGTATCTACATTTAATTTCATGGAGATGCTGAAAGAAGGGAAACTTGAGATAGAGCCGCATGAAAATGTGATGGTAGTTGATATAGGAGCTGAGGCAACTAAGATATTCATAGAGAAAAATGGTATGATAAGAATGCAGAGAATTTCGCCTATAGGCGGAAACGATTTTACTGAGGCAATCCAAAGATACAACAGCTTGGATAGTAGAAAGGCTGAAGAGTTTAAGGTCAACCTTGAACTAAGAGATAGAACTGCAGGGGAAGTTGCCAAAGAGGAAAAGGAAATGTTTGAAGAGTTAGGGGACCTGGTGGAGGAGCTGGAAAAGCAGATACAAATCTCCATAGATTTCTACAAAATGCAGGAAAACCAGATGGGTATAGATAAGCTCTACTTCATGGGCGGAGGCAGCATGCTAAAGGGGTTTAAAGAGCATATAGAAAAGCTGGTGGAAATCGAGACAGATTTCTTAGACTATAAATATCTCGATGTGGATCCTATAAATTTGGAGAAATTGACGGATATACAGATACCGCAGTTTGCCAACCTGTTGGGCAATATAGTAAAAGAGGTGAGGTAGATGCTCGATGTTAATTTTTTAACCCCGGAATACAAGATGAAGCTAAAACTGGAAAAACTCACCAAGAGTATAATGACTCTGTTTCTCGTGATTTTCCTGCTTGAATTTTCGGGATTCATGATATTTAATGGAATTATAAAAAACGTTGAAAACAAGATAGCGGCTGAAAAGGTGCAGACAGGGGAGTTCGACAAGTCTAGAAAAGAATACATAGCGAAATCGCAAGCACTGCCAGACCTCACCAGCAAAATCCAGATAATAGAAGATATCTTTGCACAGCAAAACTTAAGATTTTCAGAGATACTCTACAGTATAAATGAAAGGACTCCGCATAATATCTGGTTCACAGGATTGAGGTACGACAATACCAATTTAAATTTAAAAGGGGTATCATACTACAATCCTTTATTAAACCTAAGTTCGGAAAAAAATATATATTTCCTAGAGTCCAACCTAAACGATAGCGGGAAATACGACAACATAAAGGTAGACTTCATAAAGTTAGAGCAGGATGACGGGAATAAGATAGATGTATTTGAGATGAACTTAGTGCTGAAGGAATAGGGGGGTGAGAGGATTGGAGCTCTTTGGAAAAGAACTGAGAATAGACATGGAACTAAGCGAAAAACAACAAAAGTTAGTTACAATTTTGGGGGTAGTTGTTCTTACAGTGTTGATAAGCATCCCGATGATAGTAAAGCCATCCCTTAAATTGAAGGTTAAAAAACAGGAACTAGTGGCGGCTGAACAGAAAAAAGCAGTGGCGAGAACTGAGATGGAAAAAGAAAAAGGCAGATATGAATCGCTGCTTGCAGAGTATCAAAGGCAGAGTGACAGGCTGGATTTCTTGGAAACAAAGTTTGAGAACTCAAGCCTACAAGACAATGCAAGTTTAAAGAAAATGGTACAGGAGATATTAGACCATCTAAAGATAAAAGTATTGGAGATAGGTGCACCAGAGCTGGCAAAGGATGAAAGTGGCTATGTAAAAATTTACACCCCTTACAAGATAGCCGGGGATGCTAATATGGTAGCCAAATTCTTCTACTTCCTGGAAAACTCAAATTATTTAATAACATTGAGGGGAAGCTCCCTTGAGATGAAACAGGTTCAGAATACGGACGGAAATGACGTGGAAGTAAAGTTTAAAGTGGGATCGTACTTTATTGATAAAGGTGGTGAAATGGACTTTGAATAGAAAAGTAATATGCCTATCCCTATTTTTCATGATAAGTATCCTTGCCTTTTCTGAGATAGTCCAAAACCCGCTTAAAAACTATGTGAGCAACGAAGTTTATGCAGGCGGTAATGAGAAATTTTCAGGCAGCAAAGATATATTTGAAAAGAAAATAGTGGCTAGAGACGACATTAATCAAGCAATTCTATCAGCAAAAGAAAGAATACACAATGCGTTTCCTGACGTAAAACTAGTGACCAGAAAAGACAACAACTGGTACACAACTTTTTACTTTAAGGATGAGGAGAGGTTACAAAGAAAGACAGTCTCAAGTACGGTTGTGGTAAAGTCGGGCGAAAACTCATACTTTGTAAGGGCATTTAAGGATGGGTTGATAGTAAGGGATAGATTAAGCGGCGTGGAAGAAAAACTTTTAATAAAAAGAAGGTGACTGGTGATATGAAGAAGATTTTTTATATTTTCATCCTATCGATATTTTTCTTTGGAGTTGGAAACAGTGCAGTGGCACAAGAAGATTTTTATAGTAGATTAGGCAGAATAAGATACCCGTATGAACTGGATCTTAAAAAGGTTCCACTTTCGGATGTGCTCAGTAATATATCTAAGACAAGTAATGTATCTATAGTTCCAGAAGCTAGTATAGCCGATCTAGAAATAGACCTGTACATGACCAAAGGGCAGACTTTAAGGAGTATCTTAGAGACATTCAGTGCCACACATGGTTTAAAAATCAGAATAGTAAACAATACGGTTATACTAAGTAAAAAAACAGGAGATGATATGGCTGAAGCTGCCACCAGGATAATAGGTAAAGTCCTGCAAAAGGATAACCTATATGGAGTGGAAGGTGCGGAGGTTACACTACTAGACAGTGGAAAAGGATCAGAAACTACAAAAATAGGGGGAGCGTTTATATTTAACGATTTGGCTCCAGGAACCTATATAATGAGGGTAAGACACCCTGATTTCGATGAAAAAGGCGAAATAGTAGAGGTGAAATCCGGCCAAACCCTCAGCCTAGAGGTGATGCTGCAGGATAAAAAAGCAATGGATAAAAAAGGAACGGAAGAGGAAAGCAAAGAGATAGCCTATAAACAAATAGGGAAGGTAACAGACAAAGACGGTGAACAAAAGCAAACTGAAAAAATAATTTTGAAACATGCATTTGCAAACGAGGTTAAGCAGGCAGTTACATCGGTTACAGATGGTGTAGAGGTAACTGCACTTGAAAAAATGAACATGCTGGTATTAAAAGGTAATGAAACCAATCTAAAAACAGCAAGAAACCTGATAAAAGAGATAGACCAGCCTGTAAAACAGGTTAGGATAACAGCTCAGGTGCTTGACGTAACAGATAACCTCTTGAAAGAATTGGGGGTAGATTGGACATATAAACATATACAAAATGGAACAGCTACAACTAAGAGTACCAATACAAATGATCTTACTGACAGTGAACTAGAGGATTTAGGCGGCAGTCTTGCTTATGCAGTCGGAAATGAAGTTTTTGCCGGATTCACAAATGCGTTTAACTTGGAGTTCATAAACATATTCAATAGCAAGGAAGACCTTATAAATGCTACAATAAACATGCTACACCAAACAGAGGATGCAAACGTAAACGCGATACCATCAATTGTCACTATAAACGGAGAGCCAGCCGACTTCAGGGTAACTGAAGAGGTAATAGTCGGAACAATAGAGGAAGAGGACGACGACGGTAACTCTGTAAAACAACCATTGTTTAAAGAGGCAGGTGTTATATTCAAAGTTACGCCTACCATAAGGGACGGAATAGACGAACCTGACTCTATACTACTAGATATAGATACAGAGGTAAGTAACTTTAAATTGACATCAGGTTTTGATGAAAATGAAGGAGCGCAAATTAAAAACAATATCGCAACCAAAATAAGGGTAAATGACGGAGACAGCATCTTTATAGGTGGTCTTAAAAAAGGAACATCTTCAAAAGTTGTTTCTAAAATACCGATATTAGGAGATCTACCTTTAATAGGGTGGCTCTTCAAAGATGTTTCTAATACAAATAATGTCAGAGAAATATACATACAGATAACAGCGGAAATAGTAACTGAAGAAAACAAAAACTCAGACATACCGGTTCAAAACTTCAGAGCAAATCCAATTGCTATGCCAGGAGCGGACATATATAAAATAGGTAAATAAAAGCAAGCCCAACGGGCTTGCTTTTATTTACAGTACCAAAGAAAAGAAACACCTAAAAATCACTATTAAACTAACTTCCAATTAAAATATAGTGGGCAAGCCTCCTTATTTTGATGGAAGTGGATTTCAAAAGCTGATTTCTTAATGATATTTTTTAAAGGGTAAGATTACACATTATGAAGTAAAAATTCGTGTGATTCGTGACAGAAATAAAATGTAGAAAGTAGATAAATTCAGTAATTTGTATGAATAGCAAAGGTGTGAAGTTAAGGTAAGAATTTATAGTATGCAAGATGCAGTTTTTAAATTTTTGTTTTTGCAACATCATTGCTGTTATGGTATAATAAGCAATAAAATTGTTGGAGGAATTATAGTATGGTAAGCAAACTAAGGCTAAATGAAATACTAAATTCATTTAAAAATAGAACTATAGCTGTTATCGGAGATATGATGATAGATGAGTATATTTTCGGTAACGTATCGAGGATATCGCCAGAAGCTCCGGTGCCTGTGGTAAATGTAGTAAAAGAGAGGTTTGTTCTGGGAGGAGCGGCTAACGTGGTAAACAATTTATCCAGCCTAGGTGCTAAAACTATCTCCTTTGGAGTAGTTGGGCAGGATGAAAACGCCAAGAAGCTGATAAAAGAGTTTTCAGATAAAAACGTGGATATTTTCGGTATAATTGAGTGCGAGGACAGGCCTACCATTATAAAGAAAAGGGTAATCGCACATAACCAGCAACTTTTGAGGTTGGATTGGGAGAAAAGAAGAGATATAAGCAACGGAATAGAAGATCAAATTATTTCCGAGTTAAAGAAAAATATAGACAGGATAGACGGTATTATACTCTCCGACTATGACAAGGGGGTTTTGACTCCAAGACTGGCCAAAGAGGTAATAAAAATATCCAATGAATACGGGAAAATAGTAGTCGTAGATCCGAAACCAAAAAATTCTTTAAATTATAAAGGCGCCACATCAATGACGCCTAATATGAAAGAATCTGTGGAATGCATCGGCATCGAGATACCAGAAACAGAGGACGGGGTAATTGAGCTCGGTAAAAAAATAAGAGAGACCCTGGACCTGAAAAATCTACTCATGACAAGAAGTGAAAAGGGAATGTCTTTATTTCAAGAGCACGAAATAGATCATATACCTACATTTGCAAAAGAGGTCTATGACGTGACCGGAGCCGGGGATACAGTAATATCTGTTTATACACTTGCCGCAGCTGCAGGTGCATCTTATGAGGAAGCAGCGAAAATAGCAAATACGGCAGCTGGGATAGTTGTGGGGAGAGTGGGGACCTCAACTGTAACGAAAGATGAGATAATCGACTTCTACGAAGAACTTTACAACGGAGCACATTCGGTTAAAGTAGAAGAAAAAGAGATATAGGAGAAAATAGTATGCTTAGGATAGGTAACGGTTATGATGTTCATAAACTCGTAGATGGTAGAAAGCTTATACTTGGTGGAGTAGATATACCGTTTGAAAAGGGACTTTTAGGGCATTCAGATGCAGACGTACTGGTGCATGCTATAATGGATGCCATGGTGGGAGCCTTAGCCTTAGGCGATATAGGGAGCCACTTTCCAGATGATGACTTAAAGTATGAGGGGATTTCTAGTCTGAAACTGTTGGAAACGGTGAACAATATAGTTAGGGAAAAGGGCTACAGGGTATCTAATCTAGACTCCGTAGTAGTTATGCAGAAGCCTAAGCTTAGGCCGTATATAGAAAAAATGATAGAAAATATTGCTGAGGTGTTAAGAGTATCTGAAGATAGGATAAGCATAAAGGCCACCACAGAGGAAAATTTGGGATTTACTGGTGATGGAAGCGGCGTAAAATCATATGCCGTGCTGCTTCTCGAGAGAATATAAGAGTGAATTTCCACAGATAGATATCTGTGGATTTTTTAAAGAGGTTAGCATTTATTCTATGGTATATAGTTAGTGATAGATTATTGAATTCATCTAAAGTCCATAATGAAAAACATTTTTTAGTCATGAATCGCACGAATTCACACTAATAAAAGATATTTTGGTTACAGAGTGACACATAGGAAAATAAAGAGTTTCACCATAAAAGAGGCTAGTTAAAATCTTTTAAATAATTCGTGTAATCTGTGAAAATTCGTGACAAAAAATTATTTTTAAAATATTTTCTCTGTGCAGCTCATGTTTAAAAGGTTTGTGAAACTATGCTGATAAAAAAGGTATAGGATATATAATAGTTTAAGTTTTGAAAAGGGGATAGGCAATGGCAATTTTACAAGTGAATAATATATGTAAAAGTTTTTCAGGCGAGTATTTGTTAAACGATATAAGCTTTTCCATAGATGAAAAAGATAAAATAGGACTTATAGGATTAAACGGTGCAGGGAAAACAACCCTAGTAAAGATAATTTTGGGTGAAGAGGAGCACGACGAGAACTCAAGCAATCAAAAATCTGGGACTGTCAGTAAAAAAAACGGTCTTAAGATAGGTTATCTGTCACAGCATTTCGAGCTATGTGAGGAAAACAGCGTTTTTGATGAGCTCATGGAAGTTTTCTCCCAGCTGAAAGAGGACTACAAAAAAATACAGGCGCTCAACTCCAGGCTTGCCTATGACTTGGAAAACTTTGATGCTATAATGGAGGAGCTCTCCAAACGCACTGCTAGATATGAGCAGGAAGAAGGGTACGCTGTAGAGTACAGGGTAAAACAGGTGCTAAACGGGCTGAACTTTCCAGAGGAAAAATGGGGACTGAATATCAAAAGTCTAAGCGGAGGGCAAAAATCAAGAATTGCCCTAGGCAAGATACTTTTAGAGGAACCAGAGCTTTTAATTCTGGACGAACCCACGAACCACTTGGATTTGAATGCAACTGAGTGGCTGGAAAAGTTTTTAAAAAATTACAATAAAGCTGTGTTTATAATATCCCATGACAGATATTTTTTAGACAGCGTTACAAATAGGATATTTGAACTAGAAAATAAAGGGCTGAAGACTTACAACGGAAACTTCAGTGATTATTTAATACAAAAGGAGCTAATACTTAAGGGGCTCATAAAAGCGTATGAAAAAGAGCAGGAAAAGATAAAACAGACTGAGGAGTTTATAAGGAAATATAAGGCGGGTATAAAATCAAAGCAAGCCAGGGGAAGAGAGAAGTTACTCGATAGAATGGAAAAAATGGATAATCCCATCACCAAAATAAGAAAAATGAAGCTTAAGTTTGAAGTTGAAAATCCAAGTACAGACCGGGTTTTAAAGATAAGAGGCCTTGCAAAATCCTTTGGCGGAGAGAGCATATTTGAAAATGTGAACCTGGAGCTTTACAGGGGAGACAGAGTAGGTCTAATAGGCAAAAACGGTGTGGGCAAGTCCACTATTTTAAGGATAGTAAATGGTTTTGTAGAAAAAGACGGAGGAGAACTAGAGTACGGAGAAAAACTAAAGGTAGGCTATTATGACCAGAATCATGAGGGGCTAGACTATGAGAATACAATCATAGATGAACTCAGAATGAACTACCCACTTTCAGAAGAGGGCGCCAGAAGCATAGCAGGGGGATTTTTGTTTTCAGATGAGGACGCCATGAAGTGCATAGGAGATCTTAGCGGAGGCGAACGGGCAAGAGTTGTACTGATGAAAATGATATTGGACAAGCCAAACTTTATTATATTAGATGAGCCAACTAACCATCTAGACATATACTCTAGGGAAGTTTTAGAAGAAGCTCTGGAACAGTATGAGGGAACCCTTATAGTTGTTTCCCATGACAGACATTTTTTAGAAAGTGTAGTAAATAAAATCTACGAGATAAAAAAAGACGGAAGCACGGAATTCAAAGGTGATTACGATTCGTATAAAAAGTACAGCGAAAATTCAAAAGAGGAAAAGACTATAAATTCAGACTATGAGGATCAGAAAAAGAAAAAAAATAGGATTAACTCTCTGAAAAAAAAGTTAAATGAACTTGAAGGTCAGATTGAAAGCCTAGAGTTAAAAAAAGCTGAAATGGATGTCGTATACGAAAAAGCCGGGAAAAACAACGATCTAGACAAGTTGATAGAACTCCAAACCGAGATGGAAAAAATAGATGAAGATATAATGAAAAGTATGGAAAATTGGGAAGAAACGGAGCTAGAGCTCGTAGAACTGGAAGCTGACATGTAAAAATAAAAGAGCATTGCCGGAGCGGATATACTGCGATGTGTGGAGTTAAAATTCGTACAGAATATCGGCCTGCAAGGCTGTTTTTTGTCGCTTGACTTTTTGCAAGTGATAGAGTATAATACTCAAGTTATGATGTAAAGTAAACATTGAAAAATTCAGGAAGGAGGGTAAAATGCCTACTATAAACCAATTAGTAAGAAAAGGAAGAAAAACACTAGAAGAAAAGAAAAAATCACCAGCATTACAAGCTAACCCACAAAGAAGAGGGGTTTGTGTAAGGGTATACACAAGTACACCTAAAAAACCAAACTCAGCTCTTAGAAAAGTTGCAAGGGTAAAGCTTACTAACGGAATAGAAGTAACTGCTTATATCCCAGGAATCGGGCACAACTTACAAGAACACTCGATCGTACTTGTAAAAGGTGGAAGAACAAAAGATTTACCAGGGGTAAGATATAAAGTTATAAGAGGTGCACTGGATGCAGCTGGCGTGGCTAACAGAAAACAATCGAGATCTAAATACGGAGCGAAAAAAGGATAATATCGGGAGGTGAACAGTAAAAAATGTCAAGAAGAAGAGCAGCGGTAAAAAGAGCTGTGTTACCTGATTCAAGATACGGTGACGTAGTGGTAACTAAGTTCATTAACGCAATAATGTTAGATGGTAAAAAATCATTAGCTGAGAACATATTCTACAGCGCAATGGATAAAATTGAAGAGAAAACTGGTCAAGCAGGAATAGAGGTATTCAGACAAGCTATGGAAAACGTGAGACCTCAACTAGAAGTTAGATCTAGAAGAATCGGAGGAGCTACTTACCAAGTTCCGGTTGAAGTAAGAGTAGAAAGACAACAAGCACTATGTATCAGATGGCTTATTACTTATACTAGACAAAGAAAAGAATACAGCATGATAGAAAAATTATCGGCTGAGCTAATGGCTGCGGCAAACAACGAAGGAGCTTCTGTTAAGAAAAAAGAAGATACTTATAAAATGGCAGAGGCAAACAGAGCATTCGCACACTATAAATGGTAATTCAGCGGTTGTTATGTAGACTAGGGACACCTTAAAAATTATCAAGGAGGAAAATCTCAAATGGCGAGAAAAGTTTCTTTACAAAAAACAAGAAACATTGGTATCATGGCCCACATCGACGCCGGTAAAACTACTACAACTGAAAGAATACTATTCTATACAGGAGTAGAGCATAAAATCGGAGAAGTTCATGATGGTGCGGCTACAATGGACTGGATGGAACAAGAGCAAGAAAGAGGTATAACAATAACTTCTGCTGCGACTACATGTTTCTGGAAAGAACACAGGATAAATATAATAGACACACCAGGACACGTGGACTTTACAGTTGAAGTTGAAAGATCGTTAAGGGTATTAGATGGATCAGTTGCTGTATTCTCAGCGGTTGACGGAGTACAACCACAGTCTGAAACTGTATGGAGACAGGCTGACAAGTACGGAGTACCAAGAATGGCTTTCTTTAACAAAATGGACAGGGTAGGAGCAGATTTCGAGATGTGTGTAAATGACATCAGAGAAAAGCTTGGATCTAACCCGGTACCTATCCAACTTCCTATCGGAGCAGAGGATGACTTCGAGGGTGTAATCGACCTTATCCAAATGAAAGAATTAATCTGGACAGGGGACGAAATGGGGGCTGCTTATGATGTAAGAGACATAAGAGCTGACCTGGCTGATAAAGCTGGAGAGTACAGAGAAAAAATGATAGAGTCTATCGTTGAAACTGACGATGTTCTTATGGAAAAATTCTTTGGAGGAGAAGAAATCGCTGAAGAAGAACTGAAAGCAGCTCTTAGAAAAGCTACCATAGCAAACGCTATAGTTCCAGTAACTTGCGGAACAGCTTTCAAAAATAAAGGGGTACAACCTTTACTTGACGCAGTAGTTGACTTTATGCCATCTCCTTTAGATATAGGAGCTGTAAAAGGAACTGACGTTAAAGATTCAGAAAAAGCGCTAGAAAGACAACCTGCTGATGAAGAATCGTTCTCGGCTTTAGCGTTTAAAATCATGACTGACCCATTCGTAGGAAAACTTGCTTTCTTCAGGGTTTACTCAGGAGTTCTTGAAAAAGGATCTTACGTGCTAAATTCTACTAAAGGTAAAAAAGAAAGAATGGGAAGAATCCTACAAATGCACGCCAACAAAAGAGAGGAAATCGAAACAGTTTACTGTGGAGATATAGCTGCTGCGGTAGGACTTAAAGATACTATAACTGGAGACACTCTATGTGATATGGACAACCCTATCATACTTGAGAAAATGGAATTCCCTGAACCAGTTATCTCGGTTGCTGTTGAACCTAAAACAAAAGCTGACCAAGAAAAAATGGGTATCGCCCTTTCAAAACTTGCAGAGGAAGACCCTACATTCAGAGTTAAAACTGACGAAGAAACTGGTCAAACTATCATCTCTGGAATGGGAGAACTTCACCTTGAAATTCTTGTAGACAGAATGAAGAGAGAGTTCAAAGTTGAATCTAACGTAGGTAAACCACAAGTTGCTTACAGAGAAACAATAACTGGAAACAGTGACACAGAAGTTAAATACGCAAAACAATCTGGTGGTAGAGGACAATACGGACACGTTAAGATCCAAGTTGAGCCTAACCCAGGAAAAGGTTATGAATTCATTAACAAAATCACTGGAGGGGCTATTCCGAGAGAATACATACAACCTGTTGACAAAGGAATCCAAGAAGCCCTTGAAGGCGGAGTTATCGCAGGATACCCAATGGAAGACGTTAAAGTAACTCTTTACGACGGGTCATTCCATGAAGTTGACTCATCTGAAATGGCATTTAAAATCGCAGGATCTATGGCTATGAAAAAAGCTGCAAAAGAAGCTGCACCTGTAATCCTAGAACCTGTATTTAAAGTAGAAGTAACTACTCCAGAAGAGTACATGGGAGACCTTATAGGTGACCTTAACTCTAGAAGGGGTATGGTATCTGGAATGACTGACAGAGCCGGAGCTAAGATAATCACCGCTAAAGTTCCTCTATCTGAAATGTTTGGGTATGCTACCGACCTAAGATCTAAATCTCAAGGAAGAGCAACTTACGCAATGGAATTCTCAGAATATACACAAGTTCCATCTGGAATCCAAAAGCAAATTATTGAAGAAAGAATGAAGTAATTAAATTTCATTAAGAGGTGCTCCAGCAGGGGCACCCACAAAATTTTAAATAAAACTTAGACATATAGGAGGAAAAAAATGGCTAAACAAAAGTTTGAAAGAACGAAACCTCACGTTAACGTAGGTACAATCGGACACGTAGACCACGGTAAAACTACAACTACAGCAGCTATCTCAAAAGTACTATCTGACAGAGGGCTAGCTCAAAAAGTTGATTT
>QKCP01000059.1 GCA_003246855.1 Ilyobacter polytropus
GAAAAGAATAATAAACCATAGCTTGGTGAAGATAGCTAAGGGGGTACACCTGGTCACATACCGAACCCAGAAGTTAAGCCCTTAAACGCCGAAAGTACTCGGGTGGCAACGCCCCGGAAGGATAGGTATTCGCCAAGCTTTTTTTTATTTTTTGAACAAAATATTATGGGCGGTGTATTGCTTGTTGAAAATAATCAATAAATCCTATATAATAACTAGGATGCGCACATAATATTTAAGTGGCTAGATAAAGGATTTTTTTGTTTTCGGGAGTGATTTTTTTGAAAAAGTGTATTTTTTTAGACCGAGACGGGAATATAAACGTCGAAAAGGAGTATCTTCATAAAATTGAAGATTTTGAATTTGAAATAGGGGCTAAGGAAGCCATTAAAATATTCAAAGAACTTGGTTATTTGGTGGTTGTGGTAACTAACCAATCAGGAATTGCCAGAGGATACTATGGCGAAGACGATGTGGAAAATCTGCATAGTTACATAAATGACGAGTTGGGTAAAATCGGAGCAGAGGTAGATGCTTTTTACTATTGCCCGCACCACCCTACTAAGGGAATAGGAGAATACCTAAAAGACTGTGCTTGCAGGAAGCCTGAGCTGGGCATGTTTGAACTCGCAAGAAAATCCCTCGACATAGACTATAGAGACTCTATAATAGTCGGGGATAAGATGTCTGACGTGGAGGCCGGATTGAGGTTAGGGATGAGGCCTGTCCTTGTCAGAACTGGGCATGGTTTAGAGGAAGAAAAGAAAGGCTACTTTGATTTTGAAACCTATGATTCCCTTTATCAATTTGCTGAAAAACTGAAAAAAGAATCAGAATAAGTTCCGTGGGAGTTTGTGATATTTATCTCTAAGTTTGCAAAGTAGAATAGCTTCAGAATTCGACTAAACATAGGCAGAGAACAGTTTCAGCCTGAAAAATATGCTGCAAAAAGCCTTTGCTTGAAATGTAGCATAAAGAAATTATTTTGGACTAGGTGGAACAAGTATCACAAAAATAAACAATTCTAAATTTTAATTTAACAAAATATTTTACAGAAATCAGTTTAATCTATTTAAATAAAAAGCCAAAAATGCTATAATAAGGGGAATTTTATGAATAATAATAGAATGATTTTAAAAAGCTTGATATCTGAGTATGTAAGCGTGGAGGATATAAGCGATGTACACATAGACAGCCGTCTAGTTGAAAAAAATGATATATTTATAGCTATTAGAGGCGGAAATAAATTTGTGGCAGAGGCCTTGAATAAAGGCGCTGCGGCAGTATTTTACGACGATCCTGGAGTATCAGTTGAAGACAGAAGGGCAGTATATGTGCAGGACAGCGTTGAATTTATTCAGCAGCTGGCTAAAGATTACAGGAAGAGATTAGACGTAACGGTGTTTGCCATAACCGGCAGCAACGGGAAGACAACGACAAAGGATATATTGTGCCAAATACTATCAAAATATAGTAAAGGCATGGGAACCAAGGGTAACTATAACAATCACATAGGGGTGCCGCTGACTATTTTAGGGATAGAAGATGACGACAAGTTCGCAGTGCTGGAGATGGGAATGAGCGGGTTTGGAGAAATAGACCTGCTTTGTAAAATTTCTGCACCTAACTACGGAATAATAACCAATATAGGGGAATCACATCTAGAGTACCTGAAAACTAGTGAAAATGTATTTAAAGCTAAAACGGAGATGCTGAATCATATCAGAGATGA
Source organism: Ilyobacter polytropus (assembly GCA_003246855.1). Lineage (GTDB taxonomy): Bacteria > Fusobacteriota > Fusobacteriia > Fusobacteriales > Fusobacteriaceae > Ilyobacter_A > Ilyobacter_A polytropus_A. Next base: position 1,733 of record QKCP01000059.1, read on the forward strand.
AGATGTATTTGTAATCGGGGACGACAGCTACCTTGGAAGAGTTCCGGGAGTGGTTAAGGTCGGCATAGAAGAATCGAATCTACATAGGATAACCCATATCGTTGAGGATGAATCCGGCACTAAATTCAGATTGGACGGATTTGAGTTTAGCACAGACCTTGTAGGGAGGCACAATGTAAAAAACATGTCCCTGGCTATACTTACGGCCGAAAAATTTGGCATATCTAAAGAGTTATCTAGGGAAGTTTTAGAGAAAATAGAGCTTACAAAGATGAGATATCAGAAAATAGAAAATGGCAACGTCTTATATATAAACGATGCCTATAATGCCAGTCCCAGTTCGATGAGGGCTTCTATAGAAACGTTTCAAAAGTTCTATAAGGATAGATGCAAGGTAGCTGTATTGGGTGATATGCTTGAGTTGGGTGATGAAAGCAAAAAATATCACGAGGATCTTGCGGAAATAATTGAAAAATGCGACTTTGATTTTGTGTACTTGTACGGGCAAAATATGAGGCATTTATTTGTGAAATTAAAGCACCCTAAAAAATTTCATTTTAATGATAAGGATGAGATCTCGAAAAAAATACTTGAACTTGGGGAAAACATGAAAATTGCTGTTCTTCTGAAAGGATCAAGAGGGATGAAACTCGAGGAGATAATAAAAAATTACAACTAGGAAGGGAGTAAAATGCTTTACTATTTAGCAGAAACTTTTGGAAGATTATTGGCAATAAAATCGATAACACTTAGATCAGCAGTAGCTTTTCTGATATCTTTTATAGTTGTTTTACAAGTTGGAAAACCATTTATAGCTTACCTCAAAAGCAAAAAGGTAGGGGAGGGTATAAGAGAAGAGGGGCCGGCTAGCCACTTTTCCAAAAAGGGAACGCCTACAATGGGCGGAGTCTTAATAGTGTTTTCTCTGGTACTGACAACGTTGATTACGGCAGATTTGAAAAACAAGTTTATTCAGGTGATTTTGGTCTGTCTTTTCCTTTTCAGCCTGATAGGATTTATAGATGACTTTAAAAAGTTTACCAAGAGTAAAAAAGGATTGTCTGGTAAAAAAAAGGTTTTAGGACAGATAATAATATCCTTCATTGCTTGGGGCTTTGTAGTCAGGTATAGATTGACAGGAACTCATATTGATTTTTCCATAGTAAATCCATTTAGGCCAGATTCCTATTTTTACATTGGAGCAGCTTTATCCCTTGTTTTCATAATGTTGGTTTTGATAGGAACGTCCAATGCTGTGAATATAACAGACGGTCTGGACGGCCTTGTGATAATGCCGGTTATAATAGCTTCTACGGTTTTAGCCGCGATTGCTTATTTTACAGGGCATATTGAACTGAGTGAATACCTACACTTATACTATGTACCTGGAGCTGGTGAGATAACTGTATTTTTGTGCGCCCTTATAGGGGCGGGACTTGGATTTTTATGGTATAATTTTTATCCAGCCCAAATATTTATGGGGGATACAGGTTCTTTGACCCTCGGGGGAATACTTGGATTGGTGGCTATATTTTTAAAACAGGAGATTTTGCTAGTAATAATAGGTTTTGTATTTGTCGTGGAAGCAATATCTGTAATCTTGCAGGTAGGTTCGTATAAGCTCAGGAAAAAGAGGATATTCAGGATGGCGCCCATACATCACCATTTTGAACTAGAGGGACTGCCTGAGACAAAGGTTACCATGAGATTTTGGATATTATCCTTGATATGCGGTATAGTTGGATTTGTGATAATAAAATTAAAATAATTTTTGGAATAAGTAAGCAGGGGATTACTGCTTACTTATTCGTATATTGATGCTAATTTTAATGATCTTAAGCCTTTTTTGAGAAAAGGGTTTGAGTTCATTAAAATTTTTTGAAAAGTGGTGTTTGAATGAAAAAAGCTATGGTATATGGAGCTGGTTTGAGCGGTCTTGGGGCCAAGAGACTTCTGGAAAAAACTGGATATGAGGTTTTTTTGGTGGATGACAGCCTAGCCATGAAGAGTGAGGATGCACTGAAGATATTAGGGGATATAGAAATTTTTATAAAAAGCCCTGGGATACCTTATAATGAACTTGTCAAAGAAGCAGTAGCTAAGGGGATAGAGCTAGTAGATGAGATAGAGCTAGCCTACAGATACTTGAAGAAGTCTAAACCCGAGGTCAAGATAATAGGGGTTACTGGTACAAACGGAAAGACTACGACTACAACAAAAATATATGAGATGCTTGAGTATTGTGGAGAAAGGGCTGAGTTCGCCGGAAATATTGGAAAATCTTTTGCGGAACTTGTGTGTGATGAAATAAACTTTGATTTCGTGGTATTAGAGCTAAGCTCGTACCAGCTTGAGAACATAAAAGAATTTAGGCCTGACGTATCAATGATAATTAACCTTACACCGGATCATCTGAACAGGTACAGCAGCCTCGATGAATACTATGATTCGAAATTCAATATTCTGAAAAATCAAAGCAGCTTGGACACCTTTATATTAAACTGCAACAGTCAGGAAATAGTGAAAAGATTTAAGGGATACCCTGTTAGCCCTGTAAAAGTATCCTTGGATTGGCAGGATGGAGCAGACTACTACGTAGAAGACGGGCAGATAAAGTGCAGGGGTGTTAAGCTTTTGGATACATCTAAACTAAATCTTACAGGCAGACATAATCAGGAAAATGTGCTTTTCATGTTGGCAACAGCGGATGTCTTCGGGCTTTGTGAAAGCAAGGTAAGAGAGTTTCTCTATACGACGAAACCCTTGGAGCACAGGATGGAGAAGTTTTTTCAGTTCGGCAAGGTGGAGTTTATAAATGACTCGAAAGGGACAAATATAGATTCAACTATAAAGGCTTTAGAGGGTTACGACGATAAAATAATCCTTATCTGCGGCGGTAAAGACAAGAAATTAGATTTGAGCCCGCTTGTAGAAAAGATAGCCACAGCTAGTAAGTCGGTTTTCTTGATAGGTGAAATAGCAGATAAGCTTGAAAACTCTCTTTTGGATATAGGCTATTCTGGGGAGATTCATAACCTTGAGTTGCTTGACAATGTGGTGAAATATCTGGTGTCAAGCCTGAACCCTGAGGAAGGCGATACAGTTCTATTTTCCCCGGCGTCTTCGAGTTTTGATCAATTTAAAAATTTTGAAGAGAGAGGGAAGTACTTTAAAGACTTGGTTTTAAGAACTTTTAAAAAGTGAGGGTGAACTTGGATATGAAAAAAAAGATAATACTCACTACAGGCGGTACTGGAGGACATATATACCCAGCAATAGCAGTTGCAAAAGTCTTGGAGAAAAAAGGGATAGAAGTACTATTTTTAGGTACCAGCCATAGGATGGAAAAAGAGCTCATACCAGATTTGGGGTATAGGTTTATCGGAATGGATGTAATACCCCTTAGAAGCGTAAAAGCTGTATATAAAATGATAAAAGCCATTTTTAAAACCATAAAAATTTTGAGAAAAGAAAATCCTGATGCGGTTATAGGTTTTGGAAACTACATATCAATTCCTACGCTTTTGGCGGCACTCTTTTTAAGAAAAAGCATATACCTACAGGAACAAAATGCGAATTTAGGTATGGCGAACAAGCTTTTTTATAGATTCGCAAAAAAGACTTTCCTGGCATTTGAGAAAACTTTCGACGAACTGCCTATAAAATATCAGGATAGGCTGCTTGTCACCGGAAACCCGCTCAGGGAGGAGTTTTATCAGGTAAACAGGGAAGAGGAAAGAAATGGCCTGAAAGTAGAAGAGGACGAAAAAGTCCTGTTAGTGACAGGCGGAAGCCTAGGCGCTAAGGCGATAAACTGTGCCATGCTAAAAAAATGGGAAGACCTTTTAAAAGAAAAAAACATCAGGGTATATTGGGCAACTGGAAAGAACAATTTCGAAGAGATAAACAATAAAATATCTAAGATGAAATCGAATGATGTTATAAAACCTTATTTTAACAATATGTGTGGGGTAATGTCTGTGGCAGACATAGTAATTTGTAGGGCAGGAGCTCTGACGGTATCGGAACTGGTGCAGCTTGAAAAACCTTCGATACTTGTACCGCTTCAAATAAAGGGTGTTGGTCAATATTACAACGCCCAGATACTAGAAGAAAAAGACAGTGCCTTGATATATAAGAATAATCAAGCGGAATACGCTATAGAAAAGGCTTTAGAACTATTAAAGGATGAAAGAAGATTAGCAGACATGAAGTCTAAGATAAAATTTTTGAAAAAAGGGAATGCAGCTGAGAGAATAGTGGACGAATTGAATATATGGGGGAATAACTAATAATATGAAAAACGTATTTTTTATAGGCATAAGTGGGATAGGGATGAGCGCCCTCGCAAAAATAATGATAAACAGGGGATACCAGGTATTCGGATCTGACCTGCAGGTAAAGAAAACTACCTTAGAGCTTGAGAGTTTGGGTGCAAAGATTTTCAGCAGTCACCAAGCATCTAATATAGATGGAATGGATATTGTGGTATGCTCCAGTGCAATAAAGCCGGATAATGCGGAATATTCAAGTGCGCTGGCAAACAGTATTCCCATAATCAAAAGGGGAGAGCTTTTGGCGCAGTTGCTGAACGAGAAGAACGGTATAGCCGTGGCTGGGACCCATGGGAAAACAACCACCAGTTCAATGTTAGGTGCGGTTATACTAGACCTGGACCCGACTATAGTTGTAGGTGGTATAGTTCCAGAGATAGGCTCCAATGCCAAATTTGGCACGAGCGAGTATTTTGTAGCAGAAGCGGACGAAAGCGATAATTCTTTTTTATATCTTGAGCCTTGCTACTCTATAATAACAAATGTAGAGGCAGACCACTTGGAAAACCATGGATGTTTTGAGAATATAAAGGAATCATTTAAAAAATTTATGAGCCAGACAAAGGACTTAGTATTGGCCAATAAAGATTGTCAAAATTTATCTGCCATATCATCTGCATATGAAAATATAGTAACATACAGCACAGAAACTCAGGATGCAGATATATATGCTAAGAATATAGAGGTAAAAAACGGAAAGTTTGTTTATGAAGTGGTTTTAAACGGAGAAAATCTAGGGGAGTTTAAGCTGAGCATACCAGGCAAACATAATGTTTCAAACAGTCTTGGAGTAATTTATTTAGCTTTGAAGTTCGGTGTAGAGTTGGAGAATTTAAAGGAAAAACTTGAGAAATTTAAGGGAGCCAAGAGAAGATACGATATAATACATGACAACAACATAAAGATAATTGACGACTATGCACACCACCCTACAGAAATAAGGGCTACCTTGCAGGCTGCTAAGAATGTGGAGACTGGTAGTATAACCGCTATTTTTCAGCCGCACAGGTTCAGCAGAGTAAAATTTTTGCTGGATGAGTTTAAGGGTGTTTTTGACCAAGCTGACAGGGTAGTGCTGCTTCCTGTTTACAGTGCCGGTGAGCAGAACTCATTTAACGTGACCTTAGGTGAGCTTGCTGAAAAAATAGGTAAGGACGGGATCGCTATATTCGAAGATTCAAATCAAGTGAAAGATATGGTTAAAAATGGTGAAAAGGGCTCTGTGTTCATATTTATGGGAGCCGGCGATATATCCAGCATGGCCTATAGGATAAGCGACGAGATAAAGGGAGAAGCATAATGAAGATATTGAAGTACCACCATATGAAGGATTACTCCAACATGAAAATTGGAGGGATAGCAAAAGAGCTGATTATTGTGGAGAAAAAAGAGGAGCTTAAGGATATCATCGGTGAAAGGGAAAACGTATTCCTGATTGGGAATGGGACCAACACCCTTTTGAACGATGCAGCTATTGACAAGACATTTGTCAGTCTAAAAAACTTTACACAGATAAAAGAGCTTGGAAACGGATTGGTGGAGGTAGAAGCCGGATTAAGTTTTGACAAGTTGATAGATTTTATGGAAGAAAATAATTATTCCGGGCTTGAAAATTTGTCAGGCATTCCAGGGAGTGTTGGCGGGATGGTGTACATGAACGGAGGAGCCTACGGAACTGAGATATTCGATTGCATAGAGGAAATAGAGGTTTTGGATGAAAACTTAGAAATAAGGCGCCTAAAAAAAGAGGACATCCACTTCACCTATAGAAAGACTGAGATACAGGAAAAAAAGTGGATAGTGATAAGCACCCTATTTAAATTTAAAAGTGGATTTGACAAGTTAAAAGTGCAGGAGATAAAAGAAAAAAGGGAAAGCAGGCATCCTCTAGACATGCCGAATCTCGGTAGTACATTTAAAAACCCGGAAGGGTATTTTTCCGCAAAACTTATCATAGAAGCCGGGATGCAGGGTTACTCTGTGGGCGATGCACAGATTTCAGAAAAGCACCCTAATTTCATAATAAATAGGGGCAACGCGACGTTTGATGACGTAAATAAGCTAATAAAGATAGTTAAAAAGAAGGTAAAGGAAAACTCAGGCGTAGAACTTCAAGAAGAGATAATAATAGTAGAAAGATAGCGAGGATGTGATTATAGATGAAAATAGCTGTTTTGATGGGCGGGATATCCTCGGAAAGGGAAATTTCACTTAAGACAGGGAATGCAATGCTTAAAGCCCTTAAGAATATAGGGTATGATGCATACGGCATAGATTTGAAACATGATAATTTTTTAAGTGCCCTTACAGCCAGCGAATATGACCTTGCGATGATAGCCCTACATGGCGAATATGGTGAGGATGGCAGGGTGCAGGCAGTTTTGGATATACTTGGAAAAAAATATACCGGTTCGGCATTCACAGGAAGCTCAATAGCCATGGACAAGATTTTGACGAAAAAAGTCGTTGAGTCTGAAGGGATACTGGTACCAAAAACTTACAGAAGTCCAGAGGCAGTAGATAGATACCCGGTTGTTGTAAAACCTTCTACAGAAGGATCAAGTATAGGTCTATACATATGTAACAGCTATGAAGAGGTACAGGAGGCTGTTATGAAACTGGCGGACAAAAAATACCTCATAGAGGAATTTGTCCATGGAGATGAACTGACAGCAGGTGTGCTGTGCGGCGAGTCCCTCGGTGTGGTAAAAATAGTTCCTAAGTCGGGATTGTATGATTATGAATCTAAGTATACAGTTGGGAAAACAGAGTACCAAGTTCCAGCGAATATACCGAAATTTCTTTACAATGAAGCTATGGAAACCGCAGGGAGGATTCATGAGATACTCGGGCTTTCAGGGGCAACAAGAAGTGACTTTATCTTAAGTGCAGGTAAATTATATTTTCTGGAGGTAAACACCAGCCCTGGGATGACCGAAACCAGCCTTTTACCGAAACTGGCTACATTGAAAGGTTACACATTTGAGGACGTTGTTCAAAAGGTAATTGGGGAGATTATTGAAAAATAGATAAAAAAGTGCTATATTTAAGAGTGATATCAGAAGGGGACTGAAGAGTGAAGATAATTAGAAAAACACTTATTTTTGCCTTAATATTATTGGGGATACACTACTTGTACCTTAATTTTATAAATTCCGACGAGTTTTTGGTGGAAAATATAGAGGTGAAGTCTGACTCGGGACTAGTGGAAGAAGATGTCTCAGATAAGCTCAAGATTATAAAGGGTAAAAAAATTGGAGAGATAGACGCAGAAAAACTTTCCGAATTTTTAAAAAGAGATGTGAGAATATCCTCGGTTGAAATAACCAGGAAACCACCGCACAATATTTTGGTAGAAATAGTGGAGAAAAAACCCTACGTATATGTCGTATACAAAAATAAAATATATATAGCTGATGGTCAGGGAAACCTGTTTGCTTACTGGCAGGAGGTTGGAAACAGGGATATGGTAGTCCTAAATATAAAAGATGAAAAGGAAATCCCAGATCTGATTTCAGTTATGAAAAAAATCGAAAATTTCGAGTTGAAAAAAAAGATATCTTCAATCTTTAAGGTTTCTGAGAATGAAGTCAGAATTGTCCTGGAGGATAGCACTATATTCAAGACATCTAAAGCAGTTGATAGTACAAAATACGAAATAGCTGGGAAACTGTATAAAAATTTAAAAAGCAAGAATGAAAAAGTTGACTATATAGACATAAGGTTTAGGGATTACATTGTCAAGTAGAACTATTTGCGTATGAAAAGAGGTGGGGGCATGGAAGATAGAAAAATTAAAGTAGCCATCGATATTGGGAGCTCTAAGGTAACCGTTTTGATGGGGGAAGCTTTAAGTGGTAAGAATCAAATTAAACTGATTGCAGAGATGACTGGTAATTGTGAAGGGGTAAGGAAAGGGGTTATAGAAGACCCGGAAAGTGTAAGCATATGTTTGAGAAGAGTTTTGGATGAAGTGGAGTTTTCCTCAGGGATAAAGGTAAAAAAGGCTATTTTTGGGATTTCTGGGAAGGATATAAATTCTTTTATCAGAGAGGTAAGATATCCCATAGAGGGCGGAGAGGTATCTGAAGACCACTTCGAATCCTTGATAAGGCTGGCTGAAGAAAATGTAGTGGATGAAAATGATTATATCTTGCACAGAATGTCTTACAACTACAGGGTGGATAATTCCGGTATAGTCAGAAATCCCATTGGCATAAGGGGTAATACTTTAGAGGCGGACGTACACCTGGTACTGGCTGAAAAAGATCAAGTTGAAATCCTGAAAAAAGTTGCTAAAAAATGTGGGATAGAAGCAGAAGGAATATTTTTAAATTCATACTCATCTTCTTTAAGTGTTTTGAGCTCATCAGAGACTAAATCTGGTACGGTATTAGTCGATGTGGGTGACGGAACTACCGACATAGCTATTTTCAAAAATCACAAATTGATATACACAGCGGTGCTCCCATTAGGAGGAAAACACTATATAAATGATATAAGCTATGTCCTGAACATAGACCCGGAAATGGCTGATTATGCCAAAAGAGAGGTCAATAGAAAGGCTAGCGACGAGAATATAGTTATATATGCAAATAATAACGAGGAAGAGAATAAGGTTTACAAAGTATCTTTTATAAAAGATATAATGGATGCTAGGAGTAAGGACATAGTGGAGTACTTAAATGAAGTCATAGATGCTTCTGGATTTAGAGATTACATAAATAGCGGAATAGTGATTACAGGGGGAGCAGCTAAGGTGACCGGATTGCCTGAGATGCTGCGTGAAAGCACTGGAATGAGTGTTGAAGTCAGAAAACCACTGCAAATTCCAGGGATTTCCGAGGCTTTTTTCAAACCGGAAATGTCCACAGCTATAGGGATACTTTTGGCATCATTTGAAAAGGTCCATCAGGACAAAATTATTCAAGTGGAGCAGAATCGAGACAGTTTAAACGTAGAGGAAAAACTAGAAGAGCCAAAAGTTAAATTGGAAAAAACTGTGAAAAAACGTAATGGCTTGAAAGATTGGATAGCAAACTTTTTTTAGCTTTTAATAAGGGGAGGGTAAAATGAGTAGCGAAGCTTTAGTTAAGATAAAGGTAATTGGTGTCGGCGGAGCTGGTGGAAACGCCATCAATGACATGATAGAG
>QKCP01000067.1 GCA_003246855.1 Ilyobacter polytropus
AACACGAGTACTAATATCTTCTCTAAAGCATATTTTCTGGTTCTTTTCATAGGCTTTAGTTTGAAGAAATCAGGAAAATTAGCTTTTAAAATTTAAATAATCTTATAAAAGAGGTTGCTTTTAATAATAGCTTGAAGTATATACAATATTAATTGTATTCTTTCATGAATGCGAAAATTGAATTAGTTTTTTACTTTTTTCATTTTAAATACGGTACCACAAAAATAATTTCTTAGGAGATGGCAGATGAAATTGTCTAGCAGTGCCTTCTGAGTAGGATTTTATTCTGGTTATAGGTTTTAATTCTGATTTTCCTAAAAATTCTACAGAACTGCTTGGCTTAATTGTTTAGAGAGAGTGCTGGGCAAAATATCCCATCTAATAACGTACGATATGTATTAAAAAAATAAGAATGCTACATTATAAAAACAGTAACTCTGTTGATAATCTCCATTTTATGTTGTATAAATAATAATATATACACCTGAAATGCAAGTACAAAAGTTAAATTAACCCTTGAAGAGCTCGAAAAACTAATGATGGATTACGAATTTATGGACTGAGAATCAGACCTTGATTCTTTATGAAGTAAAATGCAATGCTAGAAAAATAAAAATCTAGGAGGTATATGAAATTATGAAAATGATAAGAGCTATGATCAGACCGGAAAAACTTGACGAAGTACTAGTAGAACTAGCTGAGGCTGGATTCCCTGCGGTTACAAAAATAGACGTAGTCGGAAGAGGTAAACAAAGAGGGATACAAGTAGGAAACATACACTACGATGAGCTTCCAAAAGAAATGCTCATAATGGTTGTGAACACTGATGAGGATAAAGACGATGTAGTAAGCATAATCAAAAGAGTTGCAAAAACAGGAAAAGAAGGAGCTTTCGGGGACGGAAAAATCTTCGTAAGTGACGTTGAAGAAACTTACACAATAAGCAGCGGTTCAAATACTCTTTAATGTCTGGATCAAATTCTAGGAGCGTATTTGGATATTATAATAAGGAGGGCATGAGATAATGAAAGAAGTTATGGCTATAATACGTAGAAACATGATAAACCAAACAAAAAATGCCTTATTGTTGGCAGGTATAGACTCAATTACTGCCCGTAAAGTCCAAGGAAGAGGAAAACAAAAAGTTGGTTTCAAATATATAAAAGATATCCTTGAAGGTGCTGAAGTAAGTAATGAAATGGTAGACGCAATATCTGAGCCACACAAACTTATCAGCAAAAGACTTTTAACTATTATTGTTCCAGACGACAAAGTGAAAACTGTTGTTGACACAATAATCAATGTAAATAAAACAGGTAACCCTGGAGACGGAAAAATATTTATTCTACCAGTAGAAGAATCTATAAGAATCAGAACTGGCGAAACAGGAGAAGCGACTATTTAATTAGGTAAATGGCAGGAGATTCAAAAGATATTCTAGAGCTTTATCCTGCGTAGATGATGAAAAACAGAAAAAACATATAATTATTAAGGGGGGAAACATGTACAAATTTTTGATTACGATTAAGCTAAAACCTGGTTCACTGGAAAAGATTCTTGAAAAAGCGCCGGAGGCTCAAAAAAAGACGCGTGAAGAAGAAGGATGTATTGCATATGATTTTTTCACGTGTACCGATGATCCAAACAAACTTGTATTTATTGAAATTTTCAAATCCAAAGAAGCACATGAATGGCATTGTGAACAAGATTATACAAAAGAGTTTATCGCCTTCCATGAGCAGTTCCACGAGTCACTTGTATTTGAAACGGTAAATATAGACCAATAAAAAATATCTCCGTAATCATATCGGTTACGGGGATATTTTTGTTAAATTTAACTATATGACCAGACTTTTTATAGTATACATTAGTAAATTTTGTGGTATACTATCTACTGTGGAATCTTACATAAGGGTAACAAATAACGGATGATTTTTTATTGATATACTGGTTTGAAAATGGGGTCTGCATTAAGTTTTTGTATGCACGCCTAAAAGCCTAAATAAGTTAAGTTCTTATAATAAAGATAGTTATAAAAGAAGTATTCTTTTACTATATAAAATAACTTGAATGGAGGAAGAAAATGATTGATCAAAACTGTGCGTATTGTGTAGAAGGGGAATTATTGGCAAAATTTGGTATTAAAATTTGCGAATTAGAGGCATCGAAAGTTTATCTATTTAAGGAACAAAGCCATCCTGGTAGATGTATAGTAGCACCTAAAAAACACGTAGGAGATATGACTCAACTGACTGCAGAAGAAAGAAGTGCATATTTTGAAGACGTAGCAAAAGTAGCTAGTGCGATAATGGCTGCATATCATCCTGACAAAATAAATTATGGGGCATATGGTGATACTGGACATCATGTACATTTTCATCTTGTACCAAAATATAAAGATGAATTTGAATGGGCAGGAATTTTCACAATGAACCCTGATCTGAAATACCTTTCAGAAGAGGGATATGCAGAGATGATTTCAAAAATAAAATCAAATTTATAAAAAACAAGAATTCATAATTATCTTAATAGTATTTACTCTACGAATTTAAATTGATTAACATTTATAGAAAAAATAAAAATGTTGCATACTTAAAAACCAGCTTGAATATGGCTGGTTTTTAAAATAATGTCTTTTCTGTATGTTAGTTTTAATAATCTTCGAATATTTTTTAAAAGTTTACTTTACAGATATATTTAATGCTTTTTCAATATAAAAACCTCCTGCTAATTTTTTAGGAAGGAGGTTTTATTTTAATAATTTTTGTGGTATATTTGGTGTATATCTATACGAAGCAAGCAAAATCATTCTGAAAAAGAGATGAAATAATATATCGTTGAAAATGTATTTAAAATAAATGGAATTCGAAAAAATATAAAACTTTTTAAAAATAAGGTAAAACGCCACTTTTCCCAGTATATAAAAAGATATCTTGTAAAAATTCAGGAGGAAATAATGAAACAAAGAATCGTTGTGTCGAAAGATGGAAAAGGAGATTTTAAAACTGTTCAGGAAGCTATAGATGCTGTGCCTGATAACAATGGAGATGCTATAGAAATATTTATAAAACCGGGAAGATACTATGAAAAAATTGTAGTGCGTGAGAGTAAAACAAACATCACAATGATAGGTGAGGATAGGAAAAATACTTTATTGGAGTATGATGATTATGCAAAAAAACACGGAGAAGACGGGAAGCCGCTAACAACATACAGAACGCCTTCAGTGACTGTAGAGGCTGATGATTTTAAAGCTAAAGAGCTTACATTTCTTAATTCCGCAGGGACAGGGGATATCGTGGGGCAGGCGGTTGCTGTGCTAGTATTAGGAGATAGATGCGTATTTAAAAACTGTACATTCTTGGCTTATCAGGACACTTTTTATACCAAGGGGGTAAACAGCAGAATATATGTAAAAGACTGTTTCATAGAGGGGGATATAGATTTTATATTCGGTTCTTCCACATCTGTATTTGAAACCTGTATAATTTCAAGTATAAATGAACCAGCATTTGTTACAGCGCCTTCAACACCTATTTCGAGAAAATACGGCTATCTGTTTGAAAAGTGCCGATTAGTAAGTGCTCTCCCACCTAAAACAGTATATCTAGGAAGGCCGTGGCATCCTGGAGGAGATCCTGATGCAATTGCAAGTGTCGTATTTAAGTACTGTGATCTTGGCGCGCATATAAAAGATGAGGGCTGGACAGAGATGAATGGATTTAAAGCAGAAGAAGCAAGAATGTATGAATATCAAAATTCAGGACCTGGAGCAGTGAAAAATGATATGAGAAGGCAACTGTCTGCTGAACAGGCCTCAGAGTACACTCCTGATAAAATGCTAACAGGTGATGACAACTGGAACTTCAGAGCAGAATTTTAATTTTTAGCTGCAGTATAAATTTATATTATTATTCGCCAATAATTTTTTAATCGATAGAAAAACTTAAATTGCAGAAAGGAACGTGATTATGAAAAAAATATATATCTGTTTTCCTGAAGGGAAACATAAAGTATTTACTTTAAGTTATGATGACGGATGTCTAGCTGACCGCAGGTTGCTTGAAATTTTTAATAAATATTCTGTAAAGGCGACTTTCCATCTAAATTCTGGTCTTTTCGGTGCTAATGAAAATGTTAGAGATAGGATTGAAGAAGGAGAAGTAAAAAAATTATATGCAGGTCATGAAGTATCCGCACATACAGTTAATCATCCGACTATAGCTAGAACTCCAAAAGAAGAGTTAGTTTACCAGATTATGGAAGATAGACGAAAACTGGAGAGAATCGTAGGTTATCCGGTTAGAGGGATGTCATATCCCAACGGTTCATACAACAATAGAATAGTAGAGTTATTACCGCATTTAGGCATTGAATATGCTAGAGTTGTCGGCGGGCATCAAACATTCAAAATGCCTGAGAATTATTTAAAATGGCAGGCAACCTGTCATCATAATGAAAATAGTATTGAGAGAGCAAAAGAATTTGTTGATCTTCATAAAACTCAAGTGCTTTATATGTTTTATGTATGGGGTCATAGTTACGAATTCGATAACGATGATAACTGGGAATTGATTGAAGAGTTATGTTCAATTGTTTCAGGTAGAGATGATATTTGGTATGCAACTAATATAGAGATTTTTGATTATATGAATGCAGTTGAGAAGTTAAAATTTAATGTTGATAGAACACAGGTAATAAATCCGTCTCATATGTCAGTTTGGATAGAGATCGATGGAGTGAAAAAGGAAATAAACCCGGGCTTACAGAGTATCTAAATTCATTTGGTGGGTTAAGTGAATTTAGAGTTATTCTTTTAAGATTTAAATTTAAACCTTAACTTTTTTCATTATAATAAATAATAGAAAACCATACTTTAAACTAAGGAGGAAAATATGAATAATTTTGTTTACAATCTAACTACTAAAGTATTTTTCGGAAAAGGACAGATTTCTAATCTGCCGTCGGAAATAAAAAAATATGGTAAAAAAGTACTGTTTCTCTACGGTAAATCAAGCATTAAAAAAACGGGTCTATACGATGAAGTGGTTAAGCTGCTAAATGATGGCGGTATAGAGTTTTTAGAATTATCCGGTGTTGATCCAAATCCAAGATTGTCTACAGTGAAGGAAGGTAGCAGATTGTGCAGAGAGCATGATCTTGACTTTATACTTGCTGTTGGGGGCGGTTCTACTATAGATTGTGCAAAAGCTATCGCAATAGACAGATTTTATGAAGGCGATACATGGGTGGATCTTTACAGGCAAGGAAAAGTTGATACAATAAAAAAAGCTCTGCCTTTGGGATCAATCCTTACTCTTGCTGCAACAGGATCTGAAATGAATAAAAACACGGTTATTACTAATGAAGAAACAGAAGAGAAATACGGGCTTGGTACCGAGATAGTAAAACCTAAGTTTTCTATTCTTGATCCCGTGTACACATTTACAGTACCTAAACATCAAACGGCTGCAGGATGCGCTGACATACTGTCACATTTGTTTGAACAATATTTCTCACCAATAAAAAAAGCTTATGTGTCTGCTAGAATAGCTGAGGCTATTATGAAGACGGTTATTGAGTATGCTCCAATAGCGTTAAAGGAACCCGATAACTATGAGGCTAGAGCTAACCTTATGTGGGCAGGAACTGTGGCATTAAATGGTACCGCATCAGCAGGAAAGCCTGGGGACTGGTCCGTACATGGTATAGAACATGAACTTAGTGCAAAATATGATATCACCCATGGGGTAGGGCTGGCTATACTTACACCGAGATGGATGGAATATGTGATGAATGATGATAATGTTTTCAGATTGGCTGATTATGCAAGAAATGTATGGGACGTTAGGGAAGAGGACGATTATAAAGCTGCTGAATATGGCATTGCAAAAACAAAAGACTTCTTCTTATCTCTTGATATACCAATGACACTGCCTGAAGTTGGAATAAATGAAGACAGACTGGAGGAGATGGCAAAAGCTGCTACAAAATCTGGAAAAATTGGTGCAATGAAAAAGATGGATTGGGAAGATGTATATAATATTTATAAAATGTGTTTGAAATAAAAACAAATATATCTTAGAGAACTTTTGTTTCAAATTTTTATTGATAATCCTCATTTCATATTGTATAAATAATATATAAACCCAAGATAGAATTTCTACTGTACAAGAACTTATTTCTCTTTATAAGTCACATGTATTTTAAACGGTTATAGCACAATAAAAAATATCCCCGTAGTCTTATTGATTGCGGGGGTATTTTTCTTAACTTTATCTGTACTTTAATAAATAGTAAAAGGAGAACCTATGGATCAAAAGCGAGGACTTGGATTCTGGTTTCTAATTGTAATTGCATGTTTGCTTGCCATATGGTTTATACTAGGCCAGACATTATGCATTTTCTTCTATGACTTTACAGTCTCACTTGGATTCCAAGATTCTATAAATGACGTCACAGCTGTCGGTGTCGCATTTAACAAGGGATTCGGTATTGCAGATACATTATTCTATATCCCACTACTTATTTCAGGAATCATAGGCATTCTTAAAAAGAAGAGAATGGGAATTTATTTGATGTTCAGTGCGCTGGCGATTACTGTATACTGGCCTATCGTTTGCCTTTCTGCAGTCTATTTTGCCAAAGGCGCCCCTGGGTGGAATCTGACATCCTATGCCGAGTATACGATGATTCTTTCATTGATAACAGTTTACGGTGTTTGGGGGATGTGCTTTGTTTACATAAATAGGGCTAGGCTGATAAAATAGTTTTTATAATAAAAAACAGAAGAGAAATCATATCTCTTCTGTCTCGATTATATCTTGATTCTTAGGCTCTTTATTGGTAGATCCCAGGTATATAGCACCTAGAGATATTACAAAACCTACAAGATCGATTATGCTTGTTGGGCGTTTAAAGAATGCCATATCCCATATCATAGATAATGTCGGCTGCATAAGAAGTATTAATCCAGCTGTTGATACAGGTATATTCGACATAGATGAGGATATAAATATCCATCCCAAACACTGGCAAAATATTCCGTAAGCTAATAAAATAATCAGGTTTTTAGTCGAAATCAGGTTAAAACTTTCCCCCGAGAACTTTGAAATAATTCCGAGCACAATAGCTGAAGATATACAAGCCCAGAATATATTACTGCTTGGAGAAAGTCTGTTTTTTAATTTGGACGAAAAATTTAAAGTTAAAATATATCCTGTATAAAATACTGCCGTAGTCAATCCTAAAATTATTCCTAATTTATAGTTGTGTGTATTGCCATTCCAATTGACACCGCACAAAAGAAATATCCCTATGAGGGCTAAAAAGATTGACATATAAAATTTCCAGTTGACCTTTTCTTTAAGAACTAAAAAACTTATAACAGCTATAAAAACTACCTGAAAATTTCCCAATACAGTGGCAAGTCCCGGGCCTATATAGTGGATGCTCCTGTGCCATACAAAAAGATCAAAAGCAAAAAACAATCCTGCAAGCGCTGAGTATAGAAAAGCAGGAATGCCGACCCACAATTTTTCTTTTTTTATAAGGCTAAATATAAGTAAGAATGCCGCTCCGAATGCCACTCTGTAAAAAGCCGAAATACTGGAGCTTACGGTAGTCATTCTGGTAAATACCGCGGAAAAGCTTATAATGGAAGAGCCTGCTATAAGCAATCCCATATCTTTACTTTTTAAAATATTCTTCATAGATAATCCCTCATTGTAAAATTTTGTATAAACAGATTATAGCATGTATAGTATAATAAAGGAATAAAATAAATGAAACAATTTTATTATTAATTTGTTTCATTTTGGGTTTTGAAAACTCTAATGTGAAGACAAAAAAAGCTTTACATGAAAGAGTTAGGAGTTTATTTTACGTTCATAAAAAAAGAATAAAATCTAATGATATTATTCAAAGGAACTGGGTTTAATTATAACTAGGTCTAGAATATAACTTATTGTTGATAAAAATGGAGGACAAAATGAGAGATATTGAAGAAGTGAAAAAAATAGCAGTACTTATAGATGCAGATAATGCACAAAGAAATAAAATGAAATTTATACTAGAGGAAATATCAACTCACGGACATATTATTACAAAGAGAGCTTATGGAGACTGGTCTAGTGAAGGATTAAAAAATTGGAAAAATGATTTGAATGAATTGGCGATACAGCCTATCCAGCAGTTTGCTTATACAACCGGGAAAAATGCTACAGATTCTGCTATGATAATTGACGCTATGGATTTACTTTATACTAAAAAATATGATGCCTTCGTTATAATTTCTAGTGATAGTGACTTTACAAAGCTTGCAACGAGGTTGAAAGAATCGGAAATATTTGTATTTGGAGTCGGAGAATCAAAAACACCGTTATCTTTTAGAAACGCCTGTGATGATTTTATACTCAGTGAGAATTTAGGAGAATCTCAAGAAGTAAAAATCAAGGAAGATAGTTTAAAGGTGAAAAAAGTCGAAGCTGACATGGCTTTATCTGAAATAGTTACATTATTAATGAAGGCTTATGAAAAATACGAAGATGAAGAAGGCTGGGTTAATATAAGTTCTGCAGGACAGTTTATCAAAAGGGTGAAACCCGATTTTGATGTTAGAACTTTTGGTGTCACTAAGCTATCGGAGTTGCTTAAACAACTAAATAAAACATTTGAAATGACAAAACATAAAGGAAAAGGAAGAGGTCATATCATAGCTTATAAACCTAGAAATTTGTAATTCTACGCTAACGAGCACAGGTGCATGCAACATGCTCGACGCTTAAGTATCCGCTTACGTGGCATTCTCTGTATAATCATAGTAAGGTTTGAATTTGGAGGTACATTGTGGGATTAAAGCTGGTAAAGTATAATAAGATATCTGAGTCAGAATATTTAGACTATATTAATGAGTGGGAGCTTTCAGGTGAAAGAATTGTGCCGTGGGCTGCAGGAAGAGAAACTGAGAATTTTCAGAATCTATTAAATAAGTGGGCAGCCAATGAGACCGATGAGGCCTACAAAAAAGGGTTGGTACCGTCCACTCTTTATTTTTTAGTTCATAAAAAAAGAATCCTGGGTGCAATACATTTCAGACATGAACTCAACGATGACATGCTTCTGAATGGCGGGCACATTGGTTATGGTATCCGACCGTCCGAGAGAAGAAAGGGGTATGCAACTAATATGCTGGCGATGCTACTGGATGACATCAGATCAAAGGGATATAAAAAGGTATTGATAACTTGTGACGATGAAAACATCGGTTCTGTAAAAACTATAGAGAATGCGAATGGGGTCCTGCACGATAAAACTGAGTTTGAAGGTGTGGTAACCCGTAGATACTGGGTTAATCTAGTTGCTACATAATGATAAACCGCCAAACGCACTGCACTAAGGTCTTGCAAAACTTTAGTTATTATATGTTAATGAAGAGCAGAATTCAAGCAAGGAGGATTCTTATGAAGGTTAACAAGATGAGAGATATATTTTTTATAATGGCCCTTATACTTCTATCTTCCTGTGCTAAAATCCCAAAGGGTGCCGCCGCGGTAACTGGATTCCAAAAAGAAATGTATCTCGGAAAATGGTACGAAATAGCTAGGCTGGATGTAGCATTTGAAAGAAACTTGAATAATACTACCGCTGATTATTCAATGAACAGCGACGGTACTATCAGGGTTGTAAACCGCGGTTACAATTACGTTACAAACGAATGGAAAGAAGCTGTGGGCAGGGCAAGCTTTGTGGGCGACGAAAGTGTGGCTAGATTAAAAGTATCATTTTTCGGGCCTTTTTATGGGGGCTATAATGTGATTGCGCTGGACGAAGAGTACAGATACGCCCTTGTTGCTGGCAACAACTTAAAATATCTTTGGATACTCTCACGTGAAAAGATAGTCCCAGACGACATCAGGAAAAGTTACCTGGAAATAGCAAGAGATATTGGCTACAATACTGGAGACCTCATATGGGTCGAGCATACCGATTAGCAGTCTAATTAAAGTTTATATATCAAAAAATATATCGACAATTAGAAAAAGGAGTTGTGAAATGGGAAGCAAAATATTTAACCCTAAAAAATTAGATAAGCTCAATAATCCAAGACGTTTAGAGGCGCTGCCTCCGAAATTAATTGCTGAAAAAATAAAAATTAGTAACCCATCAGTCATCATTGATTTCGGGGCTGGCACCGGCATGTTTAGCAAGGCTTTCTCAGAAATATACAGCGAGTGCAAAATCTATGCGTGCGACATCGCCAAAGAAATGATCGAATGGATGACTGAAAACGTGGTTTCTGAGTATGAAAACATTATCCCTGTCGAAATGAACGGAGAGGAAGTCCCGCTGGAAAGCGAGGTTGCCGATATAGTATTGATGATAAACCTGCATCACGAGCTTGACGACCACATCAAGGTACTGAATGAATGCAAAAGACTGCTTAAAAAGAACGGTAAAATTGTAGTATCGGACTGGAAAAAAGTAAAAACAGAAAGCGGCCCTTCCCTGGATATAAGAATAGAAGATAAAGTTGTGAAAGATCAACTGCTGGCTGCTGGGTTTCAAAATGCGGAAATATTCAATGAATTCATAAATAATTACTTAGTCATCGCTGAAAAATGTTAAGAATATTTCTTAAAGCACAAAACATAGTCTATAAAAGTTTTATCTTTAATAACGCTGCCGGACTTTGGGCCAAGAGCTTGGTTTAGTTTGAATTTTAATTGTAATGAAGCATGAAAAAATTCCTTATAGACTTAAAACACCTCCTTTGCTAAATTGAAACAATATCAGTAGCCACTGATATGACAAGGAGATTTTCTAATGAAATCCAACACTTTGAAAATACTAGTTCTATTCACGATAAAACTATAACCTATGGAGGGGCTGTGAGCATGGAAATAAACAACTTCTATTTTTCCCAGATGCCAAAAATATATTTTGGTGAAGGCGAATTTAAAAACATTTTTGAAAAAATTCAAGGTTACGGAAAAAATGTTCTCCTGGTTCTTGGAGGAAGCTCTTTTAAAAAAAGCAAGGATTATGCCTGGTTTAAAAGTGAATGTGGCGAAAAAGATATAAAAATCCATGAAGTATCTGTAAAAGGCGAGCCTTCTCCTGAAATTATTGACGCAAACGTAGAGTTAAATAGGGATAAAGGGATAGATGTAGTTGTAGCTATAGGTGGAGGAAGTGTGCTCGATGCAGGAAAAGCTATCTCTGCGATGCTTACAAAAAAAGAGTCAGTAGTCGATTACTTGGAAGGTGTTGGAACAGGTGCCGTGCATAACGGGGAAAAATTACCTTTTATAGCTGTCCCGACCACATCTGGTACTGGGAGTGAAGCTACTAAAAATGCGGTGATAAGTAAAGTTGGTGAAAATGGATTTAAAAAATCCCTTAGGCACGACAACTTTGTCCCAAATATTGCTATTGTTGACCCTGAACTTACCATGTCATGCCCAGCATCGATCACGGCATCATGCGGACTGGATGCCTTTACGCAGCTACTTGAAGCATATGTATCTACAAAAAGCTCACCGATTACAGATTCTTTATCTTTAAGTGGGCTTAAGGCAATTAAAGATGGTTTAATGCAGAGCTTTGAAAATGGAGATGATATTGAAGCCAGAAAAAATCTCGCATACGCCTCATTCATGTCTGGTGCTGTGCTTGCGAACTCAGGTCTCGGAGTTGTACATGGGTACGCATCTCCTATCGGTGCTTATTTTGATATACCGCACGGTATTGTATGCGGCACCCTTGTCGGAGAGGCAACTAAGATAAATATCAGGGAACTAAAAAAAGATGTCGATAAGGGCAAAAAATATCTAAAAAAATATGCAATAGTAGGTAGAGTTTTATCTGGTAAATACAATCTTGACGATAGTTCAGCTTATGATATCCTAGTTAAGATAATAGAAACATGGATAGTTGAAATGGGTATAGATAAGCTGTCCAAGTACGGTATAAAAGAACCTGACCTTCTAAAGATAGTGGGTGAGACAGGGATCAAGAACAACCCTGTAAAGCTGGACAAGGAGCCTTTGTTAGAGATATTAAAAAACAGACTGTAATTTTTGCTCTGCAGATGATTAAAATCATAGATAACTGCAGCTGTGTATACAAAAAAACAATAAACGATTCCACGCCAAAGATAACACTGATATTTTTTACATTATTGGCACTCTCTATAATACTCTCCGTGCCTGTATTCAGCGTAGATAACATTTCACTGCCCTTGGCTAACAAAAGAGTACACTGCTGGTAATATACAAATGCATACTAAAATTTATAAGGATGGTATAGATGGATTATATCAAATACATCAGAGAAAAAATCGGTCACCAGGAAATAAACTTAACAGGCGTAAATGTACTGATAATAAATGAAAAAGAAGAAATTCTATTGCAGCAAAGGGGGACTTACCCTTATAAATGGGGTTTGATTGGTGGCGTAACAGATTTGGGGGAATCACTTGAGGAAACGGCCATAAGAGAGGCCATGGAGGAAACCGGGTTGCTTATTTCTGATCTTAAACTGCTGGGTACAACTTCCGGAAAAGACTGCTACGTACATTTCCCAAACAACGACAAGGCCTATTTTATTACCATAGCGTACTACACCAACAACTTTAAAGGTACTATGCTTGCCGACGGCGAGGAAACAGTGGCCTTGCAGTTTTTTAGCTATGATTCATTGCCGGCGGATATCCCTAAAATGCACAGAAAAATGATAGACCTCTACCATGAACTTGGGAAAAAAAGGTAATGTAAGTTTTTATGAAGTCCATTGGTTAGCGATATTGTAGCTTGTTGGGAATTCTTGGATTAAGAAATTCACTCTCTGTATAAAAAACGGCAGATGCCGTTTTTTTCTTTTTTGAAACATCCTCTGCTTTATTTGAAAAAAGGAAAACTCTGTATATTCCATATAATTTAAACAACAATCACGAGTATGAGGTATTGGGTAATTTTTATTTTTTACTTTAAAAGGGTGTACCCTTGAAAAGAGGCTCATATGATTATTCTCGATATATTGGTAGTTATCTTAGTAGTTATCCTGATACTTATTCTATTGATATTGTTTGTCCCCTTTGAATACAGCATCGAGGTGACAAACCATGAAAAGGATTTCTACTGCAGAGCTCGCGTGAACTGGCTTTTTGGCTTACTCCAGTTGGCATATGATAATAGGCTTCTACTTCACCTAAGACTGTTTGGTAAATTAGTTAAAATAAAAAATATGGAAAACAGAAAAAATACAGAAGAAATGCAAGCTATAGTACCAAAGAAAAATGAGAAGAAAAGCAGAAAAAAAAGGAAAGCAACTAAAGAGGGAGTAAAATATTTAGTTAAATGCTCTATGGGAACAATCAGAAAGTATAGACCAAAAAAACTTGTCGTCATCGGTCTGCTCGGCTTTAAAGACCCCAGCATTACAGGTTGTTTGCAGGGCTTAATCCATGTTTTCAAACCGCCTTTAGATATGGAAAACCTAAACTTCATCTATGATAAAAAGGTATATGACGGCACTATTTATACGCACGGGAAAATGCCTTTATACTATCTGGTTTTTGTCTTTTTAAAACTAATTTTATACAGCCCAACAAGGGAAATGCTAAAATAATAATAATTAAAGGGAGGTTATAACCATGACCATACCAGAAAATATCGATCAATTGTTTGAGAAATTTGAAAATTTTATCAAGAACAAAACTGTTATCGGAGAACCGTTTCAGATAGGAGACATCACTTTGATCCCTACACTTTCTATATCCTTTGGTCTTGGGACAGGCGGAGAAGATGAGACAGACACAAAAAAAGGTCAGCAGACTAGTGGCGGGGCGGGTATGGGAGGCCGTATACTGCCAATTGCTATGATTGTAATTAAAAATGGGGAGATAAGTGTACTCCCGATCAAGCAAAACACCGGACTGGATAAACTTATCGAAATGGTACCAGACTTGATGGACAAGATAAAAGACCTTTCCCCTGATAGTTTTAAGAAAGAAGAGGAAAAGAAAGAAGAAGAAAAAAAATAGACTAATAATAACCCACCCGTTAAAGTTCTAAAATATAAGGGTGGGTTGTTTTTATTGAAAAATACTTATCTTTTGTTGAATAAAATCTGAAAAGGAGTAAAAAAATGATTATCCAGATAATTAAATTCGAGACAGCATTATCAGAAGAGGAAATTCTTGCAACTGCAAAAGAACGTGCTGAGCAGTTCCTGTTGCTACCCGGACTGCTTCAGAAATACTATACTAAACTCGATCAACCTAATAAATACGCCGGCGTTTACATTTGGGATTCCATGGAATCATTAAACTCTTACCGTGAATCCAATTTGGCTGCCAGTATTCCCACTGCCTACAAGGTTATAGGATCTCCTACTATTGAGATTCTTGATACCCTTTTTCAATTACGAGAGTAGCTGACATTATAATTTGTATGCCACTAAAGCGCGAAAGATCTCTATAGAATATGCCCCGAGGAAAATTTATATGGTAAACATTCAAAAGGTTTATTTAGTTATTTTTGATATGAAGGGATTGAATTATAGAAGCCAACTATTCTAGCCTTAAATATTAGCAGATAAAAGTAATCTTGGAGGAATTCTTATGAAAGCCGTTGTATACAAAAAATATGGATCACCTGATGTTCTTAAGCTTGAAGATGTAGAAAAACCAATTCCAAAGGACGATGAGGTCCTAATAAAGATACATGCAACAACCGTAAATCGGACCGACTGCGGGTTTAGAAAACCTGAATATCTTATTGTCCGTTTTTTCAATGGGCTTTTCAGACCGAAAAAAAACATATTGGGCAGTGAGGTGGCTGGCGAGATCGAGGCTATCGGGAAAAAGGTCAAAATATTTAAAGTTGGGGAACAGGTTTTCGGCTTAAGCACTGTAAATTTTGGTGCACATGCCGAGTACATCTGCATGCCAGAAAAGGGGTCGATTACAACAATGCCGGCCAATATGTCCTACGAAGAAGCTGCCGCTGTCTGTGACGGGCTAATGCTTGCGATTAATTACATCCGTAAGATTGAATTTACAAGTAAACAAAATATCATGATAAACGGAGCCTCGGGATCTATTGGTTCCGCATGTGTACAGCTTGCCAAATACTACGGCGCAAAAATTACGGCGGTATGCGACACTAAAAATTTAGAGTTAATGAAATCCCTTGGTGCCGAAAAAGTGATAGATTACACAAAAGACGATTTTACAAAAGATAAACAGATGTACGATGTGATTATCGATGCTGTGGGCAAAAGTTCATTTTTTCGTTGTAGAAAGCTGCTAAATCCTGGAGGGTTATACTTCTCAACAGAGCTTGGATTTTTAGCGCAGAATGTTTTTTTGGCACTGCTGGCCCCAATCACCGGGAATAAAAAAGTTAAGTTCCCGCTTCCAAAAGACAGCAAGGAGGACATAGTTTTTTTCAAAAAACTTATAGAGAATGGAGATTACAGGCCTGTTATCGATAGGCGTTATCCCTTAGAACAAATCGTCGAGGCCGCTAAGTACGTAGAAACCGGCAAAAAAACTGGAAACGTGGTAATAACTGTGGCGCATGATAGCTAAGTCCTACTAGGAAACTATATAATAGAAGATAGATTAAGAAAGGAAAAAAGATGGATAGAAGGATAAAAGACAATTCAACCGTTGGCGGAGTTATATTTGTAGGTTGCATGTTTATCGGCTTGGGAATAGGGATGCTGTACAATAAAACTGCCGTGGGAGTAATATTGGGGTTGGGGGTTGGTTTTATCGTTATGGGGCTAATAAGGGCATTCTCCAGAAAAAATGACTAATTTGACAAGGAGATAAGTATTATGGGGCAAAGTAAAAAGATCGCAAGAACGGCAGGTTTACTGTATTTAATTATCATAGTGTGCGCCGGTTTCAGCCAGGGCTATGTCCGCTCCACTCTCATAGTGCCAGGAGAGGCTGCGCAGACAGCCGGTAATATAATCGCTTCAGTGGATCTTTTCCGCCTAGGCTTTGCCAGCGACTTAATCGCATTCATGAGCGATTTGGCAGTAGCAATAATTTTTTATATACTGCTAAGGCCTGTGAATAATACACTATCGCTGCTCGCCGCGTCTTTTAGACTAGTGGCTCACCCGGCTATCGCTAGCGTAAACCTACTAAACCACTATGCCGCACTGCTCCTTTTAAGCGGCTCTGACTATTTAAAAGCATTTGAGGCTGACCAGCTCTATGCTCTGGCATTGCTCTTCCTCAATATACATAAATACGGATACCTTCTCGCCGGTGCATTTTTCGGACTCCACTGCCTTTTGCTAGGCTACCTGATTTTCAAATCAGATCTTTTCCCAAGTATTTTGGGAGTTTTCATGGTATTTGCATCTTTGGGCTATTTGACGGAAAGTTTTGGAATTTTTCTTTTCCCTGCTTT
Organism: Ilyobacter polytropus; assembly: GCA_003246855.1. Classification (GTDB taxonomy): domain Bacteria; phylum Fusobacteriota; class Fusobacteriia; order Fusobacteriales; family Fusobacteriaceae; genus Ilyobacter_A; species Ilyobacter_A polytropus_A. Next base: position 16,434 of record QKCP01000067.1, read on the forward strand.
CGAGACTTTATTTGCATGGTTTGTTGCAGTGCCTGCAGTTATTGCGGAGATGTCGCTCTGCATGTGGCTTTTATTCAAGGGGGTAAAAGAACAATAGAGAGCTTAGCTAACGTCAAAATTTTAGTGTACCGCTTTTCATAGAGTAGTGTAGGAGATAACTATGGACTTATCAACATTAGTTGCAAAGATTATTGCCGTCATCTATATTTCAAGTGGCATTGCCGTGCTGATTGGGCAGGTCAGCTTCAATGAAATTGCCGGTGACTTGGATAAATCACCTGCCCTTACTTTTATCGCCGGATCCTTAGGTGCTGTCAGCGGCATGATATTATTAGAGTACCACAATAGCTGGGTTAAAAACTGGACAGTGCTGATTACTATTTTTAGCTGGGCTCTCCTGCTAGGCGGGATAAGTGTAGTTATCTTCCCGAAGTCACTTTCTTATTTCAGCCGCAGTTACAAAACATCTCCTATTTGGGGAATCCTAATGATCTTCTTTGGGCTGCTTTTCGGCTATTTTGGCTTTGTAAAATAAACTAACTAGTATAGGAATCTCTAAAAAGCTATTAGTTATCATCGGGGAATTATTGAATATTATATAGTGGGTTGACCCCTGTGTATCAATATCTGCCCGAAAAATACTATAAGCTATTCTTTTAGAAGAGCAAATTTATGTAAAAAATAAAGTATGAAGTGTAGCACCTTCGGAAATCAAATAAATATGGTGGTTAATATGACTGAGAAGGAATTTTTAAAGCTCGTGGACAAAGATAAATACCAAGTTTTTATACTAAGTTCTCCTGTGCCTATCCCGCTTAACTTTGCCGTGCACACCTGGTTTGTTGTCAACTTGAAGGGGGAAGTTCACAGGTGGGAATTTGGGTATTTTAGGGGGAGCCCTTGTGAAAATGAGGTGGGTGTGCTAAAGGATTTTTTTCGCCCCACTACAGGGATGAACTTTTACTTTTGGAAATCGGAACCAAGGTTTAGATCTAAGCTGGCTGCATTCATCGAGGGGGGCGATGATTCAATCGCCAGGGACATGGCTTTGTTTATAGAAGAAAACTCATATTCCTATCCACTAAAGAATATATATCGGTTTAAGGGGCCAAATTCAAATACCTATATGCAGTGGGTGCTGGACAAATTTCCTAGTTCCAATTTAAAGCTGCCATTTAACTCTTTTGGGAAGGGATATAAAATTTAAAATTAATCCATCGGTTTATAACAACATATATGTCTTGCTTTTGAGAAGGGTGAGTATTTGGACTGCTAAGATGAAGAATGAAAAGGTTTTTGAGTGGAAAGTTTGTTGGGTTGATTCTAATAGATAGCATTCCACCCATTTTAAAAAGACAGGTTCAATGAATTATGAAGCATAAAAAAAGCGGCATATGCCGCTTTTTTACGCTTTAAGAGTTTAGTTTCCGCCCCTCATCTGAGCCAATATCTGCTCCAGTGCCTCTTGGTTAGGGGCTACAAAAGGGGCTGAACTAGGGACCTTCGCAAGCAGATCCAGAAGCTGCTCGTTTTTCCCCTGTACAGGCGGCAAATGTGACGATAGGATTATTTTGGGTGCCATTTTGCGAATACTGTCCAGAGCTTGGCTGAGTACCCCGGGCTTATTCATATAAATCCAAGGGTTGTCTGCACCTGCCCAGCTAATCATGCCTTGAGACAACTCTTCCTCTTTAAGATCATCGATATTCTGCACAGGTGAAGGAACAATGGCACCAAAGCAATCGGCAGAAAAAAAGGCTTCCGATTTGTCATCATATATTCCGATAGTCGTCGGGTTATCGAATAATGGAGGCCTAACGGCCGTCAACTTACGGTCACCAACATCAATACTTTCGCCTGGATTTAGCCAGTACACCCGGTCCATTGGTACTGGCCAAGCTGTGCTCATCCTAAGCACTGCCAATGAGTTTGCCACAAGTCTTGCGTTAGGTGCTGCTTCAAGAACCTCTTTAAGGTTGCCGGTGTGATCCGCATCATCGTGGGTTATCCACACCCACTTCAAATCTTTAGGATCGATAAGCGTTTTCAGAGCCTCCATAAACTCCTCGCTTTCAATACCCATTCCAGTATCTACCAAAACCGGTTCTTTTGCCTTGATAAGAAAGGCATTGACTGCAAGAAATCCTGTATTTGGGATGGGAAAATACGAAGAAATTATTTCTATATCTGGTATTACTTCATATGCTTTTGCCATTTAGAATTCCTCCTTTTTTAAATTCAGATTTTACAAGCATTATTATCCTCAAAATACCTTAAGAAATCTAATTTTCAACGCCTTGTGGGCTAACTGTAAAACCTAATTTTATCATATTGATTTTCTGATTTTTAAGAAAAATTTAAAATTTTACTTATACCGATAAATACTTAAAGTGTTTATTTTCTCCTTTATTAATATTTTATTATATTTACTTATAGTCTGATTTTTAAGCCAATTATAGAGTAAAATATTAGTAAGTGACTGGTCTCTTATTTTGATAAAAACATCTAATAAAAATTATAAAAAGGCGGTGATATTTTCAATTTATTGTAAAAAACTATGAAAAAGGAGGGCCTTTTATGAAAAAAAATAGCTGTCTATTTATACTCATAGTCTTGATAATTTCTAGTTTGACAGGATGTGCAAGCATTGTAAGTAAATCTGAATATCCCGTTAATATTACCAGTGTACCTACAGAAGCTGATATTAGCATTGCAAACGGAGAAAATAAAACTATTTTTATTGGAAAAACCCCTGCAATAGTTAGCTTAAAGGCAGGAGCAGGTTACTTTAAAGGTGAAAATTATACTGTTACTTTTTCAAAAGAAGGCTATATGCCTCATACTGCACAAATTTCAAGAGGGATAGACGGATGGTATGTTGGAGGAAACATCATTGTTGGAGGACTTATAGGTTGGATTATAGTTGATCCTATTACAGGTGCAATGTGGACCCTTAAAGACCTTCATATAGATTTAATCCCATTATCTTCTGCTGTTTCCAAGGAAGGACTTCGTGTTATTACAATTGATAAAGTCCCTGAAAATCTACGTTCAGAAATGGTAAAAATAAACTGATTATACAGATAATCAAAGCGTAACTCACTCTATATTTGTGACAAAAAAAAGATAAATATTGAGTAATAAAATAAAAAAGCTGTTGATACCTCCTCAACAGCTTTTTTACTTTTCTCAACACGATTATAGGCAAAGATCATCAGGATATACTGTTTCTACTTAAAATAAAGACACCTTTCACGGTTGATTACCATCACATACATTTTTTATTTGAAAAACTCATTAAACTCCGCTGAAAAAAGGAAAAACCTATATTTATTATATAATCTAATGGGTAATAATAAATGAAATTTAACATTTTTTATATTAAAAATCCTTTGAAAAATACAAAAAAACTATATGGCTCCAAGATTTTACATGAATTGGGGGTAGCAGGATGAAAATTACCATTATCTACGACAATGAAGTATGGAAGGAAGGTTTAAGAGCAGACTGGGGTTTCTCCTGTCTTATAGAAGCATACGGCAAAAAAATACTCTTTGATACCGGTTCAAACGGATTTATTCTGCTGGATAATATGAGAAAATTGGATATAGACCCTCTTGAAATTGATGCTGTTTTTATATCCCATTTTCACTGGGACCATATCGGCGGGCTCGCAGATTTTCTCAGTATAAATCCTGCAAAAGTTTATATCCCGCTTTCCTCCGACGAACCGCAAGGAGCTGGAAAAACAATCAAAGTGAAGGAATACGTGAAAATCTTCGAAAATATCTTTTCAACCGGTGAGCTTGACGACATAGAACAATCACTCGTGATTAAAACAGTAGTTGGGCTGGTTGTGATAGCTGGTTGCTCGCATCCTGGGGTAAAAAATATTTTAAAGGCAGCATCGAAGCTGGGAAAAGTCTATGCGCTTATAGGCGGGCTGCATGGATTCAGAGACTTTCACCTGCTTGAGGATTTAGAGCTTGTGTGCCCGACTCACTGCACCCAATTCATCCCTGAAATAAAATTACGCTATCCTGATAAATACGTTAAGGGGGGCGCAGGCAAAGTCATCGAGATATAGCCCGTAAACTTGTGTAAAAAAAAACTGGTATTTATAAATATAATTAACTATAAACTCATAGCTGATTTTGATTATTGCTTAGCTATAACGATTGCACACACTATTTTGCATTTAAGACTTGTTTCAGTTAATATTCCTTAGAAAAAGGTTATCATGGTAAATGATATTTGGTTTAATTTGCAATAAGGGGGCCGTTATGGATAAAAAAGATTTGTTGAACAAAGAAATAAAGCATATAGATATAACCAGTTTTGATTCGAGACAAATAATAGAAGCCTTTGGTGAGACAGCTTTTCAGGCAAGAAATCTTGCAAGGGCAGCAAAGATATATGATAAAATGCTTTCCGACGAAAGCTGCACAGTCATACTCTGTCTGGCCGGATCACTCTTCAGCGCTGGTCTAAAGGATATCGTATATGAAATGGTCAGAAACAACATGGTAGATGTCATTGTGTCAACTGGGGCTATAATTGTAGACCAAGATTTCTTTGAGGCTTTGGGATTTAAACACTACAATGGAAGCCCTTTTATAGACAACAAAATGCTACGAAAAATGATGATAGATAGGATATATGACACCTTTATCGACGAAAAAGATCTGAGGGCATGCGACATGACTATTGCAAAAATCGCAGGGAATTTACCGCCACGCCCTTACTCTTCCAGAGAGTTTATTGATGAAATGGGGTGCTTTCTGGTTAAAAACGGAAAAAATCCAAAATCCGTTGTTTTAGAATGTCATAAAAAAGGGGTGCCTATTTTTGTACCTGCATTCTCAGATTGCAGTGCAGGTTTTGGACTTGCCCACCATCAGTACAATAAAGTTTCTAACCCCAAGGTTACAATAGACAGTGCAAAAGATTTTCTCGAACTGACTAAAGTTAAGATCAATGCTCAGAATACCGGTCTTATTATGATAGGCGGCGGCGTACCGAAAAACTTTGCACAGGATGTTACAGTCGCGGCAGATATTCTCGGAGCCGATGTCAGCATGCATAAATACGCCATCCAGATAACCGTAGCCGACGAGAGAGACGGAGGGCTGTCTGGATCCACACTTAAAGAAGCTCATTCCTGGGCCAAAGTAGACTCCGACTTTGAGCAGATGGTGTATTGCGAAGCCACCATAGCCCTTCCACTGCTTGCGAGCTATGCCTACCACCGGATGAATTGGAAAAATCGCAATCCTAAAAATTACAATAATATTCTAGAGGAGGTCGACAAATGATACCTACAAAGGCGTTTTTTGTAAAAGGTATAGGTGTGCATAAAGATCAGCTGACCTCTTTTGAAACTGCCCTCAGAAAAGCAGAGATAGAAAAATATAACATCGTTAGTATTTCCAGTATCCTGCCTCCTGGGTGTGAGATAATATCAAAACAGGAGGGATTAAAACTTTTAAAACCTGGCCAGATAATACATTCCGTTATGGCAAAAAATCAGACCAATGAACCAAATCGCCTTGTATCTGCTGCGATAGGGCTAGCAGTTCCAAATGATAAAGAGGGATATGGCTATATCTCAGAGCACATCGCATTTGGTGAGACCGGAAAAAATTCAGGGGAATATGCGGAGGACCTTGCTGCTACAATGCTAGCAACCAGGCTTGGAATAGAGTTCGACCCTGAAACTGCCTGGGACGAGAGAAAGCAGATTTACAGGGCAAGTGGCAGGATATTTAAAACTACGCAGATACATCAATCTGCTGAAGGCAATAGGGATAACCTATGGACTACCGTTGTGGCCGCTATAGTTTTCATAATATAATTAACTTAAACTACTACCTTTTTTTAATTATTGAATTGATTTACATTTATAAAAAATATCTGTTTTACTAAAAAAACACGAATTGCCACGAATCAAAAGATAAATAAAAATATTTTGAACCCAGAGTTTAGGCTTAAAATAAAGAGTTTCACAGAGTTATAAGAAGACTTTTAACATAGGAGAAGCTTGCTTAAATCTTTTGAATAATCCGTGAACAATCGTGACAAAAATATCTTTACTTCAAGATTTTTTTTGTGCAGCTCATGTTTGTCAGATATATGAAACTGTATGTTCAAATAAGCTTTTATAGACAAATTCAGCAATTCATAAACAAGTTCAATCAATAACTTAATTTTTTATTAAATCATTTATGAATATGAGGCGGGGATGAAAAATGAACTCCAATAACGGCTCTGGATTTCTTAAGGATTTCAAAGATTTCATGGTTTTTCTCCAAAGCTTATGGGGAATTTTGGCAGGAATATCTGTTTTTTTCCCTCTTTCTAATGTTTTCTCAAATATTATACCTATAGGAAACTTTTACGATGAACCACCTGGCTCAGGTGCATTTGCATACTTTAATCCAGAAATAATAACAGCTACAGCTACGCTCATTACCTTATTTGTAGTACTTTCAACATTTATTAAACGCCACAAGTTAAAATATAAAAAGTTGGCTTTCATACAGGGAGGAGCCTGGCTTTACTTCAGTATTGGACTTAGCTCCCTGATCCTCTATTTAGTGCTGAATTTTGGAATATATGATCTCATATATGGCCCCTTTGAAATATGGGATGGAGACCCTAGAAGGCTTATTGGAGATGTGATCCTCCTGCTCACATACAGTATATTTTTTGCACTGATAACAAAAGCATTTATGCTTCTAGGAATGAAAGAATTTTTTAGACGTGAAACTTAACCCTAATCACAATTTATACTAGTTTGTAAGATAGTTATAAAAAAGGAGCTTCGGTATGGGAGTATTTGAACGATTAAAAATACGAGCAAAAAACACGAAACAAGAAATCTCTGCTATCTTCTACGCATACCAGCACCCAAAAACCCCCACTTTGCCAAAAATTATAATCTTATTCACCCTGGGATACGCCTTAAGTCCAATCGACCTGTTCCCAGATTTCATCCCGATTTTAGGTTACTTGGATGACATTTTAGTCATCCCGGACTTGATCTCCATCTCAATAAAGCTGATACCTGCCGAGATTATGGAGATTTCCAGAAAAAAGGCTGAGGGTGAACCTGTGACACTAAAAGAAAACTGGCTTTTCGCCGGTATATTCATTGCAATATGGGTGGTTCTGTTGGTAATTATTGTTTATTCAATAATTTACTGATTAATATGCTAGTGCAGCGCTCGTTTACTAGATGCCGGACAAATTAGTCGGCTAAAGGAGGATAATATGAATGAAATTAAGTGTGATATCTGCCAGAAACAATTTTCTGAAACAGATTTAAGAAACGGTCATGGGATTCCTCACGAGATAGAGAGATTAATAGTAAAAGATTTCCCTGATTGGAACGACAATAAAAGGATATGCAAAGATGACCTCAATATTTATAGAATGAAATACATATCTTCGCTAATTGAAGATGAGGAAGGGAAAATACAGGAACTGGAAACTTCGGTCATCACCAGTATAAAACAGAATGATATAATATCCTCAAATATAAATACTGCTGTAAGAGAGAGGTTAAAAATTAGTGACAGAATATCTGATAAAATAGCTGTCTTTGGCGGGAGCTGGACATTTATAATACTCTTTTTTATTATTCTATTTGCTTGGATGTTGCTGAATAGCTACTTTTTGCTCAGTAAGCCATTTGATCCTTTCCCTTATATTTTACTGAATCTGGTTTTGTCGTGTGTTGCAGCGATACAGGCGCCCATAATCATGATGAGTCAAAATCGCCAGGAGATGAAAGACAGGATGAGATCTGAAAATGATTATAAAGTAGACCTAAAGTCGGAGATAGAGATAAGAACTCTCCATGAGAAAGTCGACCATCTGCTGCTGGACCAATGGTCAAAGATGATGAGAATTCAGGAGATGCAAATTGAAATACTTGAAGATATAAAGAAAAAAACTGATACCTTAGAGTGATTGCTCAAGTTTCCCTAAGAACTGATAAAATAAAAAATTATAAGGAAGTGTAAAAAATGGAATATAAAGAACATTCTTTAGCATTTTGGCTTTCTGAAAAGGTTATTGCTTGTAAGATAGAAAAATATTCATATGAGGTAAGTGATTTCGGTTCGGTAAGTTATTTTCTCTACTTCAATCCAGAAGGTGAAATTGTAGAAAAAGATGGTAGGATAATTCTAGATGGTAAAACTAAAGAGATAAAATTAAAAGATATCGGTGATTTTTCAACGGCAACAGATATACTGCAATTTGAAACTGGGTACAGTATGCGTGAAAAGGAGTATAAGGAACGTATTAATGAGAAGTATGCATTACTAAAAAGAGATGGGGGCAAAGATAAGGTCGGATATTTTAGAAAACTCACATTTGCTGATCCTGTAAGTGAATATGACATAAAAAAAATGATCGCTGGAAATCTTGTGATTATAGCAAAAATTAACGGAAAAATTTTTAGAAAAGTAATCCTGCAAAAAGCTGATATTATCGACAAGTATTATTACTGCGACAGCGATTTGGGACTTGTCTTCAGCTCGAAAACAGACTTCAAATTTAAACTATGGGCCCCAACGGCTATTACTGTAAAGCTTCACGTATACATGGATTCAAATAATAGTACTGAAGTTTTTGGCTCGCCTTTTGAGATGATAAATAAAAGTGGAGTTTGGGAGTATCCTGGGAATAGTGATTGGCTAAATTATTTCTATCTGTATGAAGTGAAGGTATTTTCAAGACACGAAGGGAATAGGATTATTTCCAAACTCGTAACGGATCCCTACTCAATATCCCTCTCGACAAATGGTGGGTTTAGCCAAATAGTCAATATAGAAGATTATGATGATAAAGATATCTCTCCGGATAATTGGAAGGAACATTGTTTTAGTTTTGAAGTGGATTTTGACCCAGTCGATATAACTTTATATGAATTACATATAAGAGACTTTAGTGTATATGACGACAGTATAAGAGATGAGGAGCTTAGAGGGAAATACATGGCGTTCACCTTAAGTTCTACCAAGAGCATGAACCATTTAAAAGAATTAGCCGGCGCTGGATTAAAATACATACACCTGCTCCCCGTAAATGACTTCTCTACAGTGCCAGAAGAAAACTCCTTTGACTTGAAAAAAACCACAGTCCGCACTGTACGGGAATATTTTAATACCTACGATATTGGGAAAGTCCATGAGCTAGACGAGATAACACTTGCTGCAGAAGAAGTAATTAACTCATGCTCCACACTCAATGATATCTTTGAGAAGCTAACAAATAAATACGGTGGTGCTGGAGTGTACCAACAAAAATTAATTAAACTTATACAGGAAAACGACAAATATAATTGGGGGTATGATCCGTTCCATTATATGGTACCAGATGGAAGTTATGCAACAAATCCCAATGGCAAGATCAGGATAAAAGAGTTTAGAGCGATGGTCAAGGCTCTTCATGATATAGGGCTGCGTGTTGTGGTGGACGTAGTCTTTAACCACACTTTAAAAGAGGATCCGTTGGAATGGATCGTTCCCGACTACTATTATAGGATAGAAGGGAATGACCTGAAACCCCATTGTGGTTTTGAAATCGCTACTGAAAATATGATGGTTGAGAAGTTGGTTTCTGATGCCATCTATAAATGGGTAAAATACTATAAAATCGACGGGATAAGATTTGATAGAATGCAGGCGATGACGCTTAATTCAATATTAAAATCCAAGGAGAAACTCAGAACTTTAAATGTGAAAGACGATGAGATTGATGGAAAAAATATCTACTTCTATGGAGAGGGCTTTGACGAGACATTGATGGGCGCTGGGAAATTTCGAAGTGCAAACAGGAATACTATCTGGAATTATCCTGAAGAAGAAATAGGTATATTTAACTCGTATATTAGAAATGATCTAAGAGGAGAGCCTGAAAAAGGTAACGGAATATTTGAAAGGGATAATTTTATAGTTAAAAACGGCCTTGATCCGTCTAATAACTGGCAGCTAAATAAATCAAACATGGTTGGATATCTTTATGAAGATAAAGAAAATAATATAGCAAAACAATTCAATTGCCCACAATCAGTTGTCAATTATGTGACGTGCCATGACAACGGCACTCTATGGGATTATCTGATAGCAAAGGTAGGTTTCAATAGCAAGGATTCGCATGATTACCCTGATGGCAGGACAGAAATAATGCTAAAAATGCACAACATATACTGTGGGATAATCGCACTAGCACAAGGTATCCCTTTTTTTCAGGCTGGAGTGGAACTTTTAAGGTCTAAGTCAGGGGATTTCAACAGCTACAATTCTGGTGAGTGGTTTAATAAACTCTGTTACCCCGACAATATAATTGACAACAATATCTTCAATGGGAACAACTGGGGAGTTGGGCTTATCGACGTTTTAGAATGGTTTGGTCCCGAAGGGGAGAAAGAAAAAAATATCTGGGAGGAAAGGTGGAGGGAAAGGCTTGAAAAAGTTCCCAAACCGACTAATAGGCAGGTCATCTATAGTAAAAACCATTTTAAAGACATGCTGCAAATAAGAAAAAGCACAAAGTTGTTTAGGCTGAGAAAAATAGAGGACATAAAAAAAAGGGTCAGCTTTCCGTATAGCTACGATAAAGATTTGTTTGTTATGAAGATAGATAGCCTGGACTTAAAAAAGGACGGATACAGTATATTAAAAGATGAAGAAATAGATATTAGAGGGGTATACATATTTATAAATGTTTCATGGAATGATGAAAAATGGTATGAATGTAATGAAAAGGTGGAGTTGCATCCTGTGCATCGGAAAACAACGGATACATTGATGGACGAGTACTACAAACAAAACAACCTTTCTGACGATGCCAGCAAAAATGCTTATTTTGTCAAAAATTACCGTTTGAGAAGTAATGTAAGGATCCCTGCACTCAGTATGATAATCTACACTTATTAATTTACTACTTTTACTTGCAATTCAATAGCATATATTATTCCTGGCATAATCCAAAACTACCTTTAATTTGCCTGAACTTCTCATTGTCTGTTTTCTTCAAATGGATTAAATAAAAGAGATAACTAAACTGTTATCTCTTTTATTTTTCTTCTACTTTAATTTATAGGTATTTAAAGGTTTCTGAGACATAACAGCTTCCGTATGTTTATCATAATCAATTTTCCTCCTGCTTAATTCGTATATCCTAGGGATATCATGATACCAAAGAAGATCTCCCCTTAACATTAAACAATTATATATTACCTCTTCTTCATTGGGGTTTTTAACTTTAATAGTAAATCCTAACATAAAATCAATACCTTTGTATGAAATCTCATCATAGTATGTACATAATTTGTGAATTTCTATATATAATCTTCCCTGATCGGTATCTATAATCAGTTGTTTTGCTTTTTCAAAATTAAGATTATCATACTCTATCGCACTAGAATTAGGATAATAATCTGTAAATTTAAAATCAGAAAACCTAAATAATCTAGCTAAATTACTTGACACTTTAAACGTATTTAGAATTATTTTATACGCTAATTCAAATGTTTCTTCTTTTGCTATTGGGTCAAATCCAAAATCTATCATTTTTCTCTTCATATATTTTGGTTCTAAAAATTTACCCATTTTAGTTCCTCCCGCATTAAAATATTATCTTGTTCTTAATTACAAAAATTTTTCAATTCAAATGCTTAAATTCCTTTGTCTTAAATATAAAATATTTTTTAATTATTTTCTAATTCAAAGCGTAAACTAGTTTAAACATCGACTTCTCTTTTTACTATTTAATTTTCTCCTTATCAGCTGATTATAGTAGTGATGTGTTATGTCAAGCGCACCACTTTATTTTTTCCCAGAAAATTTCTGTAGCTTTAAAATCACCTAATATTTTTCTTGGCCTGTCTTTAAACATCGTAACTATTTTTTCTAATTCTTAGTCTGATATTTTACTGAAATTTGTTTTCTTTGGAAAATACTGTCTTAATATGTCATTAAAATTTTCGTTGCTATCCTTTTCCAAAGGAGAATACGGATTACAGAAATAAACTTTAACTCCTAATTTGTTTTAATTCCTTTAAATATAGCGATTTCTTTCCTATTATCAACTGTAACTGTCTTTAGGTATTTTTTGTGCTTGGAATTTTACTCTATTTTCTCTTTCAATTATGCTAAGATGATTATAACCTTTCATAGAGGATTCCTTTGTAAAGGTTTTTGTGGTGATTACATTCTACAGGATTTTCTATGAGAGATCTTTTTTTAAGTGGTGCACTTGTTTTAATCATACACTATTTTTAAAAAATCAATTTGTTTCAAGTGCTTGTTAACAAAATAATCTACAGGAAAACTTATAAAAATCTGGTAAGACTTAATAGTATAGCTATACAAAACAAAAAATAATCGGCTATAAGCGTTAATTGTAGGCGAAACTATGAACTTTATACAGTTGCTCTTACCAGAAATTAAACATCCCCATATCCTGATTACTGGATAGCTTTTTTTCGGCACTGTTTAAAACTACTGTAGGGGGTAGATTTATTTATATTTGGTCCGACTATTGCTTTATTTATTGGATCGCTGGCGGCTAAAGGGTATCTGTACTTGGGCGTCCTATTCTTTAATGACGGAAAACTGTACTTGATCTATTTAAAAATTTAAGCTTACATATACAAAATACAGTTATAATCTTTGCCATCCCACATAAATAATATATAACCCTATCAGTCACCGCATGGGTTTATGATATGGAGGTTGAACATGATAAAATTGGTTTTATTAAGACATGGAGAAAGTTTATGGAACAAGGAGAATAAGTTTACTGGATGGACTGACGTCGACCTTTCTGAGAATGGTGTGGAAGAGGCAAAGCAAGCTGGTAAAATGTTGACATCGGAAGGTTATACTTTCGATGTTGCTTATACATCAGTTTTAAAACGAGCAATAAAGACTTTGTGGCATGTCCTTGATGAGATGGATCTGCTGTGGATACCTGTAGTAAAGAATTGGCATTTGAACGAACGCCATTATGGGGCATTGCAGGGATTAAATAAATCTGAAACGGCAGAAAAATGTGGAGAAGATCAAGTGATGATTTGGAGAAGAAGCTTTGACGTCAAGCCTCCAAAGTTGTCGCCCGATGATGAAAGGTTTCCTGGGAATGATTTGAAGTACAGTTCACTGGAAAAAAAAGAGCTCCCATTGGCTGAAAGCTTAAAAGATACCATATTACGCTTCATGCCGTATTGGGAAAAAGCAATTTTGCCCGATGTAAGGTCTGGAAAAAATGTTATTATTGTTGCCCACGGAAATAGTTTGAGAGCACTTGTGAAGCATCTTGATGGTATCAGCGATGAAGAAATTATTAGCCTTAATATTCCTACAGGCATTCCACTTATTTATGAATTAGACGATAATGCAAAACCCATCAGGAAGTATTATCTTGGTAACAAAAAAATTGAAGTAGGTAACTAATCGAGCACCAAAAAAGCTTAAATAAAAATTTCCTAAAGAGAATTTACAAGAGATTAAGAAAATGCTGAACCCATAATAGTTTCTTTAAAGAAAAAAATCAAACCCGGCGTAATAACGCCGGGTTCTTTTCTTGGGCTATAACTTTTCTAAAAAATCATTTAAGGCTCTATTTACATCTTCTGGGTTTTCAAGTGTTGATATGTGCCCCGCCTTTGGTATTATGTAAAGTGATGAGCCCTTCACAAGTGCAGCCATCTCCTGTGACTCGCTTACAGGTCTAGGTATGTCCTCATCCCCTACTATAAAGCATACCGGTATTTTTATGCCCTTAATCTCTTCTAATATAGAGTTCCTGCCGAATATACCCCTTCCAAGAGCGACTACCGACTGTATTCTGTCTTCTGAGATATCCAAAAGTGATCTCTTGAATTTTGTATATAGTTCTCCTTTATTTATGTTTTCCTGTTTAGAAAAGAATATTGGCGCTATCTGGTCGGCCAACTGCTCAGGTATCTGCTTGATATTCTCTATCATGTCTAACATCCCGAAATAAATGGCTTTAGTCTCCTGTGGTTCGGCACCTGAATAGCTCTCCATTATTATCGAGGCTTTTAGCCTCTCTGGGTATTTCAATGCCAAATGAGCCCCTATCATCCCGCCTACAGAAAGTCCGGCGTATATAAATTGTCTTATCCCCAACTTATCTGCAAAAGCTATGACATCTTTTGCAAGGTTCTCCATAGAATACTCTTTTACGTCACCCAATATGTCAGATTCACCGTGAGCCCATAAATCTATGGATATACACTTATAATTTTTCGACAGCTCTTCTCTCTGTGGCTTCCACATATCCTTATCCCACAGATAAGAGTGCACAAGTATAATCGGGTACCCTTCCCCCTCAATCTCGTAACACAGTCTTCTGCCTGCTCCCATTTCAACGTACATACAATTCCTCCCGTCATTATTTATATAAGTTCCAGTTGTTTCCCGTAAAAATTGAAAAATTCTCCGATTTTAAAAAATATATACTTTAAAAGTTTATCACGTGTTTTTACTTTGTGTCAATGAGCGCAAAAAAATTCTCTCTAATTCAAAGGCTCAAAAACTATGTTAAAGCTACTGCAACGTCTGTCCACATTCATAAGCTAAAGTTTGATCATACATTTTTTTTAAAATCTTTATGGAGGAGTTTTTTTATTAAAGCTCTAACATCAATATTTTGTTTGTAGGAAAGAGGTCCGGTTATCGATAAAAGATAGTATAGAGCGTTTTTAAGGAGAGTGGGATAATGGATAAACTAGGAATTTACATCATTAAAAACAAAAAAAGAATCACCATTTTTTCGATGCTGCTCACCTTTATCTTGGGATTTTTCATGACTAAACTCGAGATAAACACGAGACTCATGGACCTTTTGCCTGAAAATGACCCGACAGTGTCGGCCTACAGGGATGCCGAGAAAAATTTCAGCAGCCTAGATTCTATTATAGTTGGGATTGAGGGGAAAGAGGTGGATATAAAGAGTTTCATTGATGGAACAGCTCCGGTACTTTCTGAAAGAATCGGTGTAAAAGAAGTTGTGTACCATACAAACAGAGATTTTTTTAAGAAAAATGGTCTTCTGCTTATGGATTATCAAGACCTTGAAAACATGAGGGAAATTTTAACTGCATCGAGTCTGAAAGATTTTATAGCCGGGGTAAATAACAGTTTCGAAACTACATACCTCAATACTTCGGGTGAAGATAAGATAGAAAAGGACGAGATAGAGCTATTAAGCAGCTTGAACTACCTGGAAATAATTGTCAATGGGATTAAAAGTGGAGCTGTCTCGGTACAGGATGTGGAGAATTTTTTCGTAGGTGAAAATTACTTTATGTCAGCGGATAAGAATATGGGTATATATACCATCGATACTACTTTTGGGATGGAGGAACCTGAAAAGGTAGTAGAGTTTGTAAATAGTACTGAAGAATACCTAAAAGATCAGGCTAAAAAATATGGGGTAAGTGTATCCTTGAGCGGATCACAGATACTTTTAAGAGATGAGATGGTGGTTTCTCAGAGAGATATGGAGTTCAGCAGCGTACTGTCTATCACCCTTATTTTCTTTATATTCATGACCTCATTTAGAGGTATGAGGTATTCTTTTTTGGCAGTAATACCACTGATTGTAGGAATAATTTGGACACTTGGTCTGACATACCTCATAATCGGGTCTCTAAATATAATGACTGCCATGATGGGCGCAATACTTGTGGGGCTAGGCATAGACTATTCCATACACATAATATCGGTCTACAAGGAAGAAAGACTAGAAGGGAACGATGTAGATGCCGCAATTGTAAACGTATTTAAAAAAACCATCAGCGGGGTAGTAGCGGCAGCACTGACAACGGCCGTCGGTTTTCTCATGTACGCATTTACAGATTTCCCGGGCTTCAGGGAATTCGGAATTGTATTGGGTATGGGGATAATTTCCGTAGTACTCGGGTCGATTTTCGTGCTTCCACCCATGCTTCTAACTTTTTCTAAGAAAAGCTACCTTAATGAGAGTATAAAAAGAAAAAAATCTAAGCTAGAGAAACTTGAAAAACTTTTGGTCAGAAGGAAGTACCTTACTTTTTTTGCGGTGGTAGCCGCAACAATCTTGATTGGTGTAAAGATTCCAAATGTGGAATTTGAAAAGGATATGATGAAGATAGAGGCTAAAGGGCTCGAAAGCGTCGCCCTTAACAGGAAGCTTATCGATAAATTTAACTTCAGCTCGGATAACTCCATTATAGTAAGTGATACCGTACAAGAGTCACAGGAGCTTTACAAGAAAGCTGACAAGTTGAAAACCATGGGAACCATAGAGTCTTTGGGGTACTACATCCCACCAGACAGTGATCAGCTTGAAAAACTACAGTATTTGTGGAATGTGAAAAGGGAGATCGTCTGGGTGCCAGACAGCAAACTATATCTAAATGAACTGGCTGATGAGATATCTAGGCTGGAAGACAACCTAGTGGAGCTATCCGATTTGGCGTACATAGGCGGCGAGGAAAAGCTATTAAAAAAATGTGACTCTCTTGTAGAAACTCTGGATTTATCTGGGTTTTCCGAGAACATAGGTGATTACTCTGAGAATATCGAAAAGGCACAAAAAATACTTATTACCGGTCTAAAAAACTTTATTTTGGAGGTGAATTCAGAAAAAAAAATAAGTTTGGATGATTTACCCGACAATTTGAAAAGAAGATTTGTGGGAAAAAACTCCAAGTACATGAACATCTTTTTCCCAAAGGATGATTTGTGGTATTCCGAGTTTCAGGGTGCACACATAAAAGAAATAGACACACTTAGTCAATCCGTTACAGGGAGTGCCAAGATATTCTTGAGGGTGATGGACGTGGTAAAAATAGAGGGGAAAAAAGTACTTATGCTGAGCTTTATGGCCATATACATCATACTGATAGTCGACCTTAAAAGCTTGAAATATGCCACTCTGTCGATCCTACCTATGGCTATGACAGTAGTGTCTATGTTAGGCATAATGGGCTGGACCGGGTTTAAGTTGGATGTTGTGAACATAATAGCCGTTCCGCTGATAGTGGGTATAGGAATAGACGACGGGGTGCACATAATACATAGGTATCGTATCGAAAAAAATTTATTCAAGACCATCCGTAGCACCGGTAAGGCTATCACACTCACGACTTTGACCACCATGGCGGCATTCGGCACACTTATGCTGTCAAAATACAGGGGGTTTGTACACTTCAGCATGCTGATAACAACAGGAGTCGGCCTGGCTTACCTTATGACCCTGTTTCTGCTTTTCAGCACCCTGGCGATAGTCGATGGAATTGGCCGTAAACGTGCAAGATCGAAGTAATAATAGCAATACTTTCTAGACAATTATTTATAGGCGGTTACGACTTTAGTTATAAAAACTATAAAAATTAACCCAGGAGTAATCCTGGGTTTTAATATATATTGTAATTAGATACTAAGCTAATATCTCTTTTAATCTCTTTTTTTATCCAATTTTTAATGCCGTATTCAATAATATCTTTTTTAATAGTAGATTTTTTATATACTATTTCTTCCTCTTCCAAGCTTTTTAAAAATTCATTATCTGATGCAGAAGATGGTATAAGTCCAGCATTTAAAAAAATTTCTTTTAATAAAAATTTTTCTTCCGGCATTAAATTTTTAATTGAATCTCTTTTTTGGGAATCAATTTTTATTTTGAAAGCTATTAAGAATGATACGCATGAAAGTATTAAGATATAATATAAAAATTCTAATGACATTATTTTCATGTTCAAACCTCCTAATATACAAAAAATTTACATTTACTAAATACTTATATAGTATAACATCCTGACCTATTTTGTCAATTTTCAGTTTAACAATAAAATCAAAGGATAACTCATTTAAAAAAACTTATTTTTTTTTAAAATGTCGGCAATTAACAATACAAAGTTTAAAAATATAAAATTATTTTTTAAGATGTAAAGGTGTATCTTTAAAAATAACGCTGAAAAATTTAAAAAATTTAATGAAAATATATATAAATATTAATATAGATAAGAAATATACAAAATTTTGAAATCAAAACGAATAACAGAAAATAAAAGGAATGCAGAAAAAATACTTGTATATAATTATATAAAGCAAGTGTAAAGGAGCAAAACTCCTTTAGGTTACCGGTATTGAAATCAAATATCGGTGACCTAAGCCCAAGGGCTTTAAAATTGTAGTAACCTATTTAGGGTTGCTTTTTTATTTTACGTGGTGTATTTATTTTAAGAATGCTTAAGTAAATAAATAAAGCCACCGACTATCCTCTTAAGGCTAAAAGAGTGAATAATCAGTGGCTAAACAGTAATTTTAAACTTATTTTTTTTTAAAATTAACAATAAACTTATGAAAAATTTAGACAAATATCTTTATTGATTTACATTAAAGAAAGCTAAGCTTTATTATTTCGCCATTCTTTTTAAAGAATATTATTATCTCTCCGTCTTCGCTTACCTTTATAGCTATCATTCCGTAATATATTGCTGAGAGTGCGGCGGTACTCCTCGCCCCCTTTTCATACTTCACATGCTCATGCGGTTTTACCATCGCCCCAAACGCCTTAACCTTACCTTTTTTGTTAAATATAAGCGCCCCGTCTATAGAAGCCAACTCAAGGATTAAAGGCTTAAATACGTTCTTCACATCTTTTTGAGTGAGGTCTATTTTCTCCAGCCTTTTCCTCAGTATATTTTTGAAAAAGTTATCTGAATTAATAAAGCTCTCTTCATTTGAAACACAAAGGCTGCAATTATCGTCTAAATCTACGATTATTAGGCCACCGTGCCTTTTATAGCTTAAATCAAAGACTATATGAAATAGATTGCACCCCATCCAATATTGTGGGGATACAATAGACTTCGTCAATATGTCAACGTAGGTGTTTTTTAAAGTATCAGCTTCATAAATCTTCCAGTTCCCCATTCTTTTAGAAGCCAGCAAGCCACTCTTGTCAAAAATTATTATATCCTCTCTCTTTGTCCTTATGATTCCGCACTCACCATCTTCTAAAACCGAATAATATGGGTGCAGAAACCCCGGGATAAGGGCATTTTCCTTTTCCGACCCTATATCCTGCCATTTTATATAGTTGTAATCTATATATGTCCAGTCTCTACCGATTCTGAAATACGTCATGGTGGAGCCACCCATAACATTTAACAGTTTTTCCTCAGTAAGATCGATCATATTAAACTCGCCTACCAGGTTCTGATTCAATATAAAGTTGACACCAATATTTTCATTTTCGTGGGTGACGTGTTCCAGACTCTTGAAATAATCAAAGAGTTTCAGCCACTTAACTTTGTCGTAACCTCTTATCTTAAGCCAGTTAGTCACGATGTAGCTTTCTATCAGCTCTCTTTCTATGGTATGCGACCCCAGCTTTATCTCCAAGAAACGGTTTGCGAACTGGTTTAAAAGTCGGACTAATTTTGACATATTTTGGCTGTTCCTTCTAAAGCTTTTAAAATAGTAAGGTATCCCGCCTATGTTTATTTTTGTCCTGTGGAGTCCATAACCATTCTCACACTCAAAATACTGTGGAATTAAGTCTACGATTAAATTGTATAGTTGCTCTTTCTCCATATAAATTCTCCTCTGCTCATCAGATGAATTGTATATCCTTTTTAAAAATACTATTGGAAAATCCCTGGAAAATCCTCTTGAAAGAATTAAAATTATATATAATTAAGCAATTTTCTTGATTATTTTCATATTCACAATTAGAGATTTGAATTTCTGGAATGTCAGATATTGGTAGCGTATATAAAAATGTGAGCTTTTATCGATTTCAATATGAAGCTTGCAGCTATTTTATAAGTAGTTTTCAAATAAAATATTATTTATTTCTTGAAAAATATGTGTAAAAGAACTATAATCAAGCATTAGAATCAGTTTATTTTGTAAGTAAAATTGGCACTGTGACCGCCGAGTTGCATGTAGGAGGTAGTATGAGTAGTAAAGTATATCGGAATTTTGCGGGCTTATCGTATTTTATATTTTTTGGGACAGGTGCTTTTATCCCTCTTCTCACACAATATCTTAAAAATATAGGGTTTAGTGGTATCCAGATAGGTACGGCTATATCTTTCGGAACTTTGATCTCAATATTTTCCCAGCCGTTTTGGGGATTTTTAAATGATAAAACCCATAAGACTAAAGAGATAATGGGGTTCATGCTGCTAATAATAAGTATTATCCTTGCTTTTTTCCCGGCAATAAGAAACTTCTACCTGTTTGCAGCGGCCTTCGGCCTTTATCAGTTTTTTTGGTGTGGAGTTTCACCTATAAATGATTCGATAGTGTTGAAATCAGATTTTGAGTATGGTTCTATAAGGCAGTGGGGGGCAATAGGTTTTGCCGTGGCTGTCTTCGTATCGGGTCTGCTAGTAGACAAGATGGGGATATCTATCATTTTCATAGTTGCAATAGCGGCATTTATAATTTCGCTTTTGTTTTTGAAAAAGCTACATGTAGAGTCTAGCAGCACCGCTAGAATAGACCTTAACGATGTAAAGGAACTTTTGAAGAATAAAAATTATACCTTGTTTCTTTTGGGAGCATTTTTCATAGGCGGCACCATGCACGGCCACAACGCTTATTTTGGACTTTTATATGAATCTTTAGGTGGAACTGTCAGTGGCGTGGGATTTGCATTTTTACTTTTCGCTTCAAGCGAAGCCCCTTTTATGAAGCATAGTTCCAAGATAATAGAAAAAATGGGTATAGAAAAAATGATGGTCACTTCTGTATTCATATTTTGTTTGAGATGGCTTTGGTATGGCACTTCCCCTAACCCAAAGCTGATGATACTGTTTTTCTTTGTACAGGGGATGTCGATAGGACTGTTTATAGCCGGCGCAGCACAGTACATCAAACAGCATACAAAGATATCTCAGAGAACTACGGCGCTTGCATTTTATGCCTCCTTTAGTATGGGGGTAGGTAGCATGTCATCTATCTTTATTTCCGGCCTGATATTGGACTATTTCGGGATAGACAAAGTGTATATATTTTACTTTATCTGCTGTGTCATAGGCTTGGGTATACTTTTTCATGTATTCAAAGTTTCAGAAAAAGCTAAGGCTGCATCAATATAGAAAAACTGTTGTGGAATCACAACAGTTCAGATTGTAGACAAGCGACTATCGAATAGAAATATTTGATAGTCGCTTTCCTTTATTTTTGATAAATTTGATAAAAATGCATAGATTTGCTTCGGAAATAAGGAATAAAATCCATTCCTTGCCTTCCAAAGTGCTAATTTTT
>QKCP01000121.1 GCA_003246855.1 Ilyobacter polytropus
ATAAATGGTATAAGATTATATGTAACTTAATTTTTATATTTTTTAAGTTAAAAAAATTAAACTTGGGAATTTAAATTTTTCATAAAAGCTAAAAATTATCAAAAAAATAAAATATTAAAATTTTTTATGTGGTTTCTATGTCTGTATTTAAAACTTTTTAAAAAGATTATTACAATTAACAAAATTGAGGTGAATAAGATGTATTATTTTGATAATGCCGCTACAAGTTATCCCAAACCTGAAGAGGTCTACGAAACTTTGGTAGATACCATGAAAAAAAAGGGTGGAAATCCGGGCAGGGGTAGCCATTCTATGGCCCTCGAGGCTGCAAGAGCAGTCTATGCTACAAGGGAAAAGCTGGCTGCTCTGTTTAACATAAAAAATCCATTAAGGGTAGCTTTTACATATAATGCTACGATGAGTCTAAATTTTGCAATAAAAGGTATATTGAAAAGAGGGGATCATGTCATAACCACATCGATTGAGCATAACTCTGTCCTAAGGCCGATATTTTCAATGGAAGACGAAGAGGGAGTGGAAGTTACTGTAGTTGAAGCTGACGAAGAGGGAAGAATATCTCTTGAGGATTTAAGAGATGCTATAAAAGAAAATACAAAAGCTCTAATTATGACCCATATCTCAAATCTAACAGGGAGCATAATGCCTGTAGAAGAGGCCGGGGAGATCGCAAAGGAGTACGGCGCAACGTTTATTTTGGACGCTTCACAGAGTGCTGGTGTGCAGGAGATAGACGTGGAGAAAATGAATATAGATATCCTGTGTTTTACAGGACATAAATCTCTTTTTGGCCCTCAAGGAACTGGGGGAATCTACGTGAGAGAAGGGATCGATATAACCCCTCTTATGGAGGGTGGGTCTGGGAGCAATTCTAAGCTCAGAAGACACCCAAGAGAGATGCCTGATTTACTGGAGTCTGGAACCCAAAATGCTCATGGTATAGCAGCTCTGGGAGCAGGTGTGGATTATATTCTAAAGGAAGGTATGGAGAATATCAGACGTCATGAGTACGAGCTAACCACAGCATTTATAAAAGGGATCAGAGATGTCGAGGGGATCACTATATATGGACCTCTAAAGGAAACAAGAGGACCGATTGTATCCCTTAATATAGATGGTGTCGATCCTTCTGATGTAAGTGCATTTTTGGATGAGGAGTATCGGATTGCAGTAAGGCCTGGGATGCACTGTGCACCTCTGGCACACAGATCTATAGGGACTTATAATGTAGGGGCTGTGAGGTTTTCATTTGGGTATTTCAATACAATGGAAGAAATAACGTATGCTGTAAATTCTTTAAAAGAAATAGCTGCTTTATCTCGTGAAAAATAGAAGGCAGTTTTGTTTGATTTTATTTACATATAGTTTTAAGAAAAAATATTGATATTATTTTTTATCTGTGATATCATCTGTACAGCTATCCGTGCGGGGGTGGCGGAATTGGCAGACGCGCTAGACTTAGGATCTAGTGTCCTCGACGTGGGAGTTCAAGTCTCCCCCTCCGCACCATTTAGAGTGTAAGGCAGCCTGATGGCTGCTTTTTTTATTTTTTGTATTTAAATCTTTTAATCAGATAAAGCACTCTAAATTAATAGGAATTTTAATTTAAATGTCATATAGTATTCTTAATAATATTAATGAGAACACTTGGAGGAGGTTAAAAACTATGAAAAGATTCATCTCTCTGCTGTTGATTTTTATTGTACTTACAGGCTGCAGCCGTTTTACTATAAGGGGAAGAGGAGTTATAAGAGCTGAAAAACTTATGGAACAGGGGAAATATTCAGAAGCCGTGTTTAAATTAGAAGAGGTCTTAAAGGTCTACCCTTATTATGAACCAGCGCAGCTATCCTTCGCAATAGCATATCCCGGGGCGATATCACAGGCTGAGATGTACTTTGAACAGGCTAAATATAAATATAAACTAGAAGACATTGCTACTTCCATGGAAAAGCTGTATTTAATAAAAAGTGCAGCTGCAAACCTGAGTCGGGAACTTAAGACTATGATACTCATAAACTATCCTACACAAGAGGAGTTGGATGCCCTTAAGAAAGATGTAGCAATAAGTTTTTACGAAGCTGCGCAGGAACTGGAAGAAAAGCAGCTAAACAGGGAACAGTTGAAAAAAAGATTTTATCTATACAAAAGAGCAATGTATTACTACCCTGGCTATATGGATGTAAAAGAAAGATACAAAACTTCAAAAGAGGAAGCTCTTCAAAGGGTTTTAATAAAGCCAGCCTCCTACAAGCATAAATATATGGATTTAGGAGAAGGCATAAGGCAAAACACCATAGAAAAAATTTGTTTAAACGAATTAGCTTTTTTAAGCAGCTATAAGGAGTTTGAAAGTTATTTAGATCAACTAGGGATAACTGTTGATGAACTTGAAAAAAAAGGAACTAGCTCAAAAGAAATACTGCTTAGAGGTAATACCCTAGTCAATATAGAGGTGATTGGAGTCATTTGCACAGAACCACAAAAAAATGTATTCAGTGAGGAGAAATTTTGGATAGAAAAATACGATACTGAGACAAAGTTGGGTAAAATGGTTGAAGAGGTTGGGATTCCAGAAAAACCGAGTATAGAGTATAGGACGCACAGGTATAGGCAGTATAGCTACACCATGTCAAAATCACTATCTATAAATGTGAACTACGAGATAATTGACCTAACAAATGGCGAAGTTATAAAGTCCGGGACTATAAATAAAGTAGATACAGATACTGTACAGTGGAAGGAATACGGAAATGATAAAACATTCTCAATTAAAATACCAGACGTTCCGCCAGGTGTTGTAAACGAACGTCCTAGAAATTTAAAGTCAGAGTCAGAAATGCTTGAAAAAACTATGGATATAATGGGCAATGAACTTGCTTATATTATATCTAAAATATTGATATAAGAACTATAATAAAAGAGCCGGATTAATATCCGGCTCTATGCTATGTTTTTTCTCTTTTTATCAATTATCTTATTTCTTTCCTTTATAAGCAGTTCTTTCATTTTAAGTTTAGCTTGATCTATACCTTTGTACAAATCATTGTTTTCGAGCTTTGCTATATAGAGGTGTCCTTTTATTTTTGCTAAGGCCTCTATTCTGAAAGTCCTTTTGCCGTTATTGCTTAAGATGAGCTCTAGTTGATCTAAGTGTTCGAAGTACCTGTCAATGTTTTGGAACTTGTCTTTGGCGTAGTCGGCAAGCGCCCTGCTCAATTCAACGTTTACTCCTCTAACTATAGTTCTCATAAGATCACTTCCCTTCGATGTAATGATCATCTCTTGTAATAATATTATAGCCTTGAACTCTCTAGAAATCAATAGTTTTAGGCGAAAAAGCCTCACGAGGAAGCATTGCATTGCAGAGTAAAAATGATAACAATAGATTGAAACTATTTAAAAATTGTATATAATACAAATAAAGATTGAGTTTAAAATTTATCAAATTTAAAAGAGGAAAAATAAATAATACTCAGAAAATCAAATAGATAAATAAAAATAAGGAGGTAGTATTTATGTTTGAATGGCTTGAAAACTTCGGACCAGTTCAACAAGCTTTTATGGCAACTGGTTTCACTTGGTTTGTTACTGCTTTAGGGGCAGCCATGGTATTTTTCTTTAAACAGATAAAAAGAGAGCTGTTAGACGGTATGCTGGGGTTTGCGGCAGGTGTTATGATAGCAGCAAGTTTCTGGTCACTGCTTGCACCAGCTATAGATATGGCAGAAATGTTGGGCGTTCCTGGCTGGATTCCTGCAGTTGTAGGATTTTTATCTGGTGGCCTCTTTCTTTGGATTATTGATAAAACCCTTCCTCATCTACATATGGGGCTAAAAATATCCGAAGCTGAAGGGATAAAAACTCACTGGCAGAGAAGTATACTGTTGGTATTGGCCATAACCCTGCACAATATACCGGAAGGGCTTGCTGTAGGGGTAGCCTTTGGAGCCGTAGCCTCTGACCTGCCTTCAGCCAGTCTTGCAGGAGCAGTGGCTTTGGCCATAGGGATAGGGCTGCAGAATTTTCCAGAGGGGGCAGCTGTTTCAGTACCTCTTAGAAGAGAAGGATTATCTAGATTTAAGAGTTTTTGGTACGGGCAGATGTCTGGGATAGTTGAGCCCATGGCAGGTGTTTTGGGGGCGTATGCAGTCCTCAGTATGAGGCAATTGCTTCCTTATGCATTGTCGTTTGCTGCCGGAGCTATGATATATGTAGTTGTGGAGGAGCTCATACCAGAATCCCAAATTGATAAAAAAACTGACATTTCAACTGCCGGAGCCATGTTAGGATTTGCAGTCATGATGACTCTTGATGTGGCTCTTGGATAGGCACTCTGAATACTCAGAGTGTTTTTTTTATCCTTGTTATTTGTAGTGTTTGATGTTATAATTTAATTTATGTGTCATTTTAAGACTTTAAAATATAGGCGTATCGAGTTTGTTATTGACTTTTAAAATTATATAAATAGGGGGAAATGTATGCTTGAGAAACTTATAAGGGAAGAGGGGGTAGTGTTTTTAGATGAAGCAAGTCCTAGAAATACTATAAAAAAGTTGGTGAAAAAGGCTAACGATCTGGGGAAGTTAGGTGACGAAGGCCTGTTTGAAACAGAGGTTTTCGATAGGGAGGCCATACTTAGCACCGGAATTGGACTTGGGATAGCCATACCCCATGCTAAGATAGAGAGTGTGGATGAATTTTTTATAATAGTGGGGATAGAAAGAAACGGCATAGAATGGAACTCCATTGACAGTGAACCCGTGAAAGCTGTATTTTTGATAGGTGCCCCGGAAGCAGAGAGAAAGAGGTACCTGAGGATTTTATCAAAACTGATACTCCTGGCTAAAAACAAAGTTAGAAGAGACCTGCTTTTCAGCGCCGAGAGGGCTGAGGAGGTAGTGGAACTGTTTAAAAATTTCTAAAAGTTAGGGGTAAAATAACATGGAGCACAACATTTTAATTATACTGGGCATAATATTTCTAATAGCCTTTTTTAACAAAAGAATTTCTCAGTTTCTAAAAATGCCAGAAGTTACTGGTTATGTAGTCCTGGGAGTACTTGCAGGAACCGTAGCTACGCTAATAATAGGAAGGGAAAATTTTGAAGAACTGATAGAAAGGTTTCATCTGATACCTACCATAGCTTTAGGGATAATAGCTTTTACAATAGGGATTGAGCTGAAATTAGATGTTCTTAAAAAACTTGGGAAAAGCATATTTATGATAGTTATTTGGGAATGCTTGGGGGCCTTTATTTCTGTGGCGCTGATATTGAAAATTTTTGGTTTTGAGACTTATAAATGTCTTCTTTTTGGAGCGGTGGCCTCTGCAACTGCGCCTGCAGCGACGGTAGCCGTTATAAAACAATATAAGGCGAAGGGGAACTTTACGTCTACTATACTGGCTATAGTCGGGATAGACGATGCAATGGCCCTTGTGATTTTTGCGTTTTCTCTCAGTTTTTCCAAGGCACTTATGAGGGGTGCAGCCATAAATGTATGGAATATACTGGTGTCTACTCTGGCTTCTATATTTTTCGCAGTTATTTTAGGTGTCTTTTTTGGGGCTTTGTATCTGTTGATGCTTAAAAAAATTTCGAACAACGATATAATACAGATGCTTTTAATATCCTTCATACTCATACTTTTGGGAATATCCGAACATTTTCACGTATCTGAACTATTGTCTATAATGAGTTTCGGAGCAATCCTCACAAATTTTTCAGATGTTATGACATTGAAAAGTGAGGAGATAGTTGAGAAGTTTACAGGAGTTTTTTTAGGGGCGTTTTTTATCTTGGGAGGAGCCCATTTGGATGTATCTGCTGTCAGTGGTATACTTGCTATGGGACTGATTTATTTTGTCTCTAGAAGTATAGGGAAAGTCTGTGGCGCGAGCTTTGGTGCAACCATAAGCGGCAGCTCGGAAATAGTGAAGAAATATATAGGTTTTGCACTTCTCCCACAGGTAGGGGTGGGCCTCGCCTTGGCACTATCTATAAAAAAGACTTTTGGAGCAAAGGTAGTAGAAGCAGGCCATGAAATACTAGTTTACGGAGAAAAGGGTGTAGAGATTTCTTATATTATTTTAAATATACTTTTATTTACTACTTTAATAACAGAGGTAGTTGGACCAATGCTGACAAAGTATTCTCTTAAAATGAGTGGGGATATAAAAGAATAGGAGGCAAAATATGTATTTCTTATACGTAAAGATATTGAACAAGGATTATAAAGAAAATGTTGTTTTAGCCTTAGAAGGTGTAGGTGTAAACAAAGCATCGTATTTTGAAGCTAGGAATTTGGATAAAGACCTCTCAGATGAACTGCCTCTTTTCAAGGGTTTTTTCATAAGTGAAGAGGAAAAACATAAAAGGGTTGGCATAATAATGGCTCTGTATGAGGAAAAACGTCAATTGGATGAGTTCTTAAAACTTTTGGAGGCTTCTGGGCTTAATGTGAAGAGTGGCGAAGTGATAAGAGTGGCCACGTGGGAAGTAGACCACGTTATCTAAAAGCGTTCGCGTAAGTAAAAAGGACAGTGTGCACTGTCCTTTTTATTTTGTTATTAGCTTAATGCTTTGTTTAACGCTTGCTCGAGATCTGCTATGAGGTCATCGGCTGTTTCTATTCCTACAGAAAGCCTTATGGTTTCTGGTCTTATGTCTACATTTATCAACTGTTCATCGCTTAATTGAGCATGTGTAGTACTTGCAGGATGTATAACAAGTGATTTTGCATCGGCGACGTTTGCAAGGTGTGAGAAAAGCTCCAAGCTGTCAATAAACTTCTTAGCTGTTTCCCTTCCGCCTTTTATCCCGAATGTGAAGATAGAACCTACACCTTTTTTAAAATATTTATCGGCAAGTGTTTTGTACGTGCTGTTTTCTAACTCAGGATAGCTTACCCACTCTACTTTGTCACTTTCGCTTAGGTATTTAACTATTTTTCTTGCGTTCTCTACATGTCTTTCCAGTCTAAGAGAAAGAGTCTCGATTCCCTGTAGAAGAAGGAAAGAGTTAAACGGGCTGAGCGCCGCTCCTGTATCCCTTAGAAGTTTTACCCTAGCTCTCAATATAAAGGCAGGAGCCCCTAAGTCAGCATACTTTAAGTTTTTATATCCAGCGTCAGGGATATTAAAATTTGCGAATTTAGGGTTTGACCAGTCAAACTTACCTGCATCTACTATAACGCCACCTAAGGTTGTACCATGACCTCCAAGGAATTTCGTAGCAGAGTAAACCACTATGTCAGCGCCATACTCTATAGGTTTGCAAAGATAAGGAGTGGCAAATGTATTGTCCACAATTAGAGGAAGGCCATTTTTGTGTGCGATATCGGCAACTTTTTCTATATCGATAAGTGAAGCATTTGGATTTCCTATAGTCTCAATGTAAACAGCTCTCGTTTTTTCTGTGATAAGACCCTGGATTTCATCAAGGTTATCGGGATCGAAAAACTTAGTCGTTATACCAAAGTCGTTTAAAGTGTTAGCTAAAAGGTTGTAGGTACCACCGTAAAGATTTTTAGCAGCAACAATTTCATCTCCAGTTTTTGCAACATTTAAAATCGAGTATGTTATAGCAGAAGAACCAGAGGCAACCGCAAGTGCACCTACTCCGCCGTCAAGCTCGGCAACTCTTTTTTCCAATACGTCTGTGGTAGGGTTCATAAGTCTTGTGTATATGTTTCCTGGCTCTTTCAGTGCAAAAAGATTTGCAGCATATTCTGTATCTTTAAACACATAAGATGTTGTTTGATATATAGGGACTGCCCTAGATCCTGTTGTTGGATCAGGAACTTGACCTGCGTGTAGTTGAAGTGTTTCAAAACCTAATTTTTTTGACATTAATATTCCCCCTTTTAATTTTAATGGTTTTGTATTATTATAATACCGGATATAAAAAAATCTCCTTCCTGAAGTAGCAGAAAGGAGTAAAAATAGCTGTCTATTTTACTTATCCTCTCCCATCGTTCAGAATAATCTGCTGGAATTGGCACCTTCCCAGAATACTGTAGGTTGCCGAGGTTTCGCAGGGCCAGTCCCTCCGCCTCTCTAGATGAGATTTGTTTTGATAAGGTGATAATAACATTTCCGACTAATACTGTCAAGAAAAACATAATTAATTTTTTTTAATAAAACGAAATAACACTTAGGAAAATTCGGTTATTTCTTTTTTGGATTTTCTGCTATAATAAAGGAAAAATAAACGGGGCGCTTAATTATAATAGAAGAGTTTTATTAGCAATATTATTTTTATATAGACCTGCCGAAAGGGTCATGGCAGTAAAATATTTAGGAGGAGTTTCATGGAAGACAGGTTCAACATCGCTTATAGGATACTTATTTATACCAGCGATTCTCTAATGATACTT
Source organism: Ilyobacter polytropus (assembly GCA_003246855.1). Classification (GTDB taxonomy): domain Bacteria; phylum Fusobacteriota; class Fusobacteriia; order Fusobacteriales; family Fusobacteriaceae; genus Ilyobacter_A; species Ilyobacter_A polytropus_A. The sequence goes on from QKCP01000121.1 coordinate 8,397, forward strand.
TCGATAGCCATAATACTGGTAGGGCTTATCGGGGCTGTGAGTGAGAATTTTTGGATAGGGAGGCTTGGAAGCGAGGAATACAAGAAGCAGTCACTAAAACAAAAAGGCGTGATGCCGTCAATAATGTTTTTTTTCCCACTGCCATTTACTACGTATACATATATTTTTTTCAGGGTGATTTTTGGGAAAATGCCGATAGAAAACTTGAAAGAATTTCTTTTGAGAGAATGGAAACGAATTAGAGGTTTGAGATAAGGAAAAATAATAAAAAATATTTTGAAACCAGAGTGAATAGTTGTATAATAGTTATAAACGCCATGGAAAGAATTTGTTATTTTTTGATCAAATAACATGTGTTTGCGGTCAAAAAAAATTCAGAAACGGCGTTTTTTAATGTCTGCTTAATGATATATTAAATTATTTGTGATAAAATTCGGTTCGAATAAATAAAAGGGGGATTCAAATGAATAAGGGGAGTTTATCTGCTGTTCTTGATGAGCTTGTTATATACAGGGGTATTTTAAAAGATGATGTAATAAACATATTAAAGGAGCTTTTTAATGAGCTGAGTTTTTCTGGTATGCCAAATGAGAAAGCCAGAAAGTTATATTTTAAGCTTGCTTCTGAGCTGGTAATACGAGCGGAAAACCTTTCCCTGAGCGGAGATATACTGGCTTCTTATATAGTTTACAAGATATTAAGAGATAAAAATGTGTTTACAGTAGCCTGTGAGAAAAAAGGGGAAGATGTCTCCAGCTCGCTTGCGGAATTGGTAAAAAAAGACCTGGTTATACTTAAAAGCATCGCTTTTTATGATTTCTCTAATCTCTTGGTAAAAGATCCGGTTATTAAAAGATATAAGCCCATGACTAAAAAGAATTTTTCTGAGGAACTTTGCGAAATAACGAACAAGTTTAGGGAATGGGATGTAGACGAGTTTTACTCAAAAATGGTAAACATGTATATGCAAAACGGTGTAGGAAACCTGTCTGAAAGCCCAGTGTTTCACTGGGACAAAAGTTCTGGCCTTATACCGGTAGAAAATTATGATGACATAAGGTTTGACGATATAATAGGGTATGACTACCAAAAAGAGATAATAATAAAAAATACCGAAGCATTTTCCAGCGGCAAAGTAGCCAATAATATGCTTTTGGTTGGTGCAAGGGGGACAGGAAAATCCTCGTCAGTAAAAGCTGTTTTAAATAAATTTTCCCACACAGGGCTTAAATTAATCGAAATATCCAAATCTCAAATAGTTGATCTTGGGAAGCTCATGGAGGATATAAGGGACAGGGGGAAAAGGTTTATTATATTTATAGATGACCTGTCTTTTGAAAATTTCGAAGTGGACTACAAACATATGAAGTCTATATTAGAGGGTGGAGTTGAAAAAAGGCCTGAAAATGTGGTGATATACGCCACGTCAAACAGAAGACATCTTGTGAGCGAAAGCTGGGACGAGAGAAATAATGAAATACATGAAAATGATGTTTTAAATGAAAAACTGTCTCTTTCTGACAGGTTTGGCATAAGAGTTAGTTTTGCCGCTCCGAATCAAGAAAAGTACCTAAACATAGTTAACGGATTGGCACAAAAAGAGGGGATCAACCTCAACCAGGAAGTCCTTAGAAGAAAGGCTATAGAGTGGGAGATATCCCAAAACGGAAGGTCAGGAAGATCAGCAAGGCAATTTATAGATTATATAAAAGGCTGTGAAGTGTAATTTGTAGTTTTGGAGGTATAAATGGTAAAGAGTACAGCCGTAGTAACCGGTGCTACAAGCGGTATAGGAAGAGCATTCGCTGAAAAGTTTGCCGAGCAGGGATACGACCTACTTATAACCGGCAGGAGGGAGAAGCTGATAAAAAAGTTCGGGCATGAGCTTGAGAAAAAGTACGGAATAAAGACCACAGTTGTGATAGCAGATTTCTCAAACCATGTTCAGTTTAGCGAGCTGCTCGTGGCAATAGATGGGCTAGACTTCATAGGTGCTCTGGTTAACAACGTTGGGTTTGGCAATCAGAAGAATTTTTTAGAAGACAGCTTCGAAAATCAGGAAAGAATGCTTACAGTTCACATAAACTCAATGGCAAGCTTAACTCATACTGCCTTGAAAAAAATGGGTAGAGGGAGCTACATAATAAACGTATCTTCTATGGCTGCCTTTACACCTGCTGGGTTCAACCACTTCTACAGCGCCAGCAAGGCATTTGTAAACAGTTTTTCCGAGTCCCTCTATGTAAGCCTCAAAGGAAAGGGGATAAGGGTGCAGGCTCTTTGCCCAGGTTTTACCCGGACTGATTTCCACAATAAACTCGGTATGGAGGATGAAAAACTTGTAAACAGAGGACTTATAAGGTGGATGAAACCTGAGGAGGTAGTAAAAAAATCTCTACGGGCTATGGAAAGGGGTAAGGTCGTCTATATCCCTGGGTTTTTAAACCAAATTCTTTACATTATACTGAGATTTATACCAAAAAGAATCTACTATAAGATGGCTGAAAAGTTCAGCATATAAGTCCCACTAGCCGGGATTTTTGTTTTTTTATTTTTTTATAGTGATAAAGCATAACTCGAAAAAGTAAATAAATTTAAGAACTTTGACAAGTAATAAACCAGTGGGGAAAAAGTAAAGAAGTAATCTAAGAAAAAATACTTGACTAAATTCATATAAAATACTTATTATAGTATAATGAGTATTTTATAGAGTACTTTACTAGTTTTATCTATAAAAAATCCAGCATTATGTTTATCAATTTGCACGTATGAAATGACGAATTCCCACAAAGCGATTTTTCTTGTGTGGGTTGTATGGAGGGATGAGTCTTGGTAAAAAAAGGAGTGGTAAAAGAGGTACACGGGGATCAGGTAAGGGTGCAAGTGTACAAAAAAAACAGTTGTGGAAACTGCAAGACCTGTACAGAGGGTGGTAGATACTCAGAAGAACTAGACATAAAGACAAATAAAAAGTTTGAAGTAGGCGATATCGTTAGTTTTGAGATAAATGATGGTTCTATCATCAATATGGGAATATTGGTTTACATACTGCCGATACTTATGTTTTTTTCCGGATATTCCGCAGCTAGTTTTTTTAGAGTGACTGAGGGGCTAAAAATAGCAACTAGTTTCTTTAGCATGGCGTCCTGTTTTGCAGTTGTGCATGTGTTTGACAAGTTCTGCGGGAAAAAATTTTTGGATAAGAATATAAGGATAAGAATATAAGGATAAGATAAGAGGGCATATACTGCACTTATCGGTAGATTAAAGAGAGTGTATATGTAAAAATTAAAAGATGCACGGAGCAGCGGAACTAAAAAACTAAAAAAAAATTAATTTGACAATAAGTCTTGAAATCTATTATAATATCAAAGTTAAAATTGAATATACACGAAAAAGCTATGAAGAGGAGAGTAGTTATAGAAAGTAGTTTTAGCGAGCTGGGGACGGTGTAAGCCCGGTAACGACGTCTATAATGAAGAACACCTTGGAGCTTCTAACCGAAAAGCTAACACTTAGTAGGCTTAGACGTGACCAACACGTTATAGTTGGCGGGTATCGAATGTACGTACAGTAAATATTTCCGTACCTTGAAGAGTTTTTAGATAATATTTTTATATTATTTAATTTGTTTAGGATACTCTTCGCAACTATAGTTGTGAGGAGTTTTTTTTATACTTTTTAGTCTAGTATGTTTATTTTGAAAAACTATTCCAAGCTTTTTAAAAAGAGTTTTTATTAATAAAAGGGCTTGGGATTTAGAAATAAAACTAATTTTGAATGATGGGAGTGTTCAGATGCAAAGAGTTTATTCTAAAGATCTTAAAACTTATGAAGGGGAAAAAGTTTTAGTTAAAGGATGGGTACACAAAATACACAGTTTGGGTAATGTAAACTTTGTACATTTGAGAGACAAAGACGGGATGATCCAATTAGTTGTAGATGATAAAGAGGTTGTAAAAACACTTAGAAACGAAGCTTCGGTTTCAGTAGTAGGTTCTACAGTTGTGAACCCAAAGGCTCCAAATGGAGTTGAAGTACTTGTAGAAGAACTAAAAGTGCTAGGTGACGCAAAATATGAAAACCTTCCTTTTGATATAAACAAGAGGACTATAAATGCAAAACTTGAAATACAGCTAGACCATAGAAGTGTCAGCTTGAGAAAACAAAAAGTAAGAGCTGTATTCAAAATACAGCAAGAGATAGAAGAAGGATTCAGATCTTACCTTATGAAAAACGGGTTTTCACAAATCCACACACCGAAACTTATAGATTCTGCCACAGAGGGTGGAAGTGAAATGTTTTTGGTAGACTACTATGGTAAAAGGTCTTTCCTGGCACAAAGTCCACAGTTTTATAAGCAGATGATGGTAGGAGCCGGATTTGAAAAGGTATTTGAAGTCGGACACGCTTACAGGGCAGAGCTGCACAACACGTGGAGACACTTGAGTGAATATGTCAGCTTAGACGTTGAGATGGGGTTCATCGAAAACGAAGAGGATATAATGGACTTAGAAGAAGGGCTGCTAGAGCACATATTCAAGCATCTGAACGTAACTTGCAGCAAGGAACTTGCAATGTATGGAATTGAGCTTCCTGAAAAACTTGAGATACCTAGAGTATCACTGGCCGAAGCGCAAGATATCATTCTGGAAAAATATGGTAAAAGGTCTCCTGCAGGAAACCTGGACGCAGAGGGGGAAAAGCTTTTCTCTAAATACGTGGAAGAGGAGTACAAAAGTGACTTCGTATTCTTGACAGAGTACCCTATCTCTAAAAGACCTATGTATACAATGCCTCACGAGAATAAGGATGGGGTAACTAGAAGTTTTGACCTTTTATACAAAGGCCTTGAAATAACAACAGGTGGACAAAGAATACACGACTACGACATGCTTATAGAAAACATAAAAAGTTTCAGTATGGACCCAGAAAACTTTGAATTCTACACAGAAAATTTTAAGTACGGTATGCCTCCGCACGGTGGATTCGCAATAGGTCTTGAAAGACTTACTATGAAAATACTTAACCTAGAGAACATAAGAGAGGCAACACTGCTTCCTAGAGATTTGAAAAGAATAAGACCGTAAGGGAGGGAATATTATGAAAGTAAAACCGGAAGAGGTTAAATACATAGCAAAACTAGCAAAGCTTAAATTTACAGACGAAGAAGTGGATAAACTTACAAATGAATTCGAAGCTATCTTAAGCCATTTTGAGGCCATAGACAACTTTGATTTAGAAGACGTTTCGTTGGACGAGTTTGACAAGGTGAATACCGAGTTCAGAAAAGACGTAGTTGAGGTTTTTGAAGATAAAAAGAAACTCTTCCAAAACGTGAAGTCAATGCGTGATACTAGTATCGAAGTACCAAAAGTAGTCGAGTAAGGGGGAGCTGAATGAGAGTAGAAGATATGACGGCCGTTGAGATAGCAAAAGCGGTTAAAAACGGAGAACTTAAATGTACAGAACTTGTTAAAGAGCTTTTTTCCAGGATAAGAGAGGTAGACAAGGATGTACAATCTTATATAACTTTGTGTGAAGACAAGGCCATGGAACAGGCTGAGCTTGTTGATAAAAAGGTGGCGAATGGGGAACCATTAGGTAAGTTAGCGGGTGTGCCAATTGCCATAAAAGACAATATATGTACTGATGGTATAAAAACAACATGTGCATCAAAAATGTTGGAGGACTTTATACCTCCGTATGATGCAACAGTTATCGGAAAATTAAAGGCTGAAGATGCTATAATCATAGGGAAGACTAATATGGACGAGTTTGCCATGGGGTCTTCTACTGAAAATTCTGCATTCATGGTTACTAAAAACCCTAAGGCTTTGGATAGAGTTCCTGGAGGATCTTCTGGTGGATCTGCAGCTGCAGTTGCAGCAAAACTTGCACCTATATCTCTTGGATCTGATACAGGTGGTAGTATAAGACAGCCTGCAGCATTTTGTGGAGTTGTAGGGCTAAAGCCAACTTACGGAGTGGTATCTAGGTTCGGTCTTATAGCATTTGGTTCATCGCTTGACCAGATAGGGCCTTTTGCCAGAAACGTAGAGGATGCTGCACTTTGTCTTGAAGTTATACAGGGTCACGACGCCAAGGACAATACAAGTGCAAAGGTGGAGTACCATGAGTATATGGATGACTTGAAGAATGGTGTAAAAGGGATGAAAATTGCTGTAGCAAAAGAGTTTTTCAAAGAAGGGCTTGATCCTAAGATAGAAAAAGCGTTCAGCGAAAGCTTGGAGAAGTTTAAAGACTTAGGTGCCGAGGTGGAGTATATCTCCATGCCTATAACGGCTGAAGGGCTTTCTCCTTACTATATAATATCTTCCGCCGAGGCAAGTTCTAACTTGGCTAGGTTTGACGGTGTAAGATATGGGTACAGAACAAAAAATTTCACTGATATAGGTGAACTAATGGAGAATACAAGAACCGAGGCATTTGGTAAAGAGGTAAAAAGAAGGATAATGCTTGGAACATACGCACTTTCTTCAGGATATTATGATGCTTACTACAAAAGAGCGCTTAAGCTGAAGAAAAAAATAACTAAACAGTATCAAGATATATTTGAAAGATATGACCTGATACTTAGCCCAACTTCCCCTGTACTGCCGTTTAAAATAGGGGAAAAAACAGAGAATCCTCTTGAAATGTACCTGGCTGACATATACACAGTAAATATAAACATCGCAGGAGTTCCTGCTATATCGGTACCATGCGGCGAGGACGAAAACGGGTTGCCTATAGGAGTGCAGATCATCGGCCCTCATTTCGGGGAGAAAAAGGTGCTACAGGCAGCAAAAGCATTTGAGGGGGTGTGCTAGATGGCGAGTTATGAGACTATAATAGGATTAGAGATACACGTTGAGTTGAAGACAAATACAAAAATTTTCTGTAACTGTTCTACAGAGTTCGGAGCAGAACCAAATGCAAATACCTGTCCGGTATGTCTTGGCTTGCCTGGGACGCTTCCAGTTATAAATGAGGAAGTTGTTAATATGGCTGTTAAGGCCGGGCTTGCTATAAACTGTGATATAAACCAACTTAACAAATTTGACAGAAAAAACTATTTTTACCCAGATCTTCCAAAAGCATACCAAATATCACAGTTTGATATGCCTATATGTATTGATGGGCATGTAGATATAGATACAGAAGGTGGAAAGAAAAGAATAAGGATAAACAGGATACATATGGAAGAAGATGCTGGAAAACTTGTACATATGGAATACGAACCTTTTACCCTTATAGACTACAACAGGGTAGGGGTACCGCTTATCGAGATAGTAACTGAGCCAGACATACGTTCTATAGAAGAGGCTATAACTTTTTTGAAAACTCTTAAGAGTATACTGGAGTATTCTGAGGTTTCAGACGTTAAAATGGAGCAGGGGTCTCTTAGATGCGATGCCAATATTTCACTTAGAAAAGTTGGGGATACAAAATTAAATACCAGGGTGGAGATCAAAAACTTGAACTCGTTTAAAGAGCTTCAAAGAGCTCTTGAAAAAGAGGAAAAAAGACAAAAAGAACTCTACGTTTACGGCGAAGAGTATAAAATAGTACAGGAAACAAGACGTTGGGATGCTGCAAAGGGTAAAACTATATCAATGAGGAGTAAAGAGGAAGCTCACGACTACAGATATTTCCCAGAGCCAGACATCACTCCACTGTATGTGGAAGATAGTATAATAAAAAATGCAAAAGAAACTCTTCCGGAACTTCCACAGCAGAAGAGAGAGAGATTCCTAAAAGAATACGGGATAAACGAAGAAGAAGTTGACATCCTAATCGGGGACAAAGACATGTCTGGCTACTACGAGGAGCTTGTTATGGCAAGTGGAGATGCTAAAAGTGCATGTAACTGGATGCTAAGAGACGTGGTTAGGGTATTGAACGAACAAAAAATAGAGTTTAAAGAGTTCCCGGTATCGTCTAAAAATCTTGGGGCAATGATCAAGATGGCGAAAAGCGGAAAAATAAACAGCAGCGCCGCTACAAAAGTTTTCGATGAGATGGTAGCAACAGGGAAAACTCCTGAAACCATCGTTGAAGAAAAAGGGCTTGTGCAGGTAAACGACACCAGTGCCATAGAAGCTATAGTAGAACAAGTGTTAGCTGACAACCAAAACGTAGTTGAGCAGTACAAATCAGGTAATGAAAAAGTAAAAGGATTTCTTGTTGGGCAGATCATGAAGTTGTCTAAAGGGAAAGCAAATCCTAAAATTGCATCGGAGATACTAGATTCTAAACTTAGCCGTTAACCGAAAGGTTGACGGCCTTTTTATTTGAATTTAAAAATTATAAAACTTAAAATGCTGTGTTGTAGTTTGTAAATGCAAATAGTAATCTAAAGAAGGTTGTGGTAGATAATAGACTTTGACAAAATTTTTAGGCAGTGCTATAATCTAAAAAATAATTTATTGAATTTTTAAGGAGGATATTGTATGTCGAAAGCAGTAGAATTTCACACAATGGGATACAATTGTGCAGAAGCAGTTATTAAAGCTTTAAATGAAGAGAATAGTACAAACATTCCATCTTCTATGGCAACACCTTTTGGTGGTGGTATGTCTGTTGGATCCACTTGCGGAGCAATTACCGGAGCTATGATAGCCTTGGGTGCTCTTAGGGGAAGAGAGGATCTTGAAGGGTCTAACGAGTCTAGGGTGATAGGTAGAAATATAATGAAACAGGTAAATGAAAAGTACGGAACTTTTGAATGTGTGGAGCTAAAGAAAAATGGGGTTTCCTGTAAAGAGATAATAGCTAACGTTTATGATATACTTAAAGAAAATGTATAAGTAGGCAATAAAAAAGAGAGCTGGCAGTCAGCTCTCTTTTTTGTTTCATGGCTGTGAAACATACTTTTCTTTATTTTAAAAATCCCCTTGCAAATTTCAGCTGGAATCTGCTTATAAAAATGCAATCTTAAAAAATCGTCTAGGAGGTAAGATTGACATTGCTAGTTAAAAGCAAGAGGATTTTAAAAACCATCTTCTATTAAATCGACAAATAGTTTTGTTACGCTGGTCTTCGACAATTTGCCTACTATCTTTTGCCTGGTCACACCTTCGGAATCTTTCTCGTCTTCTACAACTGGGATAGAGTCTATTTCATGGGCAAGCAATTTTTTAGCTATTCCAAAAATATTGTCCCCTTTGTAGCAGTAGATTATGTTGGGCATCCTAGTCATTATGACCCCTATAGGCATTTTGTTCAAATCCCTACCTGTAACTGAGTACTTTAAAAGGTCTTTTCTGGAAGCCACGCCTGACAAGTAACCGTTTTGAGTTATAAAGATACTGCTGCTGTCATCTAGTGACATTCCTATTATCGCATCGTATATGCTAGTTTCCTCTGCCAGTATAAATGGCTTTCTCATATAGCTGGAAACCTTGAAGTCTTTGATAGGCTTGCTATCTTCTATACCCTTGCCTAAATATGAGTATCCCTTTTTGGGTTTTGCACTCAATATTTTTTTTGAAGTTAGTATAGAAAAATCTGTCCTTAAGGCGGTCCTTGTAAGTCCCAAGGATTTTGCAATGTTTTCACCGGTTATTAATCCGTGTTCTTTAACTATTTGTACGATTTTTTTTTGTCTTTCAGTCAGTTTTATATATACCACCTCATTCTGATTGGATAAAACCGATTAAAAATTAAATAGTACACTTTTTCGTTTGATGTAATTATACAAAAAAAATATATAAAATGCAAGAAAAATTATATCGTGAAAGGATAAAAAAATAACCGGATCCATATAAAAAAACTCAAAACTGTAAAAATACATAAAAATTAATGCCTATAAACATAGTTATACTAGTGATTGTCGAAGAAGAGCTAAAGTTAAAAAAGGTTAAAAAATGAACAAACATTTTTTGTGGGATATACTTAAAAAAACTGAACTGTTAAATTAATATAAAAAACTTGAAACATATAATTTCAAGTTTTTATTAGTGTACACAAATAAAAAAGACAGCATAATGCTGTCTAATAAGTGCTAAAACCACTCCACTCCTGGAATCTGTACAAGAAATACTTGAACCTACTTTTCTGGGGTCCTTCACTGTATTCTAACGTATACAGGCCACCGTTATTTTGCCAAATCCTATCGAAATAATGGTTTACATCCAAAGAAAATTTAGAATTTTTAGGCGCTACAATCTTGAAGTTGGCTTCAAGATTATAATCTCTTATGTTTCTTTTGGTAAAATTCGCTGAGCCACCTATCACAGTTGTTTCTTCAGAAAAGTTTAGTATAGCCATTTTAGAATGGAACTGCTCTCCGTTTGTTTTATACCATTTCAACTGGATTTTATTATTGGATTTTTCCAGAAGCTCTTTGGCGACTACCCTGTTTGGTATGCCGTTCTTTTTTCTGCCGAAGGCGTCTTTATTTAAATCTAGTACTATGTTTACTTCAGCACCGCGTTTTGATGCGTCTATAAGATCATTTATTATATCCCTATCGGAAAGATAGAATACTCCTATCTTTATCGAATCTCCTATACTGGTTTTTTGGATTTCGTTGCTGAGCTGTTCTCCTATCTTCCCCTCTGTAAGAAGTGAAATTTGCATTTCACCATTTTCCTTTGCATACTCTTTCTTCTCTACCCCTATTCTACCGCTGGAAAATTCCGCTACGGCTTTTTCGCTGTACACTGCCTCGTTTATAATTGGGCCTGAAGCCTCAAAAGCTATGTTGGAGTGGTAGGCACTGGCGTCATGTGGATTTGATGACGACACCATTACATTTTTTTCCGATATTATCACTTTTCTGTGGTTTGCTTTGAAGTTCAAAAGTTTCAGGTATGATCTCAGGGTAACCTTGGGTGAATCTGGGCTAAAAGGATTTGGCAGCCACCCGATGCCTTCCGTACCAAACCAGCTGAATACAGGTTTCCATATAATGGAATACGTTGGATTCGAATCCGGAAGTTTTGAAAGATCAGTGATTATGACCTCTATGCCGTTTTCACGTAACCTCTCAAATTCGTTGGAGTAGTAAGAACCGTAAAAAGTATTTACTTCGTCACTTATGACATATATGGGTATGCCGGACCTGTTTTTCTTTTTTATCAAAGCTGAGGTCAAATTTTCAGACAGTTTAGGATAGTTGTACTCCCTATTGTACTCATTGTTGTACAAAAAAAAGTCCACTATGATAAACTCTTCGGCTTCATCTATTATTTTTAGCATATTATCGAAGATGTTCTGTTCGTGTACCACTACACCGTCTTTTTCATAAGTCAAGTCGTATATAAAGTTTACATTGTCCGCCCGGTGTAATGGACTTTTCATAGAAGCCCCTTGAGGTAACTTCTTGCATGAAATCAAAAATAGAAGTTGTAGTACAATTAAAAAAAATTTGAATATATCCATTTCATTCTCCTTGCCGCAAATATGATATCTAATACGATTATACTAAAAAAAAACGAAAAATAGAAGGAGTTTGCGAATTTTGTTTGCTAAATCAATTTAGATTGAGGACTGTATTTAACCCTTAATTAAAGAAGGTAATTGAAGATTGCTATTTCACTTAGGTATCGGCACAACTAAAAAGACAAAAGAAATCTATAAAAGTATAGAGATTCAATAATTCGTAAATAATTAAAAAACAACTTGAATTATTGGTAAAAAATGTTTTACATATGAAGTATTTGAATATATAATGTAGATATTATATTAATAGTGAGATATAAGGAGGGGTTATGAAGCTGTTTTTTATCTCCGATATACATGGTTCCAAAATCTACTTGGAAAAAGTTATGGAGTGTTTTGAAAAAGAGGGTGCTGACCAGATACTTATACTCGGCGACCAGCTTTACCACGGGCCTAGAAATCCTCTGCCCAAGGGATATGACCCTCAAGGGGTGGCTGAAATTTTGAACTCATACAAGGAAAGGATAGTTGCAGTAAGAGGGAATTGTGACAGTGAAGTTGACCAAATGATACTGGAATATCCGATGATGTCAGACAACAGTTATTTACTGTTGGACGGCAGAAAATTTTTCCTAGCGCATGGACATATGGAACAGCCAAAAAATTTGCTGAGAGGGTGTGTTTACGTACAGGGGCACACCCATGTACCGGTTATAGAGGAAAGGAACGGCGTGTATTTTTTTAATCCGGGTTCAGTATCGCTCCCAAAGGGTTTGTTTGAAAACTCTTATGGTATTTACAGCGAAGAAACCCTTTTCGTAAAAAACTTTAGTGGGGATACTATACTTCAAAAAAAATTAAAATAAAATATGGAGGGATTTGAAATGCCGTTTAACAAAAATTGTTTTTACTGTACTAAAAGTGAGCCTTTAAACACACTAATGATGGAGGTGTGTAAACTTGAGGCTTCTACTCTGTATCTTATGAGGGACCAGACGCACATGGGGAGATGTGTGGTGGCTTTAAATGATCACAAAAGGGAGATATTCGAGTTAGAAGACATTGAACGTCAAAAGTACTTTCAGGATATATCTAAGGTAGCCGCTGCAATAAATAAATTATTTTCTCCAAAAAAAATTAACTACGCTTCTTATGGAGATGTGGTGGACCACCTTCATTTCCACATAGTGCCAAAATATATGGACGGAGCTGAGTGGGGAGAACCTTTTAAAGTTGGACGTGACGACAAAACTATACTGAGTGATGCTGAATATAAGGACAGGATTGAAAAAATAAAAACTGAACTTGTAAAGTAGAAAGCTCTTTATAGGAAAAACTGACATGTATATTTACGAGGAAATTTTCCTGAATTTCATTGGTTAACATACGGGACAAGCGGGCACTGAAAGTGTCAGTTATTTCGGAAATAGCTATTCTGAGACAGTTGATGGGGATGAGCGACTCAATATAATGATTTGTTAATTAATTTGTAATGCTATACTGGTCTTGTTTTAATTTAAATTTAATGTGTTTGTGCTAATATAACTAAATATTTGAAAAGTATTATAAATTATATAAGCAATGGTAAATGAAATTTGGAGGTGCTTTAATTAATGGGGAAGTTCAAGGCAATAGTTGCTGAGAAAATGGATGATGCAGGAATTGAGCTTTTAAAACAAGAGCTAGACGTTGATGTACGTATTGGGATAAGCCGTGGGGAGCTCTTAGAGATAATTGATCAATATGATGCTCTGCTTGTCAGAAGTGCTACAATGGTTGACGGAGAGCTGTTAGACAAGGGGAAAAATCTAAAAATAGTTGGACGTGCTGGAAACGGAACTGACAATATAGATATCCACGAGGCTACAAAAAGAGGTGTAATCGCTGCAAATACTCCACACAGTAACACAATCTCAGCTTGTGAACTAGGAATCGCTCTTATGCTTGCTTGTGCAAGGGATGTGTCTTATGCTGACAAAGACATGAAAGCAGGAAACTGGAGCAGAAACTCTTTAGAAGGAGTTGAACTATACAATAAAACTTTAGGTATAATTGGACTTGGTAGAATAGGTTCACTTATGGCTACAAGAATGAAAGCTTTTGGGATGAATGTAATCGCATATGATCCGTATATATCTGATGAAAGATTCAAAAGATTCGGTGTAGAAAAAATCGAAGAGCTAGAAGAATTAGTTAAAAGATCGGATATAATAACAGTTCACACACCTAGAACTGAAGAGACAATAGGAATGATAAGCTACAAAGAGATCGAACTAATGAAGGACAACGTTATAATAGTAAACGTTGCAAGGGGTAAAATAGTAGACGAAGAAGCTCTTTACCACGGACTAAAAAGTGGAAAAGTAAGAGCGGCAGGTATAGATGTACATGCTGTTGAGCCTAGATTTGAAAGCCCGCTATATGAGTTTGACAATTTCATAGCAACACCTCATATAGGTGCAAACACTGCTGATGCTCAGAAAAATGTTGGTATAGCAATAGCACAGCAAGTTATAAACGCGTTAAAAGGTGAAATTGTACCTAATGCTGTAAACCTTCCTGCTATGGAAAGGGAAGAGCTAAAAGAGATGAAGCCTTACATAGAGCTTATGGAGAACCTAGGTAAAGTGTACTACCAACTTCATAAAGAACCTGTTAAATTTGTGGAGATAAGCTACTGGGGAGATGTATCATCTAACGATACAAACATGGTAAATATAGCGTTTACAAAGGGTCTTTTAGAGCCGGTTTTAAAAGAAGGAATCAACTATGTAAATGCCATGGTTATGGCTGACCAAGCTGGTATCTCTGTTCAAGAGAAAAAGTTTGCTGAGAACTATAACAACTACTCAAACTACGTGGGTGTAAAGGTAACTAACAACAAAAATGAAGTATTTACAATAGCAGGTACAATAGCTTCAAACGGTCAAGGAAAACTGATAGAGCTAGAAGGTTTTGAAATAGATGTTACACCTAGCGAGTACATGCTTTTCATCAAAAATAAAGATGTTCCTGGAGTAATAGGCCAAGTAGGAACTCTTGTCGGAGAAGAAGCTATCAATGTGGCGACAATGCATGTTGGTAGAAAAATAAAAGGTGAAAACGCTATTATGATACTAACAATAGACAGTGAAGTAACTAAAGAAACTCTTGCTAAGTTTAAAGAAAAAGACAGTATAATTTCTGCTAAGAGTGTAGTTCTTTAATAAAGGTAAAAGTCGTGGAAGTCCTAACGGGCTTCCATTATTTTAGAAAGAGGTGGATTTATGCAATTTGGATACGCAGCTTCTGCAGGTGAAAAGGATATTTTTGATGCTATAAAATATGCCAGTGAAAACGGGTTTTCATCTGTGGAGTTAAATGTTAATATGCCGATATTTTTTCCTGAAAATTTCACATTGGAGCAGAGAAAAGAGGTTGCAAAGTATAAACTTGAACTAGGTGTGGACATAACACTACACGCCCCAGAGGACCTTACCCTTCTTCAACTTCAAAAAAGCATAAGAAAGGCTACTATGGAGAGATTTAAAGAGGTGCTTGACTTTGCCGGCGACATAGGGGCCAGCCGTGTCACCATGCATGTAGGACCTGCAGTTTGCTTTACACTAACTGACAGAAAGTCTTACCTAGACGAAATATATTACGACGAATACAAGGATATTTTGAAAAGCTCTTTAAATGAACTGGCGGATTATTCAGCAGGAAAGACAATGCTCTGCATAGAAAATTCTGGCAGGTTTCCTGAGAGACTTGTGCAGGATACTCTTGAAGAGGTGCTAGAAGAAAACAAAAACCTATTTCTTACATGGGATATAGGTCATTCTTATAAAAATGAGTACAATGAGGTACAATTTTTTGAGAAACATGTGGACAGGATCAAAACTTGCCATGTCCATGACAACAACGGGAAAAGCGACCATCAGATCATAGGGGAAGGTGGAGTTGACTTTACAAAACATTTCGATCTTATGGGAAAAGAAGGAGTTTCATATATAATAGAGGTTAGACCTCGTGAAAATGCTCTTAAATCGCTAAAGAAATTAGAAGTAATGCTAGGTAGCTAAAATTTGTACAGCACAGCAGATGCTTATATTTAAACTTATTTAAGGAAGGTATTAAATGGCAAAAATTATTTCGAAGTGCAAGCCTATTTTTTTACTAATAATTATCCTTACACTTTCTGCTTGCGGTTTTAGCAAGGTAAAAAAAGATAGCATTATAAGGATAGGGGTCTCAATAGATACTTATGAAGACGAGTTTCATCAAACCATAATAAAAGGGTTAGTGGAATCAGCCGAACTTTCTGAGTATAAGATAGAGCTTACCTTTGTAGATGCTGAAAGAGATATAAAAAAACAGATAGCGCAGATGAAGGATTTTATAGATAAAAAAATGGATGCTGTAATAGTAATCCCGGTAAATAGTGAAGAGGCAGGTCCTATATCGAATATGTGTTTGGATGCTAAAATGAAGCTTGTGTACCTTAACATCAAGCCGGAGAAGATTCCGGAGGGAGTCTACTATGTTGGTCCCGAGGAGGATGAAGAAGGTAGAATTCAGATGGAATACGCTGCTGAAAAGCTAAACGGCAAGGGGAACATAGGAATACTTGTTGGGAGTTTGAATCACCATGCAGCTATAAGAAGGATGGAGGGTATAGAAGAGGTACTCGCTAAGTATCCTGATATAAAAATGGTGAAAAGGCAAACTGCACAGTTTAACAGGGAAATGGCAAAATATGTAGTTGAAAATTGGATAGACTCTGGAGCAGAATTAGACGCAATTCTTGCAAACAATGATGAAAT
The DNA here is from genome assembly GCA_003246855.1 of Ilyobacter polytropus. Taxonomy (GTDB): domain Bacteria; phylum Fusobacteriota; class Fusobacteriia; order Fusobacteriales; family Fusobacteriaceae; genus Ilyobacter_A; species Ilyobacter_A polytropus_A. Next base: position 24,593 of record QKCP01000121.1, read on the forward strand.
GGCCATAGGGGCTATAAGGGCTTTGGAAGAAAAAGGTATTTTGAATAAGGTATATGTATTTGGAGTGGATGGAACTAAGTACGCAATACAAGAACTTCAAAACGGCAACCTAGAGGCTACTGTATTTCAAAATGGTAAAGCTCAGGGTGAAGCAGCAGTAAAAGTGGTTTTAAATCTTTTGCAAAAGAAAATGACGGAAGTTGAAACCCTCGTTGGACCTGAATTGCTTACGAGTGAAAATTATAAAAAGATTCTTTAAAATCAAGTTTTTTAAAAAATAAAAGAGCACTCGAGAATTTATCCGAGTGCTCTTTTATTTTAAAACATATATTTAAAACTTAAGCTTTATAAGCCTATTGATACATATTTTATTTCTAAAAAGGCTTCCATTCCATAGTGACCGCCTTCACGGCCGATTCCACTCTCTTTAAAACCTCCAAATGGAGTCTGAGCAGTTGACGGCGCCCCGTCATTCAGTCCGACAATGCCATACTCTAGCGCTTCAGATATTTTTATTCCCCTAGAAAGAGAATTGGTATATACGTAAGCAGCCAAACCGTAATTTGTGTTATTTGCCGATTTTACTACCTCTTCTTCGGTTTTGAAGGGAATCACAGGTATTATAGGTCCAAAGGTTTCTTCGTTCATTATCAGCATGTCTTCTGTGAGATTAGAGAGTATAGTAGGGTAGAAAAAATATCCAGCATCTTCAACTTCTGAACCGTGGAATCCGCTTCCGCCAAGCAAAACTTCCCCACCTCTTGCCACTGCGTCCTCTATATGTCTGCTTATCTTTTCATAACTTTTTTTGTCTATAACTGGCCCTAGATCGATCCCTTCTTCAGTGCCGTTACCAACCTTTAATCCTGTTAGCATTGATTTTAACTTTACAATGAAAGTATCAAAGATTTTTTCGTGCACATAAAAACGGTTCGAAGCTATGCAAGTCTGACCGCAGTTTCTGAATTTAGATGCCAAGGCTCCCTCTACGGCCTTGTCTAGGTCAGCATCATCGAATACTATAAACGGTGCATGCCCCCCTAATTCTAGTGACAGGCGTTTGACGCTGTTAGAAGCTTGAGCCATTAGTTTTTTACCTACATCGGTAGAACCGGTAAAGGTTATTTTCCTAACCCGTTTATCATCCATAAGAGCAGCCCCTATTTCTTCAGCATTTCCTGTTACCAGATTTGCCACACCATTTGGAAAACCGGCTTTTTCCAGTAGTTCAAACAACTTAATAGCTGTAAGTGGAGTTTGCGGCGCTGGTTTAGCGACAACAGTACAACCGGAAGCCAAAGCAGGGGCAAGCTTTCTAGTAATCATTGCTGCTGGGAAATTCCAGGGGGTAATGGCCCCGACGACTCCTACAGGCTGCTTTGTGACTAGGATCCTCTTATCTGTTTTCCAAGCTGGGATAGTTTCTCCGTAAACCCTTTTGGCTTCTTCTGCATACCACTCCACGAAACTCGCAGCATACATCACCTCAGCTTCAGCCTCTTGAAGCGGTTTTCCCTGCTCGGACGTCATTATTTTGGCTATCTCTTTTTTATGTGAAACTATCAGTTCGAACCATTTTTTTAACAGTTCTGAACGGACGTTTGCTGTGGTCTTTGACCACAGCTTAAAGGCTTTATCGGCTGCTTCGATAGAATTTTTAGCATCGGAATTACACCCGTTTGGCACTGAACCCAAAACCTCACCAGTTGCAGGGTTTGTCACTAAAAATACGCTTCCGTTGGATGCAGCTACCCATTTCCCATCAATAAACATCTTGTATTCTTTCATCAAGGCCTCCTTTTTCTCGAAAATATAAGCAAACTATTACTATAATAAGTTTATCATTTTTAGATTTAATGTTCAATGCAAAGATTCTCAATAGTAGCGATATTGTCCCATAAACTATTGCAAAAAAGGATTTAGTTATAAAAGTAAAAAAATGTTTTGTATTTACTCTAAATGAGTTGACAAAATAATCAAAATATAATATTGTTTTATCTATGCACGCGTGATGGCGGTATAGATAAATTTAAATATGTGAGGACGGTAGGTCATGATAAAGAGCATAAAAGATATGTGTAAAATATTTATTTTGTTTTTTGCTTTGGGTCTGTGCGCTCTTTTTACAGGGTAAGTTTTTGGGGAAATCCATGAGACGAGTACGGCATTTAGCTAGATTCTATTTTATGGATAACGAGCACCTTATTTAGCTGTAAAAACTGTTAGAATAAACAAAAAGGTTGGCAGTTAAGCCAACCTTTTTATATTATCAATCTTTTATCACCTAAAATTTCAGCTTCATATGGATTGTGCGTCACAAGTATTATACTCATATCAAAATATTCTTTTAGCTTGAGGAACTCATCATATACTATTTTTTTTGTACCTTGGTCCAGTGCTGAAAAAGGCTCGTCTAACAGCAAAACATCAGGTTTTGTGGCAAGAGCTCTTACAAGCGCCACCCTCTGCTTCTCACCGCCAGAAATTTGAGAAGGATACCTTTTCTCCAAATGCTTAATTTTGAGAGTTTCCATCAGGTAGCCTATATAGTCAGAATTCTTTATTCCCCTGCACTTCATGCCAAAGGAGATATTCTCCTTGACGCTCATATGCGGAAAGAGTGCGTAATTTTGGAAAACGTAGCCTATATTCCTGTTTCTCGTTTCGGTGTTAATCTTGTTCTCGCTACAGTAAATTAGGTTTTCATTTATTGAAATTTTACCGGAATCTGGCTCTCTTAATCCGGAAATACACTCTAAAAGGGTTGTTTTTCCAGCTCCAGAGGAACCTTGTATGGCGAGAACCTCTTTTCCTACAGAAAACTCTATATTCAGATTTGAATTGTACATCTCCTTAGATAATTTTACTTCCAACATTTTCCTCACCTCAATGCTTTTTTTTCTTTTTGTTCCATATGTTCAATCCGTAAACGACTATAAAACTAAACACGACAACTATAGTCACCAGTGTGTTTGCAGTTTTCATATCCCCGCTGTCAACCGCAAAATATATAGCTATGGGAATGGTCTGGGTTTTTCCTGGTATATTTCCTGCTACCATCAGCGTAGCACCAAATTCTCCAAGGGCTCTGGTAAAAGACAGCACCAAACCGCTTATTATACCTGGAAATGCTAAAGGTACCCCTATCTTCCAAAATATAACTTTTTCGGTAGCGCCAAGGGTTTTTGCTGCCTTTTCGTAAACAATGTCTATGTTAGAAAATGCAGCCTTGCAACTTTGGTACATGAGAGGCAGTGAAACGACAAAAGCGGACACGCAGGCAGCCTTCCAAGTGAAAATAAGGCTTGTACCGAAAAGTTTGTATATTAATTTTCCAAGCAAACCGTTTTTTCCTATAAACATCAACAGTGCATAACCTGTTACAGATGGAGGAAGAACCATCGGCAGGGTGATAAGACCCTCCCAAAACTCTTTCCCCACGAATTCGTATTTTGTAAAAACCCAGGCAAGCAGAACTCCTATAACCAGGGTGAATACAGTGGAAAAAAAAGCTACTTTAAGTGAGATCAGTATTGGCGTAAACATTTTAAAAACCACCTAACTAAATTTCAAATTTATAATTCTCTACTACCTTTTTAACGTCTTCTCTTTCGAAAAAATCAATAAAGAGTTCTGCTAGTTCAGTATTTTTACTGCTTTTGATTACAGCTACAGGATAGACGATAGGTTTATGTGACTCGTCTTCTAGCTGCTGGACAGTGATGCTGTTTTTCAGAAGTGCAGCATCTGATTTGTACACTATCCCCGCGTCAACTTCTCCGGATTCCACATATGAAACAACCTGTTTTACATTTTTTGCAAAGATCAACTTATCTTCTATGCTTTCCCAGATGTTGTAATACTTTAAACTCTCTTTACCGTATCTACCAGCCGGTACGGATCTAGGTTCTCCGATGCTTACCTTAATGTCATCTTTTTGCAGGTCTTCTAGGGATCTCACAGCACCCTCGCTACCTTTGGAAACAATCAGGACGAGCTGATTCTTAAGTAGATCGACCCTGCTATCCTCTAAAATAAGCCCCTTTTCTGCCAGTGTATCCATTTTTGCACTGCTTGCTGATATGAAAAGGTCAACAGGCGCCCCTTCCTCTATCTGCTTTTGCAACGTCCCGGAGGAAGCTAGGTTCACAGTGAGGATTGCACCGTACGCCTCTTCAAACATGGGTTTTACTTCACGCATAAGCTCTGTTAAACTAGCAGCTGCAGATACAGTGAGTTCATTTTTTTCAGAGTTTTGCCCACCGCATCCTAGGAATAGAGTTGTAGCTGCAGTAAGGAACATGAGTTTCCATTTTTTTATCATAACCCTTACCCCCTATTTTAACTTAAAAAGATGCAACTTTTTATTTCGGTGAAATAACTACACCGATATCTTCCCAATCAAGGTTTAGTTTGTACATCACACTGTCCACGTTTACAGTTTTTTCTATGGATGTTACGTCCTCTAGGTCTCTAAGCTTCACTATAACCCTGTCTTTGTTATTAGCCCCTTTTTTATTACCTTTGTTTTTACATTTAAAAGATTCCAGTACCTGCTCATCTGATTCAAGCTCTTTTATGGAGATGTCTAAAAATTTATTTTCTTCCCTCTCCAGATCACCATCTATATTTTTTAGGATGCCTTTTATTAATTTTTGCGAGTTTAAAAAATATATATTTATCCTTTGATGTTTCGCTTCTTTTAGATCGGCCATAAATTCTTTTAGTTCCATTTTAATCATCTCCTTTAAGGTTAATTAATTACAAGGAATTTCATCGGCTTCAAATTTTTTAAATGCCTCTGAAAAATCAACATTAAAAATTTCCATAAGATATGAATTTAAAAGCTTCAGGTCATTTTTGGTAAATCCATCTTCTTTGAATTTATCAGAAAACATAACAAATATTTCTAGAAGGTATTCATTTAAGAAAAAGCTGGTGAAAGAAAAGTAATAAAAAAGATTTAAATTGTCGTCGGATACTTCTTTTATTTTTTGCTCAACTTCCTCCGGATTAAAGGCTATTTCTAATTTTGTTTTATGCTTTTTTAGTGCATTTATGCTAAGCTCTTTCTTATCTGCAAATTTTTTGTCGTAGTATTTTATAAAGTCGCCTTTTCCGTCTAGAACATAGTTGTAACAATCGTCTATCATAAGCTGTAGGAAATAAAGCTCTTTTTCAAAATAATCTAGGTCCTTTTCCAAAAATATCTCTTCGTAAAAATCCTTGATCTTGTCAGAAAGGTAAAACGGGAACTCCTCACGCTTCTCGTCGAAAACTTTTAGTATTTTGTGTACGTCATAAAAATCTGGCATGTCATATTTTTTATTTGAAAATTCTATAGTATACATTACTCTCCCCCTTATTAATAGTATTTTCCAGTAAAGACAATGCAGTTTTTCTCCTCTTTTTAGCGGATATAAACCTGTCTATGCCTGAAAACTCAAAAGTTTTTTCTTTGTTTACAGATACACTGTTCTCAAATTCGTGCGAACAAGTTTCTGAAATGCCATTTTCTATATAAAATAACATATGGCTCACCCCTTATTTTAACTTCCAAATAGGACTTTCTCCATAAGAAGTAGCCACTGTTTTTTCGGTCACATGGAAGTAATCTGTTTCATCTAAAAGAAAGTTAACCAGCTTGATATACATATCCCAATTGTTAAGAACAAATTCATCCTCCTCTAGCTCCACTCCTGGTATATGCTGTGAAAGAGTGGCGAACGGGAATGCTATTTTTTCATTCTTTCTCTTCTTCACCCTTACTATCCTGCTGCCGTCCTCGTAGCATTTGCTAAGGTCAAACTCCAGGTCACATTCAAGTCCTTCAAAATTAAACTTGAAAGGTTTTAAACATTTAAATTTATTATTCATAATAAACACCTCCTGCATAAATTGTTATATTATTTTTATTTCTACTGGCTTGTCGAAGAAAAGAGTCGAAGTCGCCAAAAGAACTGTTTCTGCATTCAAGTTGTCCTGCCTGATATTTTTGGCATCCGCTATAATTAAGTGCTTGCTTATCCCTTTGGACTCTGCAACAAAGTTCTCCAATATCAGTAGATAAATTATCTGACATCATTATAGTTACCAAATTTTGAGAAACTTCTACTAAAAAAATTATCAACCCCCTCTCATACTATCTTTCGTAGTGAATAATATATAAGGAAAGTTTTTATAGTTATATTCAATACGCTGTTTTAGATTTGTGGATTAGATATCCTCTTCTATAAGTTTTTCTGACTTCCTATCCAATATATAAAAAACACAAAAAACGCCTACATCTGCATCAATGAACTCAAGTGCCCATGTACTTTGTATATTTAGATATTATTGATATGACCATTTAAAATGAGCAAAAAATTTTTAGAATAATTACAAAGAATGTTTTTGAGAATTTAAATAAAGTTTGGAAATAGAAAATGAATTTTGAATGTTTAGAAAAGGATTATTAAGATAGATTATTTCAGATACTTATCATCTTGCATAAAAATATTGAAATTTTAGAAAATTAAAATTGTGTTGTGAACCGAGAAATGAATAGATTTAAAATGAAAATTACTTAGAATAGAAAAATTATATAGGAATAGTATAATCCATATTCGGTTAGATGTCAAATCTATTTTTGGGATAATCGTCACTGTAGGGTAGCCTTGGAAAGACTGAAAAAGAACCTCAAAAGTTTCTTAAGGTTCTTTTTTAATCTTTTTTTAATCAAAAGTAGGCGAAAAATGTGCAAAATTATTTTGACAAATTTTTATAAATTAAAAATTAAATTCAAAACAAGTCATTAAAAAGTCGTTTTTTTTGTCATTTAACCAAAAAAATCCAGACGAAAAATCGAAACGTTTACGGCGAAATCAGTCTTGATAACTCCGCTAAGTCTAAAACTAAAATTAAAACAAATTAATCGTTGAAAATACTTATTGACATTTTATTTTTTTCAAACTATACTTGTGACAACACTTGAGGGTGCTTAAGACGGGAGTCGAAAAAGTAAACTTTCAAGAGTTCCTTTCAAAAGAACCAACCATTCTGAATTAAGTTCCTGCTATTCTGAATTTATCTTTTTAGTATCTTAAATTTGAATTGAAATCTAAAGATCATTATTTTAAATTTAGTAGTTTGCAACTAATATGTTCAGAAGTCTGTTCAATACACTTTTTGTTTCGACTTTACACTATACATACATAACGAGTTTAGGCTATTGTGGTTATTTTTTACAATATATACTATAAATCACGCATTTAAAGACAAGGTGCAGCCGGAAACAAAAAAAATACTTATTGACATTTTATTTTTTTAGCATTATACTTGTGACAACACTTGAGGGTCCTTACGGCAGAAGTCAAAAAGTGAATTTCAAGAGTCCTTTCAACAATTAATCTATTCTGAAAAATTTAAGTTCTAACTATTTTAAATTTATCTTTCTTATCTTGAACCAGTTTCAAAGAGTCTTATTTTAAATTTAGTAGTTTTCAACAAAAGATATTCAGAAGTTTTCCAAAACACTATTTATTTAAGTTTACTTTAACTTTACATTTATACTTAATGGTAAATTTAGATTATTGGAGTTATACTATATGTATATACTATAGAGCAAGCAGTTAAAAGGATGCACGGCTAAAAATAATTTTTAGAAAATGCTTGACAAATTAAGAAATTCAAGATATACTTAACACAACAACATGAGATTGCTCATAACAAATCAAAAGCAATCAATTCTTAAAACACTTTTCAAACTGATTTAAATTCTAAATTACCTTTCTTTATTCTTAAACATTTCATTTTAAAACCAGTAATTTTAAATCTAATCAGAATTTCAATTTTTTCAAATTCAATCCAATTTATATTTTCAATCTTTTTAGCAAACTTATAACATTTCTATTTAATTTTTCAAAACTTCATTTTTATTACAACTACTTAGTTCAAAACAATCATTACTTTATATTTAACTTTAAAACATTTCATTATTCTATCAAAAACCTATTTAATTTTATTTGCATCAACTATCTAAAACCATTTTAAAAACTTTTTCAACTAACTTAAAATTTTCGTTTAACATTATCCTGAAACAATTAAAAATATTATCTAAAAAGAATCATGCATTTAAAGTTTAACTAAAAGCAGCCTGTAGTTTGTTATTCTTGATAAATGTTATTTCTAATAATTTTTATCTGGGGTAATAAATTTACTCTAAATATATTCCTAAAATTTAAGGGGGGGTTAAAAATGAGACAATTAGCAATTTATGGAAAAGGTGGTATCGGTAAATCTACTACTACTCAAAATACTGTTGGAGCTTTAGCTGAAATGGGAAGAAAAATAATGGTTGTAGGATGCGACCCTAAAGCGGATTCTACTAGACTACTTCTTGGAGGACTAGCACAAAAAACAGTTCTAGATACTCTTAGAGAAGAGGGAGAAGACATCGATCTAGATGATATCCTTAAAGTAGGATTCAAAGGGGTTAAATGTGTTGAGTCTGGAGGTCCTAAACCAGGTGTTGGATGTGCAGGAAGAGGTATCATTACTTCAATCTCTATGCTTGAGCAATTAGGTGCTTATACTGACGACTTAGACTATGTTTTCTATGACGTACTAGGAGACGTTGTGTGTGGAGGATTCGCAATGCCTATCAGGGAAGGTAAAGCAGAAGAAGTTTACATAGTTGCTTCTGGAGAATACATGGCTCTATACGCTGCAAACAACATCGCAACTTCTATCGCACAATACGGTAAACAAGGTAAAACAAGATTAGGTGGAATCATCTGTAACTCAAGAATGGTTGACAAAGAGTTAGATCTATTGACTGAATTTGCTGAAGGATTAGGAACTCAAATGATCCACTTCGTACCAAGAGACAACGTAGTACAAAGAGCAGAAATCCACAGAAACATCGTTGTAAACTACGAGCCTGAATGTTCACAAGCTGACGAGTACAGAGCACTTGCTAAAAAAATCGACGAAAACAAAATGCTTGTAATACCTACACCTCATACTACTGATCAATTAGAAAAATTAATGATGGATTACGGGTTCATGGACTAGGAACTACCCTCATAAAGTAATGAGTGTTAGTGGCTAGAAAAACTAAAAATCTAGGAGGCAAGTAAAATTATGAAAATGATAAGAGCTATAATCAGACCGGAAAAAGTTGATGAAGTACTAGTAGAACTAAGCGATGCTGGATTCCCTGCAGTTACAAAAATAGATGTAGTTGGAAGAGGTAAACAAAGAGGAATAAAAGTAGGAGACGTACACTACGACGAGCTTCCAAAAGAAATAATCATGATGGTTGTGAACACTGACGTAGACAAAGATGATGCAATAAGCATAATCAAAAGAGTTGCAAAATCAGGAAAAGAAGGAGCTTTCGGAGACGGTAAAATATTCGTAAGTGACGTTGAAGAAGCTTACACAATAAGCAGCGGTTCAAATACTCTTTAATGTCCGGATCGAATTCTAGGAGCGTATTTGGATATTATAATAAGGAGGGCATGAGATAATGAAAGAAGTTATGGCTGTAATACGTAGAAACATGATAAACCAAACAAAAAATGCCTTATTATTGGCAGGGATAGATTCAATTACTGCCCGTAAAGTCCAAGGAAGAGGAAAACAAAAAGTTGGTTTCAAATACATAAAAGACATCCTTGAGGGTGCTGAAGTAAGTAATGAAGTGGTAGACGCAATATCTGAGCCACACAAACTTATCAGCAAAAGACTTTTAACTATTATTGTTCCAGACGACAAAGTGAAAACTGTTGTGGACACAATAATCAATGTAAATAAAACAGGTAACCCTGGAGACGGAAAAATATTTGTTCTACCAGTAGAAGAGTCTTATAGAATAAGAACTGGTGAAACAGGGGAAGCAACTATTTAATTAGGAGGTGTAAAGAATGGCAGACATAAAAGACTCAAAAGAAATGTTGGAGAAGATGATGGAGTCTTATCCTTCAAAAACAATGAAAAACAGAAAAAAACATATAATCATAAAAGAAACTGCTATGGAGCATCAAGAGATAGAAGCAGATACAAGAACTGTGCCAGGAATAATGACAAACAGAGGTTGTTGTTATGCAGGATGTAAAGGGGTTGTAATCGGACCTTTAAAAGATATGGTTAACATAACTCACGGTCCTATTGGATGTGCTTACTACACTTGGGGAACTAGAAGGAACAAAGGTGTAGCAGAAGAAGGCGGGAAAAACTTCCTTAACTACGGTTTCTCTACAGATATGCAAGAAAGTGATATCGTATTCGGTGGAGAGCCAAAATTAGAGCAAGCTTGTGAAGAAGCTTATGAAATCTTCAAACCAAATGCTATAACTATATCATCAACATGTCCAGTTGGGCTAATAGGGGATGACGTTCACGCTGTAGCTAGAAGGATAGAAGCAAAATTCGGAATACCTACAATGGCATTCAGTTGTGAAGGATACAAAGGTGTCAGCCAATCAGCAGGTCACCATATTGCAAACAACAAACTTATGACTAAAGTTATAGGTGCTGGAAAAAAAGAAATAGAAGGTAAATACAAAATAAATATTCTCGGTGAATACAACATCGGTGGGGATGGATGGGAAATAGGAAGGATCCTCGATAAAATTGGATACACCGTGATAACTGTTATGACTGGTGACGGAAGCTACGAAACTCTACAAAACGCACATAAAGCAGAGCTAAACCTTATACAATGTCACAGATCTATCAACTACATAGCTGACATGATCGAGACTAAATACGGTGCTCCTTGGCTAAAAGTAAACTTTATAGGAGTTCAATCAACTATAGAGTCTCTAAGAAACCTAGCTAAATACTTCGGCGACGAAGAGCTTATAGCTAAAACAGAAGAAGTAATAAAAGAAGAAATGGCAGAGATCAAAGACGAGATCGCAAAAGCTAAAGCAGAATGCGAAGGGAAAACAGCTTTCCTATTCGTTGGTGGATCAAGAGCTCACCACTACCAAAACCTACTTGCTGAGATCGGTATCGAAACAATAGCTGCAGGATATGAGTTCGCTCATAGGGATGACTACGAAGGTAGAGAAGTTATACCTACAATCAAATCTAACGCAGACAACAAAAACATAGAGAACATAGAGGTAGAAAAAGACGAAGAAAACTACAAAGTATACTTGAGCAAAGAAAAATACGAAGAGCTTAAAAAAGTTATGCCTCTAGGGGAATACAAAGGGCTTATGTATGAAATGAAAGAAGGATCAGTTGTAGTGGATGACCTTAACCACTTTGAAACTGAACAAATTATAGAAGCACTTAAACCAGACTTATTCTGTTCTGGTGTAAAAGATAAATACGTAGCTCATAAAATGGGTATATTCTCAAAACAGCTACACTCATATGACTACAGCGGACCATACGCTGGATTTAAAGGGGCAGTTATTTTCGCAAAAGACGTTTCAGCTGGATTAAATACTCCAACTTGGAAATATGTAACTCCACCATGGAAAATAACTCCTGAATTAGAAGGAGAAATTGGAGGTGAGCAAGCATGCTAGAATTAACACCAAAGGAAATCGTAAATAGAAAAGGATTAACAATAAACCCGGCAAAAACTTGTCAACCTATAGGAGCAATGTATGCTGCATTAGGAATAAATGGATGTTTACCACACAGTCACGGATCACAAGGATGTTGTTCATTCCACAGAATGCACCTTACTAAACACTTCAGAGACCCTATAATGGCTACTACAAGTTCATTTACAGAGGGAGCATCTGTATTCGGTGGGGGATCAAACCTTAAAACTGCACTTAAAAACATATTCTCTATATACAACCCTGAAATAGTTGCAGTACACACTACTTGTCTTAGTGAGACAATCGGTGATGACCTTAATACGTTGATCTCAGAATCAGCTTCAGTTGTACCAGAAGGTAAATTAGTAATCCACACAAACACACCTAGTTATGTTGGGTCACACGTTACTGGATTCTCAAATATGGTAGCTTCTACAATAAAATACCTTGCTCAAGGTGAAGGTAAAGGATCAAACGGTAAACTAAACATAATCCCTGGTTGGGTAAACCCAGGAGACATGACAGAAATAAAATTACTTTTAACTAAAATGGGAGTACCGTTCACTATGCTTCCTGACACAAGCGGAGTTGTAGATTCACCTGCTACAAACTCATTTGAAATGTATCCAAAAGGTGGAACTAAAATAGAAGACATAAAAGACAGCGGAAACTCAAAAGCTACTATCGCATTAGGAAGCTTCTGTTCTGAAGCTGGTGCAGTTGAACTTGAGAAAAAATGCGGAGTGCCTGCTAGTGTTCTTAAAATGCCTCTAGGGATAAAAGCTACTGACGAATTCATGATGCAAGTTGCAAAACTTACAGGTAAAGCAATCCCACAAGAAATAGAGATAGAAAGAGGACAAGTGGCGGATATAATGGTTGATACACATCACCAATTCCATGGTAAGAAAGTTGGTATCTTCGGAGATCCAGATTTAGTTATAGCTATGACAGAGTTCGTAGTTAGCTTAGGTATGGTACCTAAAATGATGCTAACTGGTACACCTGGAAAAGCTTTTGAAGCTCAAATCGAATCAATACTTACTGAAGCTGGACTTAACCCAGAAGATTCACTATACCAAAGTGCTGGAGACTTGTTCTTATTCCACCAATGGATGAAAAACGAGCCAATTGACCTAATGATAGGAAACACTTACGGAAAATACATCGCTAGAGCAGAGGATACTCCACTAATTAGAGTTGGATTCCCTGTACTAGACAGAAGTGTTCATTCATACCTTCCAATTGTTGGATACAAAGGTGCAATGAGACTTATAGAAAAAATAACTGATACATTACTTGACAGACAAGACAGAGATGCAGCAGACGAAGATTTAGAACTTACAATGTAATTAATTTTAAAAATGGTCATACGCCATAGGCGTATGACCATAATTTAAAATGTTAAGAATAGCAAAAAAATGTTGACATTTCGGGTTAAATTTGATACTATATTTTATAAGTAATAAATTATTCTTTTCAGAATTTCCTTTTGAATTAACTATTCATACTTTTATCCTTTTTAAAAGAAATAAAATTCATTAAAAATTCAATTT
>QKCP01000005.1 GCA_003246855.1 Ilyobacter polytropus
GCATATCAATTGTTTGATATTGTTTGTAGTAAAGAGTTGAGAGGAGGGACATGGATATTTATACACTGACAGCATTTTTTATGTGGTGTACAATAATAAACGGGATTCTTCTTATATTTTGGACTATAATGTGCATGCTCGTCCCTGATTTTGTATATCAAGTGCAAAGCAGGTGGTTTACAATTTCCAGGGGAACCTTTGATGTGGTTATTTACTCGTTTTTAGGACTGTTTAAAATTTTCTTTTTGTTTTTAAATGTCGTCCCGTATATTGTTTTGTTGATTATAGGATAAATAGTCGTTTTGTTTGCGAAAATAGAAGAAAGGGGAGAAATAATGAAATATCTGGTAACAGGAAAGGAAGGACCTGGATTTGCATCAGAGGAGGAAGCAATTAATATATTGGAAAATATTATTATTCCGAGTTTCGATAAGATTATAGAATTTGAAGAAAGTAAAACAATTCTTGCAGGGGGGCTTCCCGTCGGAGAGAGGACATTTGTATTTATAATAGAAGCGTCTTCAAATGAAGAACTGGATTTAATTTTAAGGGATCTGCCTATGTGGGGGTCAATGCAATGGGAAGTTAAGCCTCTTCAATCATTTTCTGGAAGGACAGATAAAGAGCGTGCATTTGTAAAAGAAATTAAGAAGATGTAGTATCAATATAAAACTTAGAGTTAAGAAATTAGTTTACAAACTATGCTGATTTAAATTTTACTACCTTAAAAACCTTCCTAAAGTAAAATTGTTAAAAATTACTTTAGGAAGGTTTTATTTAATTTTAAAATTATACAAATTTTCTTAATCTTGTTTTGAAGCAGCTAAAGCAGCTCCACCTATTATCCCGGCTTCATTTCCCAAACTTGCAGCTTTAATCTCTATTTTTTCAAGTGATCCAGGTAAGGTATACTTCTTAAGCTCCTCTTTTAAAGGACCAAAAAGTATATCCCCTGCAAGCGAGACACCTCCTCCTACCACAACCACTTCTGGATTTAGCGTGTTTATAAGTGCAGAAAGCCCGAATGCAAGGTACTCAACTTCATAAGCTACAAGATCTTTTGAAAATGCATCCCCATTTTTAGCGGCATCAAATACATGTTTTGCTTCTAGACTTTCTAAATTCCCATTCAAACTTTCCCATAAAAGATTCTCCCTATTAACAGCAAGTCTAGATTTAGCTTCCCTTATAAGTCCCGTTGCAGATGCGTAGGCCTCCCAGCATCCCTTTTGTCCGCACCCACAAAGCTTTCCGTTCTTTATAAGTTTTATGTGCCCCACTTCACCAGCAGCTCCGCTTGTTCCGGATACCAAGTTGCCGTTTACAACCATCCCGCCTCCGATACCGGTGCCAACAGCTATTCCAAGTATGTTTTTGTATCCTTTTGCAGACCCTCTCCAGGCCTCGCCAAGTGTGATCACATTAACATCGTTTCCTACATAAACCGGTATTCCTAGTTTTTCTCCCAAGGCTTTGGACACATTAAGCTTGTCCCAACCTTTCAGGTTAACGCAAAACTCTACAACCCCCGTGTCGGTATTTGCGGGTCCAGGTATTCCCATACCTAGACCTTCGACATCTTCTATTCCTAATTTTGCTTCATTTAAAATAGAAAGAACTGCTCCCTTTATATTGTCTAACACATAATCCGATCCTCTGTCACCCATTGTTTTGATGTGTGTAGACTTTAGGATGTTTCCTTCATGATTTAAAATCCCTATCTTTGTGTTTGTCCCGCCAATATCTACCCCTATTAAATAACCCATTATAAATTTCCCCCTAGAATTTTTAAACTCTTATTTTGGTGTAGACCCCCATGTGATCAGAAACCATTTTTTCCTTAAAGACCACCTCTGACTCAAGAACTTTCAATGGGCTGTCAGAAAACATATAATCTATTCTTATCCCATCTTTATTACCTTCCCAGCCATGGATTTCTTTTTCTACTGTAAACCCTTTTTCATTCTCTTCATTGCCTTGCAGGTAGAGATCGACATAACCGTAGTCGGTTATAAGTTCGTACCCCTTACCTGTTGACGGATTGTTGAAATCCCCCATAATTATCGAGCCATCGTCCTGCATTTTCACAAACTCATTAAGCTTCTTCATCTGAACTTGAAAGGGTTCTTCCTTATCATCGTGCCACCCCATATGGCAGCTGAATACATTCAAATTTTCACCTTCTGAAATCTTCAGCTTTGTCATCACAACCTTGCGGCTCTTCCAGTTATCCTTTTCTTCTGAATTAGAAACATACCTGCTCTCGTTTTCTAAAATTGGGAATCTAGATAGTACGGCTACCCCCTCTTCATATATATCAAAGCCGTAGTGCGCCCAGTCCCAAAAATAACTATAACTTTTTCCGTTTTCCAGTAGATAATTTTTGAAAAATTCAGCTGGATTATCCTCCCTAATAGCCCCCTTTAAGACTTTACTCTTTCTATTTTGAGAGATCTCTTGAAAAGCAACAATATCGATGTGCTTTTCAAGGATAAAATCACCTATAATTTTAAATTTTTCCATCTGATTTTCTTCCTGGTACGAGTGCAGGTTGATTGTCAAAAGATTGATTTCCATTATTATCCCTCTCTGATCGCATTTATTTTAGTTTTTAAAATATCTGCCTCAGGTCCAAATATAACCTGAATTCCTCTGTCTTTTTTTATAACTCCTACTGCTCCAAGAGCCTTAAATACCGTGTCTTTTACTTTAGAGTTGTCCTTTACAGTAACCCTTAGTCTGGTCATGCAGGCATCGACCTCTTCTAAATTTTCAAGCCCACCTAGAGCTTCTATAACCTTAAGAGGTTTTTCTTCTGCAAATGCAGGAGATTTGTCGGCAGCTGTCGTTTCTGCTTCTGCCTCTTCTACCCTGCCTGGCGTCAATATGTTGAACTTTAAGATACAAAACTTAAATACAAAGTAGTAAATAAAACCGTAAGCAGCGGATGCGAGCACAACGGAGATCCACTGAAGATTATGCCCCGCAAGTATCCCAACTTGAACGACACCGTTTAATATGAATTCTATCAGCCCAAAAGCGTGGACGCTCATTATAGGGTGTCCGAATAGCATTCTTGCTATGTCCGGTATCATAAAGGCGATTCCTGTCAATACTGCATGTACGAAAAGTAGTATAGGAGATATAAACATAAACATGAATTCAATAGGTTCGGTAACCCCGGCGACAAATACAGCACTCATTGCACCTAAAAACATAGGTTTATATTTAGCTCTTCTCTCCTTTGGAATCACTCTGAGCATTGCAAAACCAGCACCTATAAGCGAACCGAAACCTGTTATCATCTGCCCTATTTTAAACCTACCAGGCATGTAGGAGTTCATTATCATATTTTGAGCATCAGGGTCTTTTGCAGCCTTGATCAGATCAGACGCCCATACTCTAAAAGCCGGATCTTGACCGACTCCTACCGTACCGTCGTAGATACTTTTATAAGTCCCGCCTACATCAGAATAGTTGATTGGAATTGTTACCATATGGTGAAGCCCGAATGGTAACAGTAGTCTCTCAAGAGACCCGTAAACAAAAGGAGCAAAAGCAGCAATTGAACTATCGGGATCTGCGATTGTTCTGCCTATTCCGTTTATAACGTCTTGCACTGGCGGCCATATAGCAACAGCTATAGCTCCTACAACTGCCCCCCAGAAAAGAGTGATAATTGGAACGAATCTTTTACCATTAAAGAATGCCAGTGCCTTTGGAAGCTTGTCAAACGAGTTGTATTTGTTGTATAGATTAGCACCTAAGAATCCGGATATCATCCCTCCAAGGGCTCCTAACTGCAGAGTAGGTAAACCAAGAGAACTGGTGAAAAGAGTTCTGTAAGGGTTTGCATCTGTTAATAGCTCCCCAGATGATATGCCTATCATGTCTGCACTCAAGGTACCTATAGTTTGATTCATTACAAGGTATGCGACAAAAGCTGCAAAGGCTCCACCAGCCTTTTCTTTTGCCCAGGTACCACCTATGGCAACTGCAAATAGTGCAGGAAGATTCACTATAACCGTCCAACCTATCTGCTCTATGATATTCCCTAGTAACTCAAAAAATCTTACGTTACCCAATATCATAGGACTGTTTAGCAATTTTCCTAAACCTATAGCTATTCCTGCAGCAGGCATAACAGCAACTACCACCATAAGTGCCTTTGAAAACTTTTGCCAAAATTCAAAACTAAATTTTTCTTTTAACTTATTAAACATTTTAGCCCTCCTATTTATTTACTTTATAAACTCTGGTTTCATAAGGTTCTAATGTAAAATCAGATATTTTACCATGCTTTTCAACGGGATAGTTGTTCAGAACAAGGTTGCCATGTTCCAATGAGTAAGACTTAAATTTATAAAGAGCCCTGTCGTTAGTAAGATTGCTTATTATCAAATAGATTTCATCCTCTAAGCTCCTTGTATAAGCATATATTTTCTCATTATTTTTCAAGATCAATTTATAGTCTCCGTATATCAATGCATCTGAACTTTTTCTGAGTGTGATCATTTTTTTGTAAAAATTAAATATGGATTTTTCATCATTTCTTTGAGCTTCTACATTTACTCTGTAGTAATTGTTGTTCATCCCAAGCCAAGGGATCCCTGTTGTAAATCCAGCATTTTTGCTTGAATCCCATTGCATAGGTGTACGGGCATTATCTCTGGATGTAGATCTTATCTCTTTCAAGATTTCTTCTTCAGGAATACCACTCTCTTTTTTCTCATTGTATGTATTGATGGATGCTATATCCTGATAGTGAATTATCGACGGGAACTCTACGTTGGTCATCCCAATCTCTTGTCCCTGGTAAATAAACGGCGTCCCTTTCTGGAAAAAATAAGTGGCTGCAAATGCTGTAGCAGATTCCTTCCAGTGCTGGTTGTCACATCCCCAAGTAGATGTAACTCTAGGTATATCGTGGTTTTCAACAAACAGTGCATTCCACCCTTTGCTGTTTAAGGCATCCTGCCATTTGCTGAGGATTTTTTTATATTTTTTTACATTAAATTTAGATTTTTTCTCTTCATCCCCCCAAAGATCGAGGTGTTCAAATTGGAAAACCATATTGAATTTGCCTTCTTCGTCTCCCACCCAAAGGTGCGCATCGTCTGTGGTAACCCCGTTTGCTTCCCCAACCGTCATTATGTCATACTTGCTGAAGGTGTTTTCTTTGAGTTCCTCCAAATACTTATGGATTCCCTGTACATTCATATGCTTGTCAAAGGACTCCACGTATTTCAATTTTTTAGGGTTAGGCATATCTTCTAAACCATCTTCCTTTTTTATATGGCTTATAGCATCTACCCTGAATCCATCTATACCCTTGTCTAGCCACCAGTTTATCATCTTGTATATTTCCTGCCTAACCTCTTTGTTTTCCCAGTTCAGGTCGGGCTGTTTTTTAGAGAAAAGGTGCAGGTAGTACTGCCCTGTTTCTTCTGAATATTCCCAAGCAGAACCCTTGAAGATGCTTTCCCAGTTGTTTGGTTCCGTTCTTTTTCCATTTTTATCATATCTAGGATCTTTCCATATATACCAATCTCTTTTAGGGTTGTCCCTGGAGCTCTTTGATTCTATAAACCACGGGTGCTCATCGCTGGTATGGTTTATAACAAGATCCAATATAAGCTTCATCCCCCTTTTATGCACCTCTGATAAAAGCAGGTTGAACTCCTCCATGGTTCCAAATTCTTTTAGGATATTTTGGTAGTCGCTTATGTCGTAACCGTTATCATCATTTGGAGACTCATACATAGGTGATACCCATATGAGGTCTATCCCAAGCTCTTTAAGATAGTCCAGCTTTGAAATGATACCATTTATATCCCCGATTCCATCTCCGTTACTGTCCATGAAGCTTCTTGGATATATCTGATATCCTGTAACTTCTTTCCACCAAATTTTTTTCACTTTCATATGCTCCTTTCATCATAGTAAAAATTAATAAAGCTATAAGTACTTTTTTTATTTAGTTATTTTATACATTCTGGCTTCATAAGGTCTTAGTGCGAATTTAGATATCTTATTGTGCTGATCAACAGGATAGTTGCTTAAGACAAGGTTTTCATATCCCAAGGCATATGATTTATATTTGTAAATAGCTTCATCCTTAGTCAGATTGCATATTATTAGATATATTTCATTGCCCAATTTCCTTGTATAAGCGTATATCTGCTTATCGTTTGCTAAAATCAATTTATATTTTCCGTAGACTAAGGTATCTGCATTTTTTCGAAGTTCTATCATTTTTTTGTAGAAATTTAGTATCGACTTATCATCTTTTAGCTGGACTTCCACATTTATTTTAGTGTAGTTATCATTCATTCCAAGCCAAGGCTCACCCGTAGTGAATCCGGCATTTTTTGTTGAATCCCACTGCATAGGAGTACGTGAATTGTCTCTAGAGGTGGCCCATATAATTTCCATTAGCTCATCATGTGAATGACCTTGTTTTCTCTTGATAGAATACATGTTTTTAGTTCCGACACAGTTGTAGTGCTCTATATTTTCAAATTTAACGTTTGTCATACCAATCTCTTGACCCTGGTAAATAAACGGCGTTCCCTGCATCATGAAGTACATCATAGCCAGAGTTGTGGCACTTTCACGCCAGTACTCTTTATCATTCCCAAGGGTAGAAACTACCCGCGGCAGGTCATGATTTTCGATAAATAGTGCATTCCAGCCTTTTTTTTCAAGCCCGTTTTGCCATTTTGACAATGCTTCCTTTATCCTTTTTAAATCAGGGGTTTTGCTGACCTCGGCGTTCCACAGCGCTGAATGTTCAAACTGAAAGATCATGTCAAATTTCCCATGTTCTTCTCCAACCCAAAGAGGTGCTTCTTCCACTTCTACACCGGCAGCTTCACCCACAGTCATAATGTCGTATTTATCAAAGGTATTTTTTTTGAGGTCTTCTAGGTATTCATGAATCCCTTTTACGTTTCTCTGCTTTGGGAATGACGGTACGTATTTGAGGCCCTTAGGGTTAGGCATGTCTTCTAAGCCTTCTTCCTTTTTTATGTGGCTTATTGCATCGATACGAAAACCGTTGATTCCTTTATCCAGCCACCAATTAATAATGTCGTATACCGCTTGGCGCATATTTGGATTCTCCCAGTTTAGATCGGGTTGTTTACGCGAAAATATATGCATGAAATATTGGTCAGTATTTTTGTCATGCTCCCAAGCTGACCCTGAGAAGATGCTTTCCCAGTTGTTTGGCTCACAGCCGGCTTTCCCGTCACGCCAGATATACCAATCTCGTTTTGGGCTGTCTATCGAAGAACGGGACTCTATAAACCATGGATGCTCATCGCTAGTATGGTTTACTACTAGGTCAATGATCAGCTTCATATCTCTCCTATGAACTTCTTTCAAAAGGAGATCGAAATCTTCCATTGTACCAAACTCATCCATGATATCCTGGTAGTCACTTATGTCGTATCCGTTGTCATCGTTTGGCGATTTGTACATAGGACAAATCCAAATCACATCAATACCCAACTCTTTTAAGTAGTCAAGTTTAGCAATAATGCCTTGTAGATCTCCGACACCATCACCGTTAGAGTCCATAAAACTCCTAGGATATATTTGATAGGCAACCGCCTCTTTCCACCAAACTTTTTCCATTTCCAAGCTCTCCTTTCACTAATTAATGTTTCAATAAAATAAGGAAGTTAGCCAATAGTTAAACGTTTAACCTAACGGGCAAAAAAGAGAAGACTAGGTAGTCTCTCCTTTTATTAATTTTATAGGGATAACTATATTTTTATCATTCAGACTTTTACCTTCAAGTTTATCTAGGAGCACTTCTATAGATTTTTTCCCCTTCAAAAAAATGTTTTGGTCTATTGTAGTTAAGGACGGGATTATATACTCAGAAGATTTTAGGTTATCAAAACCTATTATTGCCAGGTTCTCAGGTATATTTTTATCTGACTTGCTTAAGGTTTTCATTATTCCGAAAGCCATTATATCTGCAACACAGAAGATAGCGTCTATCCCATCTGCTGAAAGCAGTCTTTCTCCTACCTTTAAGCCACCTTCGTATGAAACGTTTTCTAAGAATATATTTTTTTCAGAAGGCTCTAGTTTTGCCTCCAGATGAGCTCTCAGGTATCCTTCGTATCTTTCCTTCATTATACCGTCTATGTATTTACCCCCTATAAAGGCAATGTTTCTATAACCTTTCTCAATAAGGTGCTTTGTCGCTAGGTATCCACCTAGTTCGTCGTCTATTGTTATAAAAAATGCATTTTTTAGACTTTCAAATTTCAAATCGATGAGAACCATAGGTATCCCGAGCTTGTCTACATCCTTTAGTATTTCTTCGTCTGTTATGCCCATAAAAACAACTGCATCAAGGCTCCTTTTTTGAATCCAGTCAGTTACGGAAAATTCTCCTGTACTGTCTTTAAAAGCCCCTGCTATCAAAAGGTCGTAGTTTTCACTCTTCCTTATAGCGGAATCCATACCAGAAAGAAGGGTGCTATAAAAGGGGTTTTCCTGCAGAAGCCCTTTGTTTAACACAAAGCCTATGAGATTAGATCTGTTTGTGGCAAGTGCTTTTGCAGCCAGGTTCTGCTTATAGTTTAAGGCGTCCATCACTTTTAGTATTCTATCTTTTGTCTCCGGCGTGCATTTATTTATGCCGTTTATAACGTTTGAAACTGTAGCAACCGATACCCCAGCTTCTTTGGCAATATCTTTTATAGTTACTTTTTTCAAAAGATCACCTCTTTTGTTAATCGATTAACCTTGCTTGTTCTGGTTTAAGAGTACAATATATTTTCAAAAAAGTCAAATAAAAAATTAATATTAAGTATGTTTATTTATGTTTGAGATTGCAATGGGGATAAAGGAAGGGTTTTTACTAATTTACCCGAAAATAAGAATAAGTACCTTTAAGGTTTTTTTATGATAGCTTAATTTTTTGGCCGAATATTTATTAAAAATATTTAGACGTATAAAAAACTTCATTTAATTTATATATGCTTAAATATTGTTATTGACAGAAAACGGAATAATATGTATATAAATTATAACTATATTGAAGACACCAACTTCATAATTATGCGATGTGGAGGAAAATATGAAATTAATTGATCCTAAAGTAAAATTAAACATGAAAAGATATATTTTTCAATGTTCTTTGGCAACTGTTGCTATCCTTATGATTTTTTTGATTTTTGATGTGCTCGAATACACGACCATCGTGGCAAGCCTTGGGGCGACCACTTTTATTATTTTTACAATGCCGAAATCTTACGCCTCTAGAATAAGACCTCTTATAGGCGGGTATATTGTCGGGACACTAGTCGGCATGCTTTCACGTTTGATTTTAGAAATTCTGATAATGATGAATTTCATTTCTCCTCATAGTCGTCCTTTTGTAATCTTTGCCGCACTTGCAGTCGGTCTAGCGACGTTTTTGATGACCCTTGTCAATGCGGAGCACCCGCCTGCAGCAGGTGTTGCCATGGCTTTGGTTTTTAATAATTGGAACCATTGGACAATTGTATTTGTGCTGACTGCGGTTGCTATACTAGCAGGAATAAAAATAGCATTAAGGCCTGTGCTTAAAAATTTATATTAAAAATTATTTTATATAGTGCTCTATATCTGTTGTAGTCTGCCTTAATTTTTTATATTCTATTTTTTTCAGTATTATGAAAATCTTAAATAGCTATTTTAAATAATTAAAATAATTTACCGGATTTTTCAAAAAAATTATAATTTGTTCTTTTGTTATAAAAAATAATAGATGTACAAACAATAGCTTAATTATACTCGGTTGATGCACCATACATAGGAATAAAATGATTTTCAAAGTATACCTAATTAATAAATACATTTCAATAAAAGGAGATGTAAAATGATGAAAATTATTTTTAAAATTTTTGTTATTATGGCTCTAATTTTCGGTGGTTGCAGTAAACCAAAAGAGGCTAAACCGGAGATAAAGGAAAAAGTAAAATTGACCTATGCAGTTAGTCCAGGTGTAGCAGAGAGAGAAATTGTTGAAAAGTTCAACGAAACACATCCAGATATCGAAGTTGAACTTGTGGGGTTTACTGGGGATACTGGAGAAAAACACGACAGGTATGTAACTATGCTTTCCATGAAAAGCTCGGAATACGATGTTTTAGACTGTGATGTTGTATGGGTTGCGGAGTTTGCCAGTGCAGGTTATGTGATGCCGTTAGACGAATACATAGAAAGGGACAGCTTTGACCTGCAGAATTACCTGGAAGCAACGAGAAAATCAGTCACATATGATAATAAAATATGGGGTATCCCTAGATTTACGGATCTTGGTTTGTTGTACTACAGAAAAGACATAGTTGAAAAACCTCCAAAAACCTGGAATGAGCTCACAGAACAGGCAAAAAAATATATGGGGGGAAATGGCACTCAATACGGCTTTGTTTTCCAGGCAAGGCCATATGAGGGTATGGTGGCAAATATACTGGAATACATACGCGCCTACGGAGGGCAGGTTATAGATGAGAAGGGGAACGTGGTGATAAACAGCCCGCAAGCTGCAAAAGGTTTGAAAAAATTTGCTGAAATAGTAAATTCCGATTATGTCCCAAAGGATATCAAGATATACAGGGAAGGAGAATCTGAGTATAGTTTTCTAAGCGGGAAATCCGTATTTTTGAGGAGCTGGCCCTATATATGGGCAGTTAAAGACAACTACAGAATAAGAGAAAATGTAGGGATAGCTCCCTTGCCAAAGGGTGACGCAATGGCGGCCTCTACTCTTGGAGGCTGGGTGGCTATGGTAAACAGGAACACAAAACACCCTGACGAAGCTTGGGAATTTGTAAAATTTCTCGCAGGGCCTCAAGGGCAAAAAATTCAAGCTATATCATGGGGGCTGCTTCCTGCCTATGCCCCACTTTACAGAGATTTGGATGTCCTAAAGGCGAATCCTTATTTTGAGAACCCTGATTTTTTAAAGGCCATCAATACAACAGTTCCAAGGCCAGTATCCCCTTTTTATCTACAAATTTCAGATATTATACAGCTTGAAGTCTCAAAGCTCATCGAGGGGGAACAGAGTGTGGAAGAAGCTCTAGAACAAATGGAGAAACAAATAAAAGAGGCAGTGAAGGATATTAAATAGTGATTA